>CAZJBN010000017.1:11817-19729 GCA_964543955.1 uncultured Bifidobacteriaceae bacterium
GAAGGGTTGCCTCACAGCTGCCGACCGAGACCACCGGCCTTGTCCAGGCAAGCCTGAAGGTTGCCTCTACAGCTACTGACTGAGACAGCTGCTGACTGAGACAGCTGCCGGCTTCGACACCGGCCTTGTGGAGGCAACCCTTCAGGGTTGCCTGATGCAAGACGTCAGAACGGAATGTCGTCGTCGGTGACGGCAGCCGGCTCCTTCATCGGATCCTGGTAGCCGCCGCTGTCGCCGCGGTCCTGGCGATCGCCGCGTCCGCCGCCGAGGAGGACGATCCGGTCGGCCTTGATCTCCGTCGTGTAGTGCTTCTGGCCGTCCTTCTCCCACTGGCGCGTCTGCAGGCGGCCTTCGACGAAGATCTGCTTGCCCTTGACGAGATACGGCTGGAGCGTCTCGGCCTGCTTGCCCCAGAGCACGATGCGATGCCACTCGGTCTGCTCGTGCTTCTCGCCGTCCTTGCTCGTCCAGTTCTCGGTCGTGGCAATGCTGAAGCTCGCCACCGGCGCGCCGCCGGGCGTGTAGCGTACTTCCGCGTCCCGTCCGAGGTTGCCCACCAGTAACACCTTGTTCACGCTTCCCATGTCGTCCTCGTTTTCTTGACCTCGGAGGGGCCGGGCGTCCGGCGGCAGCCGGGTTGAACGTCGAGCTTACACCGGCGGCTTCGCGCGCGACAATCGATCCAGGTTCTGCTTGCCGAGCCGCGCCATGTCGCTGTCGGGAAAGAGCTTGATCAGCGTCTCCCACGAGTCGCGCGCCTGATCGAGCTGGCCGAGGCGCTCGAACGTCATGCCACGCTTGTAGTAGGCCTCCGGCACGCGATCGCCCGTCGGGTACGTGCCGATGACACGGTTGTAGGCGTCCATCGCCTCGGTGTTCTTGCCGTCCAGGTAGTTGCACTCCGCGATGTAGAACTGTGCGTCGTCTGCGAGCTCGCTCCGCGGGAAGCTGCGCAGATAGGTGTTGAACCCCTCGATACAGAGCGTCCATTGGCCGGCGGTGTAGTCGGTCCACGCCGTGTCGTACAGGCGTTGCGGCGAGATGCCGGGATTGACCGGCGCGACCGGCGGCGGCGGCGCGCCCGGCACGCTTCCTGGCGCGGCCTGCGCCGAGCCCGGAGCGTCGGAGCTGGCCGGCGTGAGGCCCGCTGCATCGCCCGGAAACGTCGGGGGCGGGTACGACGGCGTGGCCATCCGCAGGGCTTCGATCTCCTGCGAGAGCGATGTGATGCGGACGTTGGTCTCGTCCACGCGTTCCCTGACGATGCGCAGGTCGCCGTTGACCTGGTCGATGACCAGCTTCTGATCGGCGAAGCCCTTGCGCGTGGCGCTGTTCTGATCGTCGACGCGCGTCGACAGCTGCTGGAGCGATGCGCCGATCTCCGCGAGCGCGGTGGCCAGCTGCTGCTGGAGCTGCTGGGTCTGCTCCTGCAGCATCCTCAGATCCGCCATCATCTGCATCTCGCGGCGAGACTGGGCGGCAGCCGGCCCGGCGGTTATGACGAGCGTTGCCGCGATCGCCAGGCCGACAATCAGTTGCCGTGTCATGGCCACCATGTTACCTGCTTACCGCGCGGTGATCACGAAGTGGGCGCGCCGGTTCTTCGACCACGCCTCCTCGTTGTGGCCGGGATCGAACGGGAACTCCTTGCCGTAGCTGACGGTGCGTACCCGCTCGGCCGGGATGCCGAGCGAGACCAGGTAGGTTTTGGCCGAAAGGGCGCGGCGCTCGCCGAGCGCGAGGTTGTACTCGGCCGTTCCGCGCTCGTCGCAGTGGCCTTCGATCGTCACCTGCATGGCGGGGTACTTGCGCATGACCTGCGCGTTCGCCTCGAGCACCTGCTGGCCGGACGCGTCGATCTCAAACATGTCGAGCGCGAAGAGAACGGGCTGCAGCAGGCCGGAGCGGTTGAGATCGTCGAGGTTCGCGCTCGAGATCGTGTCCTCGACCACCGGCTCGGGTGGCACGGGCACCGGCTCGGTCACCGGCTCCGGCGGAAGCGGCGGCGTCGGCGGAATGGAGGTCTCGGGCGGCGGCGGCGGCAGCGGCCGCACGACGGGCTCGGGCTTCTTGGCGCAGGCGGCAACCATCATCAACACGAGCATCACCACCGCGGCTCGCTTCATCATCTCGTTCGCTCTCATCATCCCATCCTCGCGAAATCGGGCTTCAATCTTCGGGCTCTCGGCTCTGGGCCCTTGCACGCTGCGCACTCCGCACTCCGCACTCTCAACCGCACTCGGCACTTAGCACCTGGCATGTGGCACCCGTGCACCCCGGGCACTCCTGCACCCCGGGCACTTGTGCCCTCGAGCACCAGGGCACTTGTGCACTTGTGCACTTGTGCACCAGGGCACTTGTGCACCCGGGCACCTGTGCACCTGTGCACCTGTGCCCCCGGCCATCTGTGTTTCCCTACTGCGACCAGTGTGGCGTCGTGTTGTTGCCCTCTCTCGTGAGCTGCCGCACGTTGCGGCCGTCACGATCCACCGTGAATACCTGCGTTCGTCCGGCCCGCGTCGACGTGAACGCCAGGTGGCGCCCGTTGGGCGACCATGCCGGGCTCTCGTTCGTGCCCTCGCCAAACGTGATCTGGCGCGTCTCGCCCGCCGCGATGTTGAGGATCTTGATGTCGAAGCCGGGTCCGGTGCGGGCGGCAAACGCGATCTCGTTGTACGGCGCGGGCGACCAGGTCGGCCGGTCCGCGAAGCTCTCGAACGAAATGCGGCGCAGGCCCGTGCCGTCCGGCGAGATGACGTAGATCTGTGGCGTGCCCGACCGGTCGGACGTGAACGCGATCTGCGTGCCGGTGGGCGACCACGTCGGCGTCACGTCGATGGACGGATGGTTGGTGAGCCGCCGGACGTTGGAACCGTCGCGGTTCATCACATAGAGCTCCGAGTTCCCATCGCGCGTGGACATGAAGGCAATCTGCGATCCATCCGGCGAGAACACGGGCAGGAAGTTCTGGCCCACGCCCCGCGCCGGTTCTTCCATCGTCCCGACGAAGATGTTGGAGATGATGATGTCGGGCAGGGTCTTGCGGTACGACGTGTAAGCGATGGAGCGGCCATCCGGCGACCAGCTCGGCGTGATGTTGAGCACGCGGTTGATCGTGATCCGGCGCTGGTTCGCGCCATCGTAGTCCGAGATGTAGATCTCCTTGACCTCGCGCTTCTCGACGGTCCCGGCCACCGAGTCGCGGTTGCGATCGGAGGAGAAGGCGAGCCTGGTCCGCGCCACGCCGCGAAGGCTTCGCTGAGACTGGTGGATCTCGTCGGCCATCGTATGCGCGTAGAGCCGGGGGTTGGCCGCCGAACCGGTGTACTCGCGCGCGTAGGCCTCGCGCTGGGCGCGCACGTCGTAGAGCTTCATCTCCACGCGAATGCCGTTGGCCGCCCGCGAGACGACGCCGATGACGACGGCGTCCGCGCCAAGCTCGCGCCAGCGATCGAAGGGGACGGTGTCGAGCGACCGCGCGGCCGGAATGGACTTGTACGTGTCGCGCGGGATCATGTAGAACTCGCGCTCGAAATCGATGTCGTCCCACAGCACCTCGGCAATCACCCGCGCTGCTTCCTGCGTCTCCTTGTCCTGGGACAGCGCGATGAAGTCGGGAACCGCCATGCGCGGCGGCGTGCCGGGATCGCCCATGATCGGCGGCAGGACCACTTCCTTCGGCTGCTGAGGCGGTTGCTGCGGCGCCGGCGCCTGGGCCCCGACCACGACAGCTGCCGCAGCGATGATCAGCGACGCCAGCCAGGGCCGCACGGTGACTCGATGCTGTCTTCGCGTGATGGGTGCGTGCGGGATCGGTGGCATGCGCAAGTGTCCTATCGTACGTAATTCATGGGGAGGTGAACGGTCAGCTGCTCGTGCGGATACGCCGCAGGCAGCGGCGGCAGCTGGCGCGTCAGGGCCAGCGATCGCTGCGAGAAGTAGTCAAGAGCGGGCGCGCCGCTCGAGCGCTCGACCTGGATGTTCGTCAGCCGGCCATCACGTTCGATGGCGAACTTCATCAGCGTCGTGCCTTCGGCACCCTGTCGCGAATTCCAGTTGCGTTGAATCATGGTGAGCATCGTGGCGATGTATTCGGGACAGCAGAAGTCGGCGACGTCGAGGTAGCCGCCCGTCCCGCCGCCGCCGGCCGACAATCCGAAGCCCTGCCCCTTGCCGCCAGTCTCGGCGACGGCGCTCCCTTTCTGAAGCTCCGCGCCCCTGGTCGGCGTGCTGCTGCGAGAATCCTTGGCCGGCACCTTTGTGGGAGCGGTTGCCTTCTTCGGCGCGGTCTTGGTCGGTTCGACCATCTCCGGCTGCTGCGCGGCGGGCGGGCGAACCGGCTGGATGGCCTTCTTCGACTCCACGGGCTGAACCTGCTGGACCGGCCGGCCGCCAAGGGTCGCCAGGCCGCCATCCCTGGGCCCGACCGCGCCGCCAAGGCTGATTTGCATCACCACCTCGTCCTGATCCGCCAGATGGGTCCCGAGCCATCCGGCCGGAACAATCACCAGGATGACCGCAAACGCGATGTGCGCGAGGGCGGAGTACCCCAGGACCGAGCCAAGCGGCTCGGTGTCGCGCGTGCGGTTGACCAGGACGGCGGTGACGGCGTCCATCGTCTATCGGCGGCGGACGGGCGGAGGCGGCTGCGAGACCACGCCCACGCGCTCCACGCCGCCTTCCTTCAACCGGTCCATCACGTCCATCAGGTCCTGCAGGCGGACTCCGCCGTCGCCGCGGAGAAACACTTCCTTCTGCTCCTGGTTCACCATCATCTGGCGCATGCGCTCGGCCAGCACCTCGCGCGACACGCCTTCGTCGTCGATGAAGACACGCCCGTCCTCCTGATAGCTGAGCGGCACGGTCACATACACCCGCTGTTCGGACATCCGCTGGGTCCGCTGCGCGACAGGGAGGTTCACCTCGATGCCCTTCTGCATCATCGGTGCCGCCACCATGAAGATGATGAGGAGCACGAGCATCACGTCGACCAGCGGGATGACGTTGATCTCCGAGAGCGACGTGGAGACACGCCGGCCGTGCCTGTTGCGGCCGGCCGCCTCGGGAATGGGCATCACCTTGGGCACGTGGCGCCTCGCATGCTCCCGTCGATGGCTCGCACGTCGTGTGGTCCGCGGCGCATCACGTGAAGTTGCGCTCGGAGATGTTCAGGAACTCGAGCGCGAAATCGTCCATCTCCGTCGCGTACGTTTTCACTTTCGTCGTGATGTGGTTGTAGAAGTAGACAGCGGGGATGGCCGCAAACAGGCCGGCCGCCGTGGCGACGAGCGCCTCGGCAATCGGAGGGGCCACGACCGACAGGTCGGTGGACCCTTGAGCGCCGATGTTCGAGAAGGCCAGCATGATGCCCCAGACCGTGCCGAAGAGCCCGATGAACGGCGTGATGCTGGCGGTCGTCGCCAGGAAGGTCACTCGCTTCTCGAGCTTGTTGACCTCCGTAGACGATGCGCGAATGAGCGCGCGATCGACGGCGGCCAGGCTCTTCAATGTAGGACGTGCCGCCGGCGCGCCTGGACTGCCGGCCGCGCTGACCGGCTGCCGCAACTGCGCCGTGAGCTCCGCGTAGCCGGCCTGGAAGATGCCAACGAGGGGGCTCGCGGAGAGCGAGGCGCTCACGGCCTGGACATCCGAGAACTTCGACGCGCGCCGGAACACGTCCAGGAACGCGGCCGTCTGCGCCTCCATACGCTTGAACGCGATGAGCTTGGAGACAATGATTGCCCAGGCCACCACCGAGAACAGCAGCAAGATGACGAGCACCGCCAGCGAAATGGGACTCGCCTGGGCAACCAGCCCAACGATATCTCCCGTGGCGGCCTGAGTGGACGTAGCACTGCCCTCAGGTTGCAGTGCCAGGACTAACGACCCAGGCGTCAGCAACAATGTCCTCCGAATCCGTTCGATTGGGGGTGGCGCTGCTGGGAAGAAGCGCGGTTCCGTGCAACGGTAGCACGCAGCACGAAATTCTGTCAAACCCATGATAGGATGAGGGTTCCGTCCTCTCAGCCCCATCCCGAACGCGGGCAGTGCCACCCCCATGATCCGCTACCTCGCCATCCGGAACCTGGCGGTCATCGAGTCGGCGTCGGTCGAGTTTGAACCTTCGTTCAATATTCTCACCGGCGAGACGGGCGCGGGCAAGTCCATCCTCGTCGAAGCCGTCGGCCTGCTGCTGGGCGGACGCGCCACGCAGGATCTGATCCGCACGGGCGAAGACCTGGCCACGGTCGAGGCCATCTTCGACGACGAGCACGGCCACGAGATCGTCGTGCGGCGGGAGATCACGAGCCAGGGCCGGAGCCGCGCGTTCATCAACGGGGCGCTGGCCACGGCAGCGGCGCTCAGGGACCTCGCCAACCGGCTCGTGGAGCTCCACGGCCAGCACGAGCATCAGCAGCTGCTGGACCCCGCGCAGCACCTGGCAGTCCTCGATGAATGGGCTGGCCTCGGCAGGGCGCGGGAGGAGGTCTCCTCGGCGTTCGCCAGGGTCAGGGACATCCGCCAGCAGATCGACCGGCTGCGCATGGACGATCGCGAACGGGCCGCACGCCTCGATCTGGTGGAGTTCCAGCTGAACGAGTTGACTCGCGCCGCCCTGACGCCCGGCGAGGACGAGACCCTCGCCAACGATCGCCAGATGCTCCGCAGCGCGGATCGCATCGAGCGGCTGTGCCGCGAAGGCTACGAGGAGCTCTACGAGTCGGAGCACGCCGTGCTTGCCGGGCTCGACCACGTCTGGAAGCGGGTGGGTGAACTGGCAACGCTCGACCCTCGCTTTGCGCCGTACATGGATGCCCGCGGCGACATCAAGGCCGAGCTCGAGGACCTGGCCGTCACGCTCAGGGACTTCGCGGCCGGCATCGACGCCTCGCCGGCGCGCCTCCAGGAGGTCGAGGATCGGCTGGCACTCCTGGAACGGCTGAAGCGCAAGCACGGACCCACCCTGGACGATGCCCTCCGGCGGCGGGATGCGCTGGCGGCGGAGCACGCGGCGCTCGTGGGCGGAAGCGCGAGCCTTGCCGATCTCGAGCACACCCTCGCCCAGGCCTCGTCCGGCTACCTGGGGCTGGCGCGCAGCCTCTCCGCCCGGCGACACGAGGCGGCGGGGGAGCTGGGGCACGCGCTCGAAGGGGAGCTTGCGGTCCTCGCCATGGAGCGTGCACGGTTCGAGGTCCGCGTCACCGCCGCCGAAGGGGATTCAGAGTGGACCGATCAGGGCCTGGACACCGTCGAGTTCGCCCTCTCCGCCAATGTGGGCGAGGAGCCGCGGCCTCTGGCGCGGATTGTTTCGGGCGGCGAGCTGTCGCGCGTGATGCTTGCGCTGAAGACGCTGGCCGCCGAACGACACGCGAACCAGCCGGGCACACGGACGCTGATCTTCGACGAGGTCGACGCCGGCATCGGCGGGCGGGTGGCGACGGTGGTGGGGCAGAAGCTGGCCTCGCTTGGCGACCGGTTCCAGGTCCTCTGCATTACGCACCTGCCGCAGATTGCGGCGGCCGGGCGAACGCATTTCCTGATCGACAAGCAGGTCCGCGGGCGGCGGACCGTAACCACTGTCTCGCGCCTCGATCGCGAAGCCCGGGTGGACGAGCTTGCGCGCATGATGGGCGGCGCCGGCGCAGGGCCGCAGGCCCGTGCCGGCGCGCTGGAGCTGCTCGAGTCGGCAGGGGCGAAAGGTGAACACATGGCGAAAGCGAAAGGCGAAAGTCGTTCGCGCTCCAGACGCAGATAGCGACCGGCCATACGCAGATGCGCAGGCATTACACAGATGCGCAGGCATTACACAGATGCACAGGCATTACGCAGATGCACAGGCATTACGCAGATGGACAGGGCATTACGCAGATGCACAGGCATTACTCAGATGCGGCATCACAGGCAGGGGACA
>CAZJBN010000017.1:19829-22753 GCA_964543955.1 uncultured Bifidobacteriaceae bacterium
TCTGCGCATCTGTGTCCGTCTGCGCATCTGTGTCCGTCTGCGTATCTGCGTCCGTCTGCGTATCTGCGTCTAGCGGCAGCGGGTGGAAGGGCGGTAGGCTGTACAGCGGATTGTCGCGCGTCCTATGAAGTACTTCATCGAAACCTACGGCTGCCAGATGAACGTCCACGATTCCGAGCGGATGGCGGGGCTGCTCGAACAATCCGGGTACGACCCGGCCGACTCCGATGCGGATGCGGACATCGTGGTGGTCAACACCTGCAGCGTTCGCGAGCGAGCCGAGGAGAAGCTGTACACGCGGCTGGGTGAGATCCGCGAGATGGCCAGGGAGAGCGGCCGCGATCCGCTCGTCGCGGTCACGGGCTGCGTCGCTCAGCAGGAAGGCGAGGCTCTGGTGTCCCGTTCCCCGGGCATCATCGACCTCATCGTCGGGACCCAGCGGGTCAAGGCGCTGCCGATGCTGATCCAGCAGGCAGGGGAGCGGCGGCCGGCGGCGCGGCCGCTCATCGACGTCACGACGCCCTACGACGAGCCCTCGTTCCCGCTCGGCATCACGCGCCGGGACCATCCGGTCAAGGCCTACGTCACCATCATCGAGGGCTGCAATGACTTCTGCTCGTTCTGCGTGGTGCCGTACACGCGGGGTCACGAGCGCATGCGGCCGAGGGCCGAGATCCTCCGCGACGTGCGCGAAGCCGCCGACAGCGGCCGGCGCGAGGTGCAGCTCCTCGGTCAGATCGTCAACCACTATCACGCCCCGGACGACCCGGCCTGCGACTTCCCGGCACTGCTCGAGGCCGTGCACGAGGTGCCGGGCATCGAGCGCATCCGGTTTGCCAGCCCGCACCCGCGCCACACGACCGACCGGGTCATTGCCGCCGTGCGCGATCTCCCGAAGGTCTGCAAGCATCTCCACCTGCCAGTGCAGTCGGGGTCCACTCGGCTTCTGGGGCTCATGCGCCGCCGCTACACACGCGAGCAGTACCTCGAGACCCTGCAGCGAATCCGGGAGGCCATCCCGGAGGTTCAGCTTTCGACCGATATGATTGTCGGGTTCCCGGGCGAGACGGACGGGGACTTCGAGGACACGCTGACGCTCACCGAAGCTGCGCAGTACCACAGCATGTTCTCGTTCAAGTACTCCGAGCGTCCGAATACGCTGGCCTCCAGACGGATGCGAGACGATGTACCTGAGGAGGAGAAGACGCGGCGGATCGTGACGCTGCAGCAGGTGCAGCGCCGGATCCAGTGGGCCTTGCACGAGCGGTCGGTCGGGCGGACCGTCGACGTGCTCGTGGATCACACCAGCAGGCGTCGCGAGTGGGAACTGTCTGGCCGCACGTCGGGCAACACCGTGGTCAATTTCCCTGGCGCTCCGGAGCGCATCGGGCAGACCGTTCCCGTGAGGATACGGCGGGCGGGCCCGAACAGCGTCTGGGGTGAGATGGCGGGCGAGTCGACGATACAGCAGGAAGACGACGCCCGGAGCCCGATTGTGGAGGTGACGCGATGATCGAGATGAACATCAAGGGCCTGATGGTCGACCCCATCACCAACATGCCGATCATCATCCTTCGCGATGCGGAGGGACAGAAGGTGCTGCCCATCTGGGTCGGCCACTTCGAGGCCAATGCCATCGCGCTGCAGATCGAGAACATCCAGACGCCGCGCCCGATGACGCACGACCTGCTGCGCAACGTCATCCAGGATCTGCAGGCGGCGGTGGAGAAGATCGTGGTCTGCGATCTCAAGGAGAACACCTTCTACGCGCTCATCCATCTCGTGACGCCTGGCGGACCGGTGGCGATCGACGCACGGCCGAGCGATGCCATCGCGCTGGCACTCCGGACGCGCGCGCCGATTCTCGTCGACGAGCGGGTCATCGACAACGCCAAGACCGTGGACTTCGCGAACGAAAAACAGGACACCGATCGCCTGCAGCAGTGGCTCGAGTCGCTGGATCCCGACGACATGGGGAAGTACAAGATGTAGGTCGAACGGGAGTGACGGGATGGCCGGGAGTGGCGAGAGTCGATTCCCGGTTCCCGTGTCGGCCGGCCGACATTTCCACTAACCCCTTCCGGATGGACAACTTAGCGTCGGTCTCTGCCTGCTAATCCGGCGCCGACATCCATGCCATCCTTGACCAATCGGCACCGCGGTCCCTACAATGCGGGGAACCCGCACACTCCTGCGCGATGATTCTCGCAATTGCCAACCAGAAAGGTGGCGTCGGCAAGACCACGACCGCCATCAACCTCGCAGCCGCCCTGGCCATGCGCGGCAAGAACACGCTCCTCGTCGACCTCGACCCCCAGGGGAACAGCAGCATGTCGTTCATCGACGTGCGGCTGCGCGAGAAGAGCATGTACGACGTCTTCATCGATCCGGGCGTACACCTGCAGGACGTCATCGCCACGACGGACATGGCGCACCTGTCGGTCGCGCCGTCGCGCATTGCCCTGGCAAAGCTCGAGTCGCGGATGGTCGGGGAGCTCGACGCGCCCTTCCGCCTCAAGGACGAGCTCGCCCTCGTCCTGCCACAGTTCGAACACGTCGTGATCGATTGCCCCCCGGCACTGGGCCTGCTGACCGTCAACGCCCTCGTGGCCTCGACGCATCTCCTCATTCCCATCCAGTCGTCGTACTTCGCCCTCGAGGGTACTGACGACCTGCTGGAGACGATCGAGAAGGTCCGTCAGCGGCCCAACCCCGAGCTGCAGATCCTCGGCGTCGTCATCACCATGCACGACCGGCGGACCGCGCTCGGAAGGGATATCCAGGAACAGATCCGAAAGGTCTTCGGCGACAAGGTGTTCCGGACCGTCATCACCAAGAGCGTGCGGCTCGAGGAAAGCCCGGCCTACCGGGAGTCGATTTTCACCTTTGCGCCCGATTCGAGCGGCGCCACCGAGTACTACAGC
>CAZJBN010000017.1:22763-48218 GCA_964543955.1 uncultured Bifidobacteriaceae bacterium
TGGACCGTGCCTAAGCGAGGATTGCCCAACACGCTGCGCATGCGTCACGACGCTCATTATGTCGAGACACTGAACGCGCCCTCCGGCTCGCCGGTCGGCCGCATGGTGCCCATCGAGAGCGTCGACCCGAACCCCGATCAGCCCCGGCAGGCCATGGGGGACCTGTCCGAACTGATCGCGTCGGTGTCGGAGAAAGGCATCATCGAGCCCCTGGTCGTGCGCCAGAAAGGCTCCCGCTACCAGATCGTGGCGGGCGAGCGGCGCTACCACGCCGCCGTCCAGTCCGGCCTGCAGGAACTGCCGGTCGTCGTCCGGGACGTGGACGAAACCGAGATGCTGGAACTCGCGCTCGTCGAGAACATCCAGCGCAAGGACCTGACGCCGTTCGAGGAATCTGACGCGCTGCAGAGCCTCGGCCAGCGCTGCGGCTACACGCACGAAGACCTGGCCAAGCGCCTGGGGAAGTCGCGGACCTCCATTACGGAATCCCTGTCGCTCAACGCCATCCCGGCCGACGTCCGGAAGGTCTGCCGCCTGGCCGGCATTCACAGCAAGTCGGCCTTGCTCCAGGTGGTCCGGCAGGGCGACCCGCAGAAGATGCTGGCCCTGGTCGAGAAGATTGCCAGCCAGGGCGGCGCCACGCGCGAGGAGCTTCGGAAGCAGACACAGGCGCCAAAGCCGGGTCGGCCAAAGGCCTTCGTGTTTGCCTTCAAGCCCCAGAACAAAGCGTTCAACCTGCGCCTGAGCTTCAACAAGAAGAACGCCTCGAAGGACGAGATCATCTCGGCGCTCGAGGCCATCCTCCAAGACCTCCGAAGCCAGGCGTAACGGCGGACCCCGACCGACGTTGGGGGGCCGCTCAGCGTCTCCAGGCAGGGGCGTTGCGCGCGTCCATCATTGCGAGGCGTTGCGGGTCATCGCTGGCGCGTTGACTCGCTCCCGGACTGGGGTCGCTCGAGCTCGGCCCATGCAGAAAATCCCCGACGTCGACACGGAATAGTTAACATAAGAACTATTATCAGACCTCTACGAAATACCCAATGAATACAGGCTGTGGACGCCCTGTGGACGCTTCTGTCGGTTGTTCGACCCAATTTATCCGTCCAACGGCTATCCGGTTGATAATGGAAGCACCAGCCGGCCCATGAAGACCCTCGACCGCTACGTCATCCGGGAGATCGTTCCGCCGTTCCTCATCGCGCTCCTGGTCTTCACCTTCATCCTCATCATCCCGTTCATCATCGAGCTGGCCGAACAGCTCATCGCCAAGGGCGTGCCGTGGCCGATGCTGATGCGGCTGATGGTGACCCTCCTGCCACAGGCCCTGGCGCTCACCATCCCGATGGCCCTGCTCATCGGCATCCTGGTCGCCTTCGGGCGGCTGTCAGCCGACCGCGAAGTCGTGGTGATGATGGCCTGCGGCATCAGCCCGTTCCAGCTGCTCCGGCCGCTGGCGGTCATCGCGGTCGTGGCCTGGGCGGCCTCGTCCTGGGTGCTCCTGAAGGCCATGCCCGACGGCAACCAGTCCTTCCGGGAACTGACGATGCAGATCGTGGCGGACCGGGCGGAGGGCGAAGTCCGGCCCAGGGTGTTCTTCGAGGACTTTCCCAACACCGTGCTCTACGTCCGCGAGATTCCCAAGAGCGGCGGCTGGGAGGATGTGCTGGCGGCCGACACGTCGAACCCGGGCCAGCCGGTCATCTATCTGGCCAGGACCGGCCGGATGCTCGTCAACCGCGACGCCCGGACCATCCAGATGGTCCTCGAGGACGGCGCGCGCCACACGACAAAGACCGACGACCCGGCCAGCTACGAGGTGCTGCGCTTCAAGCAGATGGTCGTCAGCCTGGATCCCGAGAGCGTCTTCCCGCGCAGCGGTCCGGCTCGCGGGGACAACGAGCTGACCATCGCGGAGCTCCGCGGGCGGATCGCGGACCTCGAAGCACAGGGGGTCTCCACGCACAACGCCGTGATGACCATCCACAAGAAGTTCTCGATCCCCATGGCGTGCTTCGTGTTCGCGCTGCTCGGCCTGGCGCTCGGCGCGAGCAACCGCAAGGACGGCAAGCTCGCCAGCTTCGTCCTCGGCATCGGCGTCATCTTCGTCTACTACGTGATCATGTTCATGGCCCAGGCGATGACCAAGGGCGGTCTCGTGCCGGCGTGGCTGGCCATGTGGCTCCCGAACATCATCCTGGGCGCGGCCGGCGCGGCACTGCTGCTGTCGCGGGCCCGGTCCGCGGACCAGCCGATCCGCATCTCGCTCCCGCGGTGGCTCGTGCGCGCCCGACAGGCCGCCTCCACTGCTGCCGACACCTCCACCGGCGCCGAGCCCGGCGGCGCAGCTCCACGCGCGACAGGGCCCGTCGTCGTGGTCATCAAGATCCCGCACCTCGAGCTTCCCCGCCCGAACCTCCTGGACATCTACGTCGCGCGCCAGTACCTGCGCATCCTGGGGATGACGGTCATCGCGCTGCTCGGGCTGTTCTATATCTCGACGTTCCTCGACCTCTCCGACAAGTGGTTCAAGGGGCAGACGTCCCTTGGCCAGATTCTCGGGTTCCTGTGGTGGTCGACGCCGCAGTTCCTCTCTTACATCATCGCGCTCGCGGTGCTCCTGTCCGCGCTCGTCACAATCGGCCTGCTCACCAAGAACAGCGAGCTCATCGTCATGCGGGCGTGCGGAGTGAGCCTGTACCGGACGGCCGTGCCGCTCCTGGCCTTTGCGCTCGTCGCGAGCGCCGTGCTCTTCGGCATGGAGGAACGCGTGCTGGCGCTGGCCAACCGGCGGGCCGATCAGCTCAAGCACCTCATCAAGGGCGGGTCGCCGCAGACCTTCGACGTCCTGAACCGCAAGTGGATCGTCGGGCGAGACGGCGAAATCTATCACTACCAGTACTTCAACCCGCGGACGAGCGAGCTGAACGGCGTCTCGATCTTCGAGTTCGACAGGGGGACGCACGCCCTCGCGAGCCGCGCCTACGCGTCGCGCGCCGAGTTCCTCGAAGGCGGGCAGGACGAGGCCGCGGAGCCACAGTGGGCACTCGTCGGCGGATGGTACCGCCAGTTCGGTGCGGGCGACCGGATCGAGGCGTTCGAGCGCTTCGGGCGGAAGGTGCTCGCACTCGAGACCGCGGAGTACTTCGTCACCGAGGTCCCGGAGCCGCGGAGGATGACCTATCCCCAGTTGAGCCGCTACATCCAGGAGCTGCGCCAGAGCGGCTACGACGTGCTCGGCCACGAAGTCGAGCTGTACCGCAAGCTCGCCTTCCCTCTCGTCACGCTCGTCATGACCTTCATTGCCGTGCCCTTCGCCGTCACGACGGGCAGGCGCGGCGCGATGTACGGCGTTGGAATCGGCATCGTCCTCGCGCTCGTCTACTGGACGATGATCTCCGTCTTCGCGGCGTTTGGCGCGGGCGGACTGATCAGTCCCCTGCTCGCGGCATGGGCGCCAAACCTCATGTTCGGCGCGGCGGCCGCCGTGCTGCTGCTGACGGTGCGCACGTGACCGGACCTCAGCAGGGATCGTTCGCGCGCGCCGTCTTCGGCACGGTCTTCATGGTCGCGTCGGTTGTCGCGATCGCCATGGGGTTCGTCCAGCTCACCTCCGGCCTGCAGGGTGCAGGCTACGGCTCACCCGAAGTCCGGAGGGCGCTCACGTGGATGAGCATCGGCGGCGCGGTCCTCGCGATCGGCATGTGTCTTCTCATCTGGGAAGTGAGTATCCGGTACGGCATCCGGAAGTAGCGCGTCCCGGCCACCATTTCGGCGCCGCTGACGGCGGCCGGCTGCCGAGCGCGGCCATCGGCCATCGCGTCGCGGCCGTCCAGCGATACTGATCCGCCCGCCGGACCAGGCCCGCGCGAACCGGCGCGGCGGCCATGTAGCAGGCCCCTTCCTCCAGCGCATCGAGGTCCGGCACGCTGCGCACGAGGCCCCGCTCTCGCCAGAGCCGCCGGCCATGCCGCTCGTAGTGGGTGAAGCCGCTCACCTGTTTCCATCGACGGATGCCCGCGCGCGGATCCGCATCGGCGCCAACGCCGGCCACCAGCACGTGCGCCTGGTGCGGGAGGATGCAGTACGCGACGGCTTCACTCCCGAATCGCCGGAGAGTACGCACCAGCTCCGTCGTGATCGGGCGGACGATATCCGCCTCAGTCAGCACGGGATAGCCGCGCATGGCATCGGCGCGCACGTAGACGAACGGACCGGTGAGGTCGTCGAATCTGCCAACGAAGGGGGGATGAGGCATGGCGAGGCGGGGTGAGTGCAAGTTCGCCGCCGCCTGTCGTGATGAGCGTGCGCGCCTGCGATCACGGTGCCGGCGAGGCCACCCAGGTCTCGACGATCCGAATGACGCCTTCGGATCCGGGCCGCGTGTTGACCGTGTCCGCGACGAGGAGCAGCGAATCGATCTGCGCCAGCGGCGGGCGCGGCGCGGAGGTCGGCCCCATGGCCACGAAGTCGTCGAAGAAGAGATCGTTCATGGCGAGCCCCTCATCCAGATACACGCTGTGGCCCCAGCGCTCGCCGCCAGGGCTCGAGGCGCGCAGCTGCACCCAGACGCGCATCGGCCGGTCTGCCCGCGCACGGAGCTGCACGCGGTCGCGTCCGGCCAACGCGCCCGCGATCGGAAACCGGAGCGCCGCATACTGTCCGGACGGCATGCCGTCCTGCAGGCGGAACTGCCATTCGAGCGCCGGGATGCCGTCCACGCTGGCGCCGCCTTCCAGGCGGCTGGTCGACCCCTCGCTCGTTTCCGACGTCCACTGTTCGGTCGCGATGCCGCCGCGCTCGCCGGAGATGGGCCGGACCGACAGGCTCGCGGCGCGCTCACGCGCCGCGCGCATGCCGACGTGGATGGGATTGGAAACGAGCCAGGGGATACTCGAAGG
Organism: uncultured Bifidobacteriaceae bacterium; assembly: GCA_964543955.1. GTDB lineage: Bacteria > Acidobacteriota > Vicinamibacteria > Vicinamibacterales > UBA2999 > VFZN01. The sequence continues at coordinate 27,662 of CAZJBN010000017.1, forward strand.
CCCGGCGGCGGATGGCGCGTAGATCTCCACGCGATACACGCCGTCAGGCGCGCCCGCCTCGATGCGCGCCTCCGCCTCCATCGTCTCGACGTAGGGTTCGCCGTTTCTGAGGAGGACCATCCGGCTGCCGGCAGGCGCCGCCGCGCGCACGTGGACCGTCGCGGCGACGACATCATCGAGGTCGTCGCCCATGCGCGCCTCGACTCCCCCGCCTGTGGCCCGGAAGTCGAAGGCCCCTGGAGACGCGATGCCGTCCACGACCGTGTACACGCGTCCCGCGCTGATCCCACTGAGGATGCCGGCCGCGTCGCGCCCTGCCTCGCCCGTGAGCGGCCCGTCCAGGATGACGCGCGTGCTGAACGCGCGGAACGACGACTCGTAGGCCGGGACCGCGAGATGCCATCGGTCGTCGTAGGGCTCGGTCTGCTGGCTCCGAAAGCCCAGGCGCGCGTGCGCGTCAGCGCCGGCGAGGCCGATCATCTTCGCCGAGCGCAGCCGCTCGTCCCACAGCGCCATGACGGAGTCCGGCCGATTGAGCATCGAGGTCAGTGTCTCGGCGGGCCGGAACGGGTACGTCAGGACCATCCGGCCCAGCGAATGAAGAAACTCGTCACGCCACTCGCTGTCGGCGTTGAGCCACTCGAGCCCGTTCAGCGGAACGGACCAGTCCGTCCACCGCAGTGACTGCCGCGGCGATCCTGGATGCGCGGCAATGCCGATGCCGCCCAGGCGGTGGACATCCTCCAGCACGGCACGCGCGGTGCCGGCCAGCGGGAATGGCGATGGGCGCATGCCGAGCGCCACCAGGTGCCCCGCATCGGTGTTGATCTCGACGCCCTCGATCACCAGGACGCCGGATCGATACCGCACCGGATCGGCCTGCCGTGTGCCGTCACCGTGGTCGGTCGTGATGACGAACTGCAGCCCCGCCGCCGCTGCTGCCGCCGCGATCTCGTCGAGGGTGCCGGTGCCATCCGAAATGGTGGAGTGCACGTGGTACACACCGCGAACGGTGTGGACGGATGACGCCCAGTCGGGACTGCCAATGACCTCCGCACGCGGGGGCAGGAGGAACGGCACGGCCGCCGCGACGGCGACGGACACGGACAGGATGGCGAGAATCGCGAAGCGGATCGGGCGAGTCACCGGCGCGGGTGGAACCGATCATACAGCGTGCGCAGCCGCGCATCGAGAATGTGTGTGTAGATCTGCGTCGTCGAGAGCGTGGCGTGCCCGAGCATGACCTGGATGGCACGGAGATCCGCACCGCGTTCGAGCAGGTGCGTGGCAAACGAGTGGCGCAGGACGTGGGGGCTGAGCCGTGTGGCCAGCCCGGCCTGCTGTCCGTATGCGCGGAGGATCTTCCAGAACCCGATGCGCGAGAGGCCGCCGCCCCCTCGTGCGCGAACGAAGAGACGTGGCGACGCACGGCCGGCGAGGAGGGCGGGCCTCCCCTCCTCGACGTAGCGGCGTACCCACGCGGCGGCTTCTTCGCCGAGCGGGACGAGCCGCTCCTTCCGGCCCTTCCCCACCGTCGTCAGATAGCCTTCCTGCAGGTTGATGTCGGACCCCTTCAGCGACACGAGTTCCGTCACGCGGAGGCCCGTTGCATAGAGCAGCTCGATCATCGCGCGATCGCGCAGCCCGCGCGCGGAGGTCACGTCGGGCGCCGCGATCAGCCTGTCGACCTCCTCCACGGTGAGAAACCTGGGCAGGGTGCGGAGCGCACGCGGCGCACGCAGGTCCGCGGCGGGGCTGGCCTCCAGGCGTCCGTTCACGGCGAGATAGCGATAGAAGCTGCGGAGGCAGGCGACGAGCCGTGCGACCGAGCGCGGCGACCGGCCCTCGCCCATCAGCTGGCGAACGAATGCCTCGAGCGCGCGTCGGTCCAGCGCCTCGGGCTCGACGCCACGGCCGGCTGCGAATTCGGCCAGCTGCTGCAGGTCGCGGCCGTACGCGTCGTGGGTGTGCGGCGACAGGCGCCGTTCGACATCGAGATGTGTCAGAAAGGCGACGATCGGCGCGTCCACGCCCGTAGCTTACCTTCGACGGAGGCCGGGCCGTGATTGACAGCCCGGAGTCCGGCGACTAGCATCAGGGTTTGGCTCAAGGCCCCTCGATGGCGACCATACGCTCCAAATGGCAGTCCCTTCCCACCGAAGCGATTAACCCCGCCTCGCTCAACGTCGACAAGCTCCCGGCATCCGGCATCATCGATCTGATGCTGAACGAGGACCGCAAGACGCTCACCGCCGTGCAGCGGGAGCGGGACCGGATTGCGGTGGGCGTCGACCTCATCGTCAAGGCCCTTCGGCGCGGCGGCCGGATGGTCTTCGTCGGCGCGGGTACCAGCGGCCGGCTTGGCGCGCTCGAGGCGGCCGAGATGCCGCCCACGTTCGGCACCGACCCCTCGCTCGTGCAGGCCATCATGGCCGGCGGCAAGAACGCGATGTTCCGCGCCAGGGAAGGCGCGGAGGACAACTACGAGGAGGGCACGCGATCGGTCAACCGGCTCGCGCCGACCCGGAAGGATGTGATCATCGGCGTCTCGGCCAGCGGCATGACGCCGTTCGTGCGCGGCGCGTTGACGAGCGGACGACAGGCCGGGTCGCTCGTCATCTTCGTCACCTGCGACCCGCGTACCGAGCTGCAGACGTTCGTGGATCTGACCATCGCGCCCGCCGTCGGGCCGGAGATCATTGCCGGGTCCACCCGCCTCAAGGCGGGCACGGCCACCAAGCTCGTCCTCAACATGCTGACGACCGGCGCGATGATTCTCATGGGCAAGACCTACGGGAACCTGATGGTCGACGTGCAGATGGGGTCCGAGAAGCTGCGCGATCGGGCGCGCCGCATCCTCCACATCGTCGCCGAGCTCGATCCGAACGAGGCCGAGAAGCTGCTGAAGCGCGCGCACTGGAACGTCAAGGCCGCGATTGTCATGCACAAGACGGGCGTCACGTATCCCAAGGCGCTGACGCGCCTGCGCAAGTCGCACGACAGCATTCGCGAGGCGATTGGCGAGGACGTCGAACCACGCCTCCGCGCCCTCATCGAGGGGTAGCGGCCCGGTCGAGCATCAGGGTCACCGCGGGGTGCAGCTGGAGGAACGAGGCCGGCACCGCCGTCGTGATGGGGCCCTCCAGCATGGCCGTCATCGCCGCGGCCTTCTCCTCGCCGGTCGCCATGAGGACCAGGGACCGCGAGCCGAGGATGGTGGCCATTCCCATCGAGAGCCCCTCCGCCGGCACGCGTTCGATGTCGCCGCCGAAGAGCGCGATGTTGGCGGTCCGTGTCTCCGGCTTCAGGATCGCGCGATGCGTGCGTGCGTGCAGGCCCCGCGCGGGCTCGTTGAAGCCGATGTGGCCGTTGACGCCGATGCCGAGGATCATCAGGTCGATGCCGCCGGCCGCCACGATGGCCCGCTCGTAGCGATCGCATTCCGCATCGATGTCCTCTGCGGTGCCGTCGAGGAACCCCACGTGTTCGCGCGCGATGCCGACATCGGCAAAGAGTAGCCGTTCCATGGACTGGCGGTAGCTGGCCGGGTCATCCGCGCTCAGTCCGACGAACTCGTCGAGGTTGAATGTGCGCACCGACGACCAGTCGGTTCCCGTCTCGCGCGTCAGCGTGCCGAGCTCGGCGTAGAGGAGCTGGGGCGTCCTCCCCGTGGGCAGGCCGAGGACCATCGAGGGCCGATCGCGGACGGCCTCGATCACGCGGCGCGCCAGGGCACGAGCCAGTTGCCGCGCTTCGTCGAACACCAGGATGTTCACGGCGCCTCGACCGGAAGGGCGCTGAGGTAGACGGGAATGCGCGCGCGGCCCGCGATTTCGGCCCGCGCGAGCTGGACGGCGCCCTGGGCCGGCTCTGCCGTGAGCAGGACCGGCGTGGCGCGAGGCGCGACGTCGCGGAGGAGGTCGGACACCTCGGCCGCAAGCCAGGGAATGGAGCGGTACACGCCACCTGACAAGAAGGCCTGGAAGACCTCCCCGCGCATCCCGAGCCGTGTAATCACCGAAGCGGCGGCCGCGACGAGCTCGGTCGCGGCCTCGCGCATGATCTCGCCGGCCACGAGGTCTCCGGCCGCGCGCGCGGATTCGACGAGCGGCCCGAGCGTGGCCACGAACTGCCGGCGCTCGGCGCTCTCGTAGATTTCGTTGACCAGCTGATCGGTCCGCGTCAGTCCGAGATGCTCGAGGACGAGCGAGGTGAGCACGGTTCGAGAGCCGCGGCCATCGGCGTGGCGCATCACCGCCACGAGGCCACGCCGTCCGATCCAGTATCCCGACCCTTCGTCCGCCAGGACCGGCCCCCACCCACCGGAGCGCGCAGCAAAGCCAGCTTCGTTGACCCCGTAGGCAATCGATCCCGTTCCGGCGACGAGCACCAGGCCCGATGGGACGCCCGCACCGGCCACGAGCGCGATGAGCGCGTCGTTCACGATGAGTGTGTGGTCGCGAAAGCCGAGGCGCCGCATAAGCCCGCTGATCGTCTGCGCATCGTCGTGGCGATCGACGCCGGCAATGCCAAGGCAGACGGCCGCTGGACGGATCCCGGTCTTCGCAAGCGCCCGGTCGATGGCCTCGGAGAGCGCCTTCTCCACCGCCAGTTCGCCGTGCGTCCGCAGGTTCGCGCCGCCGGAGTGTCCTTCCGCGACGACCTGCCCGTCGCCTGAGGCCACGAGGACGAGCGTCTTGCTGCCCCCGGCGTCGATTCCCATCACGTGCATCATGACTAGCTTAAGGGGTCAGGCGTCTCTTTCGCTCGCGTTCCGCGGCGATCGGCGTTGACCTGAACGTATCCTCGCGCTAAATTGTGTCGTTGCCCGCGACCGAGACACATTTCTCTCGTTCCGTTGTCCTGCTGGCCGTTGCCGCGCTCGTTGTCATTGGCGCAGTGGCGCCTGGCGCCGATGAACCGGCACCGGCGCCCGGTGTGCGGGCCCTCTGGGTCACGCGCGCCACGCTTGCCTCTCCGCTCACCATCGCCCGCATGGTCGACGCCGCCGGCGCAAGCGGATTCAACACGCTCATTGTCCAGGTTCGCGGCCGGGGCGACGCGTACTACGAGAGCGACATCGAACCGCGTGCCGCCGAGATTGCCGGGCAGCCGGCGTTTGACCCGCTGGCCCTGACCATCGAGCGGGCGCACGAGAAGGGTCTCTCAGTACACGCCTGGGTCGCCGTCAACCTGGTATCGAGCGCAGTGACCCTCCCCGCCTCGCGCACCCACGTCGTCTACCGGCATCCCGAATGGCTGATGGTGCCGCGCGCACTCGCGGCCGAGTTCCGGCGCCTGGACCCGCGCAGCCCTGAGTATCTCGGGCGGCTGGCCCGCTGGTCGCGCGGCCGGCCGGACGATGTGGAGGGCTTGTATACGTCGCCCATCCACCCGGACGCCGCAGCGCACGTGGCGGACGTCGTCGGCGATCTCGTCTCGCGGTACGCCGTCGACGGCGTTCACCTGGACTACGTGCGGTACCCCGGCGAGGCGTTCGACTACAGCCCGGCGGCCATCGAGCAGTTCAAGCAGTCCATCGTCCCGGACATGACCGCTTCCGAGCGCCAGACGGCGACTGCGCGGGAGGCCGTGGATCCGCTCGCCTATCCCAACCTCTATCCGACGCGATGGAGCGCGTTCCGCCGGTCGCGTCTCACCTCGCTCGTCATGCGCGTGCGCACGGCGGTCAAGGCGGCTCGTCCCGATGCCGTGATCAGCGCGGCCGTCGTCCCCGACGTGCAGGCGGCTTTCGAGACGAGGCTGCAGGACTGGCGAACCTGGGTCGATCAGTCGCTCATCGACGTGCTGTGCCCGATGGCGTACTCGACCGACGCCGCCGTCTTCGCGCGGCAGGTCACGGCGGCGGGTGCGTACGCCGGCAATGCCGCGGTCTGGGCCGGCATCGGCGCCTATCGCCTCGAGCCCGCCGTAACCCTGCAGTTCATCGACGCGGCACGCCGGTTGGGCGCCGCAGGGGTCATCCTGTTCTCGTACGACTCCCTCATCGCGCCCCCCAATTCTGCCGCTACGCTCTCGGATCTCGGCCGCGCGGCGTTCGGCACCTCGTCGTCTTCCCAGTAGGCGGCCGACGGCACCGGGCGTAGACTTACCCATTCATGTCGTTGTCCGTCCTGGATTACGCCGTCGTCGCGGCCTACCTGCTGGCGATTACGGCGTTCGGTTCCTGGTTCGCGCGCTTCCAGAAGACGACGCGTGACTACTTCCTGACGGACCGGAGCGTGCCCTGGTGGGCGATCTGCTTCACGATCGTCGCCACCGAGACGAGCACGCTGACGTTCATCGGCATTCCCGCCAGCGCCTACGGCGGCAACATGGCGTTCCTGCAGCTCGCCGCAGGCTACGTCATCGGCCGGGTCCTGGTGAGCATCCTCTTCATCCCGGCCTACTTCCGCGGCGAACTGTTCACGTCGTACGAGCTCCTGCAGCGGCGGTACGGACCGCGCGTCAAGACGCTGGCGGCGGTCATCTTCCTGGTCTCGCGATCGCTGGCGGACGGCATCCGTCTGTTCACCACGGCCCTCGTCATCTCTGTCGTCACCGCGGTCCCTGTCACCGGCGTCGTCGCCGTGCTCGGCATCGCGATGATCGTCTACACGATGCGTGGCGGCGTGTCCGCGGTCATCTGGACGGACGTTGTCCAGATGTTCGTCTACATCGCGGGAGCCGGGCTCATCGCGTGGGCGCTCCTCCACGGCATCGACGGCGGGGTTGCGACGGTCCTGGCGACCGGGCGGGAGTCTGGACGCTTCCAGGTGCTGGACTGGTCGCTCGATCCGACGCGCGTCTACACGGTGTGGTCGGGCCTCCTCGGCGGAATCGCGTTGACGCTCGCCACGCACGGCACCGATCAGTTTCTCGTGCAGCGCCTGCTGTCGGCACGAAGCGCGGCCGAAGCGTCGCGCGGTCTCGTGTTGAGCGGCTTCATCGTGTTCGCGCAGTTCGTCCTGTTCCTGTTCATCGGCGTGATGCTCTACACGTTCTACCTGCAGGAGGCCCTGCCGCAGCCGCTGACCCGCGTCGACGAGATCCTTCCGGTCTTCGTCATCAACGAGCTGCCGTCGGGCGCCGCCGGATTCATCGTGGCGGCGATCGTCGCCGCGGCCCTGTCGCCGTCGTTGAACGCCATGGCCGCGACGACGGTCAACGACTTCTACCTGCCGTACGTCAATCCCGGCGCCAGCGAAGCCACCCGCATGCGCGTGTCGAAGGGGGCCACGGTCGTATGGGGCCTGGTACAGTTGGCCGTGGCCATCGGCGCGCAGTACATGGCCCGTTCGGTGCTCGACGCCGGCCTGTCGGTGCTGTCCTTCGCGTCCGGTGCCGTCCTCGGAGCGTTCCTGCTGGGGACGCTCGCGCCGTCGACTTCGGAACGCGACGTCTTCGCCGGCATGGTGACCGGCATGGTCGTCGTGGCCGTGCTCTGGTGGGCGACACCGGTCGCATGGACGTGGTACGTCCTCGTCGGTGCGATAGTGACGGCGGGCGTCGCGCTCGCATCGGCGCGTCTTCGACCCGCTTCTCCCGGCGTCGTGCCGACATGATCGAGCTGGCGTCGGCCCGGGCCGTGTTGCAGAACGCCATCGGCGCTCGCGTGTTTCCTGGTGCGGTCGTCGAGGTCGGACATGCCGGCGGCATGATCACCACGATCGCCGAGGGGCATCTCACCTACGACGCCGGCGCCGCGCCCGTCGATGTAGGCACGGTCTACGACCTCGCCTCCCTCACGAAGGTCCTCGCGACGACGACGCTGACGCTCGACCTGGTGCGACGGGGTCTCCTGGCGCTCGATGATCGCGTGAGCGCATGGATTCCTGAGTGGAATCGAAACGACCGGATGGCCGTGACCATCCGGCACCTGCTCGATCACTCCTCGGGCCTCCCTGCCCATCGGCGGTACTTCGAGCATCTGCAGGGGCAGGCGGCGTACGAGCAGGCGATCTGCGCGGAGCCGCTCGAGCATCCGCCGGGCTCGCGCGCGGTGTACTCCGACGCGGGCTTCATGCTCCTTGGGTTCGTGCTCGAGAGGGCCGGCGGTTCGCCGCTCGATCGCCAGTTCGACGACTGGCGCGACCGTGAGCTCGGCTCGTCAGCGGTCGTGCGGTATCGACCGCCTGACGAGTGGAAGCCGCACACCGCGCCGACGGAAGCCGACCCCTGGCGGGGCCGGACGCTCGTCGGCGACGTCCACGACGAGAACGCCGCCGCACTCGAGGGCGTGGCCGCGCATGCAGGGCTGTTTGGTACGGCGTCGGGCGTGGGTGAGGCCGCCCGGTGGTGGCTGCGTGCACTGACCGCCGGCAACAGTACGCCGGACAGCCTCGGGTCTCTCGCGCGAACCTTCGTCGCGCCGAGCGCCGTCCCCGGAAGCTCGCGGGCCCTCGGCTGGGACACCATGCGGCCCACGTCCTCGTGCGGGTCGCGAATGTCGGCGGCCGCGTTCGGCCACACGGGTTTCACGGGCACGTCGCTGTGGATCGATCCCGCGGATCGGGCCGGTCTCGCGGCCGGCCGGGCCGCGGCGCTCTACGTCGTGCTGCTGACGAACCGCGTGCACCCGTCACGCGATGGCGACCGCATGACGGGCGTGCGGCAGGCGCTTCACGATGCGGTGATCGAGGACCTCGGGCGTACCTGAGTCACGCGGTCCACCTCGCGCCGAATCACGTGCGACAGGCGATTGGCCGCCAGCGTGATTGCCTTGTAGAGATCCCAGTGCACCTCCTCCACGACCACGGGCGCATGGCGCTGGCCGTCCAACGCAACAGTGATCCGGCACGACTTGTCTGCGCCGCCCCGCGCCGGGCCGTTGATGTCGTCGAACCACACCGTGATGCCGCGCACGTGCTGCTGCACGCGGCCGACCGCGGACAACACGCGCTTCTCGGCGTGGCGCCGCAGCGCATCGGTGGGTTTGAGGTGACCGCGGATCTCGATATTCATGAAGGCCTCCGTCTCTCGATGCTCCTCCCACCCTATCCCCTTCCATCCTGCGGGACAACGTGTTTGTCCCTGGCGCCGCCGCGGGTTTGGCGGCACGTATAATCCGCGCGTGATCCTGGCTCCCGTCGACTGGGCCATCATCGTCGCCTACTTCGTCGTCTCGGCCGCGATCGGCGTCCTCCTCTCGCGCCGCGGCGGTCGCAGCGTCAGCGACTATTTCCTGAGCGGACGCCAATTGCCGTGGTGGCTGGCCGGCACGTCCATGGTCGCGACCACTTTCGCGGCCGATACACCGCTGGCGGTGGCCGGTCTCGTCGCGAGGAACGGCATTGCCGGCAACTGGATCTGGTGGAGCGCGGCCACGGGCGGCATGCTCACGGTGTTCTTCTTCGCCCGTCTCTGGCGCCGCGCCGGCATCCTCACCGACGTCGAGCTCGCCGAACTGCGCTACACGGGCCGTCCCGCTGCCGTGCTCCGCGGATTCCGCGCGCTCTATCTCGGTGTGCCCATCAACTGCGTGGTGATGGGATGGGTCAACCTGGCGATGGCCAAGATCCTGTCGATCACCCTCGGCTGGGACGAGATGACCGCGGTCCTCATCAGCCTCGCCATCACCGGCATCTACAGCGCGCTCAGCGGGCTCTGGGGTGTGGTAGCGACGGACTTCTTCCAGTTCATCTTCGCCATGATGGGCACGGTGGCGCTCGCATGGTTCGTGCTCGACGTGCCCGCGATCGGCGGCCTCTCCGGCCTCACCGCGCAGATGGCGCCCTCGACGCTCAGCTTCCTGCCCTCGTTCGACACGGCAGACGCCGTGGGCATCCTCGCCGGGCTGCCGCTCGGCGCGTTCCTGACCTACGTCGGCGTGCAGTGGTGGGCCAGCTGGTATCCCGGCCAAGAGCCCGGCGGCGGCGGCTACGTCGCGCAGCGCATGATGTCCGCGCGTGACGAGCGGCATGCGTTTCTCGCGACGCTGTGGTTCACCATCGCGCACTACTGCGTGCGGCCGTGGCCGTGGATCATCGTCGGGCTTGCTGCGATGGTGCTCTATCCGGACATTACCGACAAGGAGTCCGGCTACGTGCTGGTCATTCGCGATCACCTGCCGGTCGGGTGGCGCGGCATGCTCCTCGGTGCGTTCTTCGCCGCTTACATGTCCACCATCTCGACGCAGCTCAACTGGGGCACGTCCTACATCGTCAACGACTTCTACCGGCGATTCGTCAGGACCGATGGTGACGAGCGGCACTACGTGCTCGTCTCGCGGCTCACGACGCTCGGGCTGATGGTCGCCAGCGCCGTCGTCACCTACTATCTCGAGAGCATCCGGCAGGCGTGGGAGTTCGTGCTCGAGAGCGGCGCGGGCATCGGGCTGGTGCTGATCCTCAGGTGGTACTGGTGGCGCATCAATGCGTGGTCGGAGATCACGGCGATGGTAGCGTCAGCGATCGGGTACGCGGTCATCAAGCTGACGACAGACCTCGTGTTTCCCGTGAGCCTGCTGCTGGTCGTGGTCTGGACGACCGTCTGCTGGGTCACCGTGACCCTGCTCACGCGGCCGGAACCCGAGGCGCACCTCGTGCGCTTCTACAGGATCACGCGGCCCGACGGCCCGGGCTGGACGCGCATCGCACGGGCGGCCGGCCTCCCGCCACCGGCGACGCTCTGGCCCCTCGCCGGCCAGTGGCTGGCAGGGACCGTCCTCGTCTACTCCACGCTGTTCGGGCTGGGCACCCTGCTTCTCGTGAGCGCGGCGAGGTCGCTGACGTTCTTCGTCGTCGCGGCCATTGCCGCGTGGTCGATTGCGCGACTGCTCCGATCGTCGGCCGGCGTGGCACTCGAGTGAGCCCTGGGGCCAGGCGCGACATCCTGATTCATGGTCACGACGGTGGCCTCTGGAAGTGCGCAGGCATGCCACGGATCGGTCGCGGATGGAATCCTGCGCGAGCGACCCGACTCCGCGCGGGCCCGCAGCGTCAGAACTGGGGAGGCGGCGAGACGGGCTTGAAGATGGAGCCGCCGGGCGGAGTCGGCACGGGCGGCATCGTCGGCGCGCCGAAGCCGCCGGGCTGGCCAAACGGGCCTGGCGGTGCGGTCCCCCCGGGCTGGCCGAACGGACTGGGCTGACCGAAGCCTCCCGGCTGCATCGGCTGACCGAACGGACTCTGGCCGGCGGGCTGCATCGGCTGGCCGAATCCTCCAGGCGCTCCAGAGCCGCCCGGCTGGCCAAAGCCTCCGGGCGAACCAAAGGCGCCGGGCTGGACGAAGGGGTTGTTCTGTCCGCCAGGCTGATTGGGTTGCCCGGTCATTCCGGGACTACCGAAGCCGGCGCCGCCAACGCCGGCCTGGTTGGACGCCGCGAGGGCGATGAAGGCCCACTGGTTGTACTTGTCCATCCCGTTGTAGAGACGGATGGACGTCTCACTGCTCTTCGAGGTGACGCCCTGGATAGGCCGACCCGCAAGACCCGCCTGGTTCGTAGCGCCCGTCACGAGCCCGCCGGCTGCCGGGCTGGTGCTGCCGGGCTTTGCGCCGGCGCCGCCCTGTTGCGAGCTTCCGAAGCCACCGGGGCTGCCGGGCGATGCCTGTCCCATGCCGCCCGCACCCTGACTCGACCCGAAACCGCTGTTGCCGGTGCCGCTTCCCGCACCGAATCCTCCGCCTGTACCGAAACCACTGGAGCCGCCGGAACCAAAGCCGCTCTGCTGGGGTGCCTGACCGGGCTGGCCGGTCTGTCCGGGCGTGTTGTACTGGATCTGCCCGGCAACGGCACCGCCGACGGGGATCAGCAGGAAGTCCTCGTTGGTGATCGGGTCCTTGTACTTCTTCCGCAGGAACTTCTGTTCGACGAGGACGTCGACGCTCGGCGGAAAGGCGTTGGCGTACTTGCGCTGGAACAGCATGATGGCGCGCTTGTACTGCTCGCCGCGCCAGACGAGCTCGGCTTCCTTTTCCCGTTTTGCGGCGTGGTTCCACACGGGCAGCGCGGCCGTCATCATGACGGCCATGATGCTCAATCCGACGAGCAGGGCGGCCATCGCGTACCCGGCCTGGTCAGCGCTCCTGCCTTGACCCGCTAACCCCATGGGCCTATTATCCTTGTTGGCCTTGTTCGTGTCACGTTCGCGCCCGATCACGGCGATTCTCCTGGTGGCGGTGGGTGCCATGTCGGCGTGCGACAAGGTGCCGCTCCTGGCGCCTACCTCGTCGACCATCACCCTCACAGTCAGTACGACGGTTGTACCCGTCAATGGGACTGCCGACGTCACGGCATCGGTCACCGAATCGGCGGGCACTCCCGTTCAGAACGGCACGGTCGTCACGTTCACCTCGTCGTTCGGCACGATCGATCCCGTCGAGGCACGCACCCAGGGCGGCAAGGCATCGGTCCGGTTCGTCGCCAGCCAGCAGTCGGGCACGGCCCAGATTGGCGCCTTCTCGGGCGCCACGCGGGCCGAGGTCCTCGAGATCCGAGTCGGCGGCGCCGCCGCCGCCCGCGTCATCGTGCGCGCCGACCCGCAGACGGTTCCCGCATCCGGCGGCTCGACCGAGATCGTCGCCACGGTCCTCGACGAATTCGGCAACCGCCTGCAGGGCGTGCCGGTCACCTTCTCCACGACGGCCGGCCAGTTGTCGCCCGGGTCCGCCATCACCGACGGCACGGGCGAAGCGCGCGTCACCTTGTCCACGCCGCGAACGGCAACCGTCACGGCCAACGCCGGCGGCCAGACCGTCACGATCGAGGTGACGGCGTCCTCACCCGGCGTCACGATCACGCCACCGACGACCGGCATCGAGGCCGGGGTGGCCGCGGTCTTCACGGTCGCGCCGCTCACGGGAACGACGGGCAACGTCCTCCGCGACGTCGTGATCGACTTCGGCGACGGCACGCCGAGCGTCCACCTCGGCAGCGTGCAGGGACAGACCACGGTCGCCCATACCTACTCGCGCGCCGGCACCTACACCATCACGGCCACGGCCATCGACACTCAGGGGATCGAGGGGCGCTCGTCGACCGTCGTCAGCGTGACGGATCAGTCGTCGATCGCCGTGACCCTCACGGCAACGCCCAATCCCGTCACGCTCGGCGCCGCGCAGCAAGGTCTCGTGTCCTTCACGGCGTCGACCGGCGGGTTCGGCAGCAACGTCGCCATCACGTCGTTCACATGGGACTTCGGCGACGGCCAGAGCGCGTTCACGACGGGGACCACGACGAATCACCGGTACAGCGCGGCCGGGACCTATGTCGCCACGGTCACGGTGCGGACGACGACCGGCACGTCAGGCGTCGGCCAGTTCACGGTCCGAGTCAACCCGGGCTGAACTGGCCCGCACGGGAACACGCACGCAGGACGCGTCAGTCTCCCAATCTGCGATTCCGCTCAGTCCCAATCCGCGTAATTCGTCCCGTCCATCGACTGCTGCTCAGAACCGCTCTTGACGTCGTAAATCCCGATCTGGCTGGCGGGATTGTTGAGGTCGGGCTCGGCGTTGACCGTCTGCCACGTGTCCTTGGAGTTCGTAATGGGATCGACGGGGATCTCGCGGAGGTAGCCCTCGCTGACGAGATCCTCGAGCGTCGACGGGTACTTGTTCTTGTCCGCGTAGTACTGATCGATGGCGTCCCGCATCCGGAAGAGGTCCTCCTTGAGGACGGCTTCCCTGGCACGCACCACGCTCTGCCGGTACTGCGCCATGCCGAGGCTCGCGAGAATCACGATGATCGACACGACGACCAGCAGCTCGATGATCGTGAAGCCACGCATCGGCCATCGCCGGCTCGCGAGCAAGCCTCTCGCCCAACTTCTCTTCTCACTTCTCACTTCTGACTTCTCACTTCCGACTTCCTGCCTCTACCACTCGCTGTACTTCGTCCCGTCGAGCGCCGTGCCCCCGCTGAGCGATCGCACGTCGAAGACGTTCTGGCCGCCCCAGCTCGTGGTGTCCGGCTTGTCCTGGTAGGCGCGCAGGCTCCACTCGGCCTCGCCCGTCATCGGATCGACGGGGATACGCCGCAGGAACTTGAGCTTCCGTCCGGAGGCGTCGTTGGCCACCGACACGCCGTCGACCAGGATCTCGAGGTTGGGCGGGTACCCTTCGCTGTTGGCCTTGAGCTCGGTCGGCGGGATCATGCCGGCAATCGCCGCGTCGTTGAACTTGTCGATGGCGTCGCGCATCTCCCGGAGCACGCGCCGCAGCTCGATCTCCCGCTGCCGCTGGATCGTCACCTTGGCGAGCGGCTGTACCGCTGATGCGAGGATGAGGATAATCGTCGTCACGACCAGCAGCTCGACGAAGCTGTAGCCGCGCTGGGCCCAACCGCCTGCAGTGCCGTTTCGTCGTCTCACGTCTCTCGTCTCGCTTCCCTTGCCGAATTACCGAACGACGACGCCCGCGGGCAGGAACTCGATCGATGCCGCGTCTCCGGTGGCGAGCGAGCCCGAGCCGGTGACCGTCAGCGTGCCCGTGCCCGCGGCGACCGGCTCGAAGAGCACCGCGGCCAGGAGACCGGCTGTGGAGACGCCCACCGTGTCGCCCGGCCGTACGATGGCGATGTCGATGCGTCCGGCAGCGGCATCCACCTGTTGCGTGAACGTGGGCGTGACGTTCCCCTGCCGCATGATCGCACCTTCCGAGACCGTGCGCACGCGCAGCAGCGCCGGGTTGAACATGATCGAAATCGTGATGCCGGTCAATCTCGAGGCGCCGCTGATCGAGATCGGAACGGTATAGGGCCCGCCGTCGACACGCATCTCGGATGGCGCCGTCAGCGTCACACGAGCCGTGCTGACAGCCGCAGCGGCGGCAGGAGGCGTCGCGGGCGGTGCGCCGGGCGCCGGTGCTGGCGCTGCGGCCGGCGGCGGCGCCGGCACGCCGAACGGGTTGGCCGGTTGCGCGGCCGGATCGGGTTGTGCGGCCGGCGGCGTCGGCTCGACCGGCTGGAAGATCGTCACGCCGCTTTGCGGGGTTGGCGGCGTCGCGGGCTGCGGCGTCGGGACGGTTCCCGGAATTGGTGAACTGCCTGGCGGGACCTGCACTGGCACACCCTGGATGCCAGGTTGAATGACGGGGCCAAACGGCGTCCCTGGCTGTGGAACGGCCGGCGCGGCAGCGGCCGGGGCCGGCGGCGGGGGTTCCGGCCCGGGCTCGCCGAGCACCGGCGTGGGTCCGCCCAGGTTCATGTTGCTCTGGGTGCCGATGTAGATCGGACTCAGGTCCGCCGCGGTCAGCTCGTGCGTCCGGATGATCCGCGGCGTCAGGAGCATGACGATATCGGACGTGCGAATCTGCTCATCGTTGCCGGAGAACAGCTGCTTGACGACGGGCAGGCGGAGAATCCCGGGAAATCCGCGCAGCGATCGGCGCTCGTCCTCTCGGAGGAGGCCCGCCAGCAGGTTGGACTCGCCGTCGCGGAGCCGCAGCTTGGTGACGACCTTCCGCGACAGGAACGATGGGAGGTTCTGGCCGGCGATGTTGGTCCCCTGGCCTTGCGCACTGCTCTCGACCGACAGGTCCAGGATGATCTCGCCTTCGTAGGTGACTCGCGGCGTCATCTCGACGATCACGCCGACGGTGCGGTAGGCGAAAGACGTGAGCGGCTGCGACGCAGAGCCGCCACCCGCAATCGGCGTGAACGTCGTGCTCGGCACCGGCACGTCCTCACCCAGGTTGACCGACAGCTTCTGGCCCTCGGCCCCGCGCAGCTGCGGCTTGGCCAGTGTCTTGGTGGTCGAGTCGGTCTCGAGGAATCGCATGATGGCCGCCGGCACCGCGAGATAGAAATCGGCGGCGCTGATGCCCGTCGAGATCGTGTTCAGGTTGAACGGCGGCGGCGATCCGACGCCGCTCGGCGGCGTCCCTGCCGACGGCGTGTCGCCACCACCGCCACCTGGCGCGACTTCGGGCGAGAAGATGCCTCCGATGGCGTACTCGGTGAGGTTGAGGCCGTACTGCTTGGCGCGCTCCCGGTTCACCTCGAGAATCTGGACGTCGACGATGATCTCGGCACGCGGCCTGTCGTTGGCGGCAATAATCCGCTCGATGATCTGCACGGCCGAGGCAGTCCCCCGGACGGTGATCGTGTTGTTCGTCTTGTTCGGCACGACCGTGGGCTGGATGGGCACGCCGGCCACGCGGACGATGCCACCGAGCATCGTCGCAATCTCCATGGCGTCCGCGTGAGAGATGAAGAAGGTCTGGATCACCTGGTCTTCGTACAGCGTGCGCTTCTGCGTCGTGTCGGCGGCGACGATGATCGTCCGCTCGTTCAGCACCTTGTAGAAGAGCTGATTGGCGATCATGATCTGCTGGAGCGCCTGTTCGAGCGTGACGCCCTCGAGGTCGAGCGTGATGTTGCGGTCCTGGAAGTCGCGATCGTAGGTGATGTTGATGCCCGTCGCGTTGCCGATGAAGTTGAGGATGTCGCGAATGTTCGCGTTGTTGAAGTGAATGCCCAGCGGGTCGCGGCTCGTCGGGCTCAGGATGGGCTCGGCCGACTCGCGCCGGGCCTGCTCGCGCAGCTTCTCGATCTCCGGCCGGGGCACGCTGGCCTCGAGCCGATCGCGCAGCATCCGCTCGATCTCACCGGCGCGCTGCGCCAGTGGCCGATTGCCGGGCTCGAACTCGAGCGCCTTGCGATACGCGCGAAGCGCCTCCTCGGGCTGGTCGGCCGCCTCGAACTCCCGGGCCCGCGTCACGTACATCTGCGCGGCGGCAATCATCGCCCGCTCGAGCGCGATCTTGTAGTCCGGGCGATCGGGATCGTCCTGGAGCGCCTGCCGATAGAAGCCGACGGCGGCATCCCAGTCCCCCGCCTTCGCCGCTTCCTGCCCGCGCGAGAACGCCCGGCCGGTGGCGCAGCCGGCCACCACTGCAGCCAACAGCAGAACCACCGTCGCTTTCGATACCAGTCTCGACCTCATTCAGATCCCCAGGCAACCCTGAAGGGCTGCCTCTACATCGAAGGCTAGCCAGGTAACCCCGAAGGGGTTGCCTCTACATCGAACCCTTGGCACCATGGGCACCTATGCACCTTGTGCACCTGTGCACCTGCTGCACCGGTGCACCTTGTGCACCCGTGCACCTCGTGCACCCTGATTTCCCTACTGCCCCGACAGCTTGATCGTCTGCCGTCCTCGTCCGTCCGAATGAGACATCTCGATGGACTCAGTGCCGATCTTCAGGATGCGGTAGCGGCCGTCGATGATGTCGCCTTCCTTTCCATAGAGCGGCGTGCGGCCGTCGGTGAGGACGGCCAGCTTCAGCCCGTCGGACTTCTCCACGATCCCGATGAACTTCAGCGCGATCGGCGGCGGAGGGGGAGGACCCGTCGGCACCGGCGGCGCTGGTGTTTCGACGATCGGCTCAGGCACGGCGGACGGGGCTGGCGTGTCCACGGCCCGGCGGCCGAAGTGGAACGGGTTGCGCGCCGAATCCGCGGGCTCGGTGCGCGCGGCCTCGAGCGCCGACATTCTGACCGTCATGGCTTCGGCCTCCGGCAGCGGCGGCGTATCGCCAGCCGCCCCCTGGCGCCGGGCCGCGGCGGCAGGAGCCGATGTCGTCGCCGCGGGACCAAACCACGTCCACAGCCCGATACTCAGCACCACCGCCAGCGCGACCAGGGCCCAGACCGTGCGGCGATTACCGGGCATTGGCGGTCCTGTAGAACGTCGAGAGCGCGAGCGTCAGCGAGAGCGGCGCCTCGGCGTCCTGCCCTTCCGCCAGATAGACGTTGTCGATGACGATGAAGTCGGACGCGGTCTCGATGTCGTAGATCATCTGGCGGATGTCGTCGTAGTCGCCTGAGAGCGCGTAGCTGACCCGGAGCCGCTCCAGGCTCGAATCGCGTACGGTCTCGGGCGACAGCTGGTTCCGCTCGAACGTCACGTTGTGGCTGCGCGCGAGCTGACTGAGCCTGAGCGTCATCAGGCGTGACGCGGCCCGGGCGTCGGGTGGCAGGACGTCGGCATAGAAGCGGTCCAGGTCCATCGCCGACTGCGCCTGTGCGTCCCGCGTCGCCACGGCATCGGCCAGTTCGCGTGCGGCGCCGTCGCGCACGGCCGCTGCCGCGCTGGCGCGCTGCTCGGCTGCATCTGCGGAGGCGGCCATGGGCACGACCACGAACACCAGCACCGCGCTGGCCGCGGCCAGCGCCAGGCCGACGGGCACGACCCACGCCCGGTAGTCGCGCATCACGCGCGAGACGGGCACGGACGAGCCCACGCCGAACAGGCCCTTCATCGGCGCATCTCCGCCACGGTCGACGCCGCCGGCTGAACCGCCGCCGGCGTGGCGGGTGAGTCGGCGGTCGTCCCGGCCTCGGACGACGGGGACACGTAGTAGCCCTGGATGACGGCCCTGAGCGTGCCATCCTCCTGCGCCTCGGACTGGCGCGTGAGGGCGCTCGTGAAGGATCCGGCGTCCTGCAGCGCCTCGGTGAACTCGTCGAGGTCCTCGACCTGCCGCGAGATCACGGTCACTGCCACGAGCATGCGGCCTTGCTGGTCCACCTGCGGCTGAACGGCCAGGATGCGCACGCCGGCCGGCAGCGTGGCTTCGAAGCGGTTGAACAGGTCGGTCCACGAGAACGTGCGGCTGTCGATCAGCCGGTTGGCCTCGGTAGCCGCCACCTGCACCGTCTCGAGCTGCGCGCGATTGAGCGACTGGCGGATCGCCTGGCTCTCGGCGCGCAGCCGCTGTGCCTCCTGCTCCGCCGCCTCGGCCTCGGCCCGCACGTCCGCGCTCCTGGCGCGCAGCCGGACGATCTGCGCGGCGTCGAAGAGCGCCAGCGCGACGGCCACGACGGCAATGATGCCGAGAATCGTTCGGACGAGACGCTCGTTGTAGAAGGGCCGGGTGGCGAGGTTGGTCTGGAGCACGGTCAGGCCACCTTCCGGTCGCGGCGCAGAACGCCGACGAGCGGCGCAAGCACGTCGAGCACATCCGGGCCGGCCGGAATGCCATCCGGCATTCGCGCGGCCAATCGCGCGTCCACGGTCTCCACCGTCACGCCCAGTCGCTCTTCGATGCCGCGTCGCACGGCCTCGGCCCCGTCCGGGAGCTGGGATCCGCCCGACAGCCAGACGCGTTCGAAGCCGCGCCCTTCGAGCCGATCCTCGTAGTACATCGACGTCTGGTGAATCACGTCGGCGAGCGTCCCTTCGGCTTCGTCGGTGCGGCTGCGAAGGAAGAGCAACCGGTCGCCGCGCCCGATCGCCAGCGTCGCGTAGGTGGGCCTCGTGTGCACGAGCAGCCAGTCGCCCGCCGGTGCGGCGCCGCCGGCGATGATGCCGTTGAAGACACCGAACGTCGCCAGGTCGACGAGACCGGCATGCGCGCCCGCCATCGTGCACGCCTGTTCGTACTGCTGGATGACGTCCGCGCGCGCGAGCGAGACGACGAGCTCCCGTCCGCCGCCCGCCGCCTCCGCGCCGGGGCTGATCGAGACGACCGCGTGCTCCATCGGGAAGGGCGCGCTCTTGCGCAGCTGCCAGCGCACGATCTCCTGCAGGTCGGCGGCGCGCGGCGGCACCTTCTCCAGCCGGATCAGCGAGACCTTGGCCACCGTGTCCGGGATAATCAACGCCACGCGGGCGGTCCGGCCGCCGAGGGCCTGAAGCACGCGTGACACGGCCTGGCCGACGAGCCCGACGTCCGCCATGTTCGGCGCGGCCAGCGCGGGCACGACGGCGCCGGCGGGCAGCGGCTCCACGGCGGAGGCGGCCATGACCGCCTCGGAGGCGCGCCGGTCGAGACGTGCCCCGCTCACCTGATCGCGCTCGATGTGGATCGCCACGTCCGGCGGCGGCGTCTGGAACCAGTCGAGGAGGCTCATTCGACGAACGTCACCTTGTTGATCTCGCGCAGTGTCGTGAGGCCGTGCATGACCCGCTCGACCGCCGACTCGCGGAGAAAGCGCATGCCCTGCTCCTTGGCCGCGCGCTTGATCTCGGAGATGGGCCGCTTGTCCATGATGATCTCGCGAATGTGATCGGTCAGGTCCAGCAGCTCGCAGATGGCCATCCGGCCCTTGAAGCCCGTGCCGCCGCACTCCATGCAGCCCGCGCCTTCGTAGAAGACGTGCGACTCGGCCAGGGCCGGGTCGATGACCGACTCGGCCAGCGTCGCCGGATCGTAGTGCACCTGGCGCCGGCAGGACTCGCAGATCCGCCGCACCAGCCGCTGGGCCATCACGCAGTTGAGCGCGGAGATGAACTGGTAGGGCTCGACGCCCATGTTCAGGAAGCGGCCGAGCACGTCGAACACGTTGTTGGCGTGGACGGTCGTGAAGACCAGGTGTCCGGTCAGGGCGGATTGAATCGCGATCTGCGCCGTCTCCTGGTCGCGGATCTCGCCCACCATGATCTTGTCGGGATCGTGCCGCAGGATCGAGCGGAGGCCGCGCGCGAAGGTCAGCCCCTTCTTCTCGTTGATCGGGATCTGCGTGATCCCGCGGAGCTGGTACTCCACCGGATCTTCAATCGTGATGATCTTGTCCTCGATCGTCTTGATCTCGGCCAGCGCCGCGTAGAGCGTCGTCGTCTTGCCGGAGCCGGTGGGCCCGGTGACGAGCACCATCCCGTACGGCTCGCGG
>CAZJBN010000018.1:0-45432 GCA_964543955.1 uncultured Bifidobacteriaceae bacterium
TCGCGTGGAAGGGCGAGACCCTGCCCGAGTACTGGGAGTGCACGGTCGAGGCGCTGGTGTGGCCCGACGGCGCCGGCCCGACGCTGATCGTGGACGACGGCGGCGACGCGACGCTGTTCGTGCACAAGGCAAAGGAGTACGAGAAGGCGGGCGCGGTACCGGCGTTCAAGCCCGAGAGCGATCCCGAGGAGTGGGGCGTCATTCTCGATACGTTGCGGCGCGAGCTCGCAAGCCGGCCCGGCGTCTGGACGAAGGTCGCCGACGGCATCAAGGGCGTCAGCGAGGAGACGACGACGGGCGTGCACCGGTTGTACGAGATGACGGCGGCCAACACGCTTCTCTTCCCGGCCATCAACGTCAACGACTCGGCGACGAAGAGCAAGTTCGACAACCTCTACGGCTGCCGGCACTCGCTCGTGGACGGTCTCAATCGCGCGAGCGACGTGATGCTGTCGGCGAAGGTGGCGGTGGTCTTCGGCTATGGCGACGTGGGCAAGGGCTGCGCCCAGGCGCTCAAAGGCCAGGGCTGCCGGGTCATCATCACGGAGATCGATCCCATCTGCGCGCTGCAGGCGGCGATGGAAGGCTACCAGGTCACGACGATCGAGAGCGTCGTCGAGACGGCTGACATCTTCATCACCGCGACGGGGAACAAGAACGTCCTGACGGTGGACCTGATGTGCCGCATGAAGGACAAGGCGATCATCGGCAACATCGGCCACTTCGACAACGAGATCGACATGGCCGGCCTCGCGAAGAGCGGCGCGACGCGCGTGAACGTCAAGCCCCAGTACGACGAGTGGGTGTTCCCGGCCGAGGGCTCGCGCAAGGAGCGCAGCATCCTCGTCCTCGCCGAGGGCCGGCTGCTGAACCTCGGGTGCGCGACGGGTCACCCGAGCTTCGTGATGTCGTCGTCGTTCACCAACCAGGTCGTGGCGCAGCTCGACCTCCATTTCAGCGCCACCGGCCGCGAGACGCTCTCCGGCACGGCCTACGACGCCAGGCGCGTCTACATCCTGCCGAAGAAGCTCGACGAGATGGTCGCGCGGCTGCACCTGGACAAGCTCGGCGTCAAGCTCACGACGCTCAGCAGGGAGCAGGCGGACTACATCGGCGTCCCGGTGGAAGGCCCGTACAAGTCGGCGCACTACCGCTACTAGGACCGCGCTTCGCGCGGTAGGGTCCTTCGGGTAGGACCGCTCGCTTTCGCTCGCGTGGGACCGCCGCTTACGCGGCGGAAGGGAACGACAGGTGTCGTCGAATACCTCCCGTCCGCGAGCGAAGCGAAAGGTCCGACTCGAGGTGACGCCGAGGGTCCTCCCACCGCAGGGCCCCAGGCGCGGGGCCGAGGCTCGTATGACACCCGTCATTCCCTTCGCACGACGATCGTTCTAGATTGGAGTGTCATGCGAGAGTTGCGGCGTGTGTCTCCGTTTGTCGCCACCGCCATACTTGCAGGCGCGCTGGCTGTCGAAGCCCAGCGTCCCGGCGCCTTCGGCGGATCCATCAAGCATCCCGACATCGCCTACCAGACCACGCCGGAGCAGACGGCGGTCACTGCGCTGGCCGCGCGGCTCACGAGGGGCGAGGCGTCCCTCACCTTCGATCCCGCGTCCGGATATCTGCGATCGGTGCTGGACCTGCTCGACGTTCCCATCGAGTCGCAGGTGCTGTCCTTTGGCGAGACGAGCGAGCAGGCCGCGAAGATCAACCAGCAGAACCCGCGCGCGCTCTACTTCAACGACACCGTGGCCGTCGGATGGGTGCGAGGCGGGGAGGTGCTGGAAGTGTCCGCGCAGGATCCGCGGCAGGGCACGATCTTCTACACACTCCCGCAGTCGCCGTCGCCGCCGCCGTCGTTCTCGAGGAACGACCAGTGCCTGCGCTGCCATCTCTCGTGGGACACGCTGGCCGTGCCGGGACCGATGGTGCTGACGGTACTTCCGAGGAAGAGCGATCGCGAGTATGCCGATGGCGGCGTCGTGGACCACCGTACGCCGATTGGCGAGCGTTGGGGCGGCTGGTTCGTCACCGGCGCCCGTGTGCCGGCTCGGCATCAAGGCAACGTCCCCCTCATCCAGCCGACGCCACGGACCGGCCCTCCGCCCGTCTTCACCACGCTCGAGGGCCAGTTCGACGCGGCCGGCTATCTCTCGCTCTCGAGTGACGTGGCGGCGCTCATGGTCCTGGAGCACCAGGCGCACGCGACGAACCTCATCACGCGCCTCAACTGGGAGTCGCGCGCCGGCACGGCCGATCGGGTGGACGAGGCTGTCGGCGAGCTCGTCGACTATCTCCTGTTCGTGGACGAGGCGCCGATCGCTGGACGGATCGCGGGTGGCTCGGGCTTCGCGAAGGTATTCGCGGCGGGCGGACCGCGCGACAGACGGGGGCGGTCGCTCCGCGATCTTCGCCTCGACGGACGCCTCATGCAGTACCCCTTGAGCTACATGGTCTACACGCCGATGTTCGACGCGCTCCCGGCCGCGGCACTGAGAGCCGTGTCGGCCCGGCTCGACGCGGTGCTCTCCGGGCGCGACACCAACCGCAAGTACTCGCATCTGACGCCGGCCGACCGTCGCGCCATTCGCGAGATTCTCGACGAAACCAAGGGAGATCTCACGAGCGCGCGCCGCTGACGATGCACCTCACCGTGCACCGGGAGGAGTGATCATGACGACGATCGGTGGTGGGCCAGCACGCCTGGCCGGGTTCGTTTCTCTCGTGTGCATGCTCGGGGCCGCGGCGGCCGGCGCGCAGTACGCAGAGACTCCACGGGTTCTGGCCGCAGTGGACCAGGTGGAAAGTGCGGCCCAGATCGGCCGCCGGCTGTTCGTGGCGGGCTTCATCAACGAGGTCCGCATGCCAGAAACCGGCGCGGTCGTCGTCGATGCCGCCGGCGCACTGGTGCCGGGAGGTTTTCCGGCGATCGACGGCTCCGTTGACGAGATCGTCGCCGACGGGGCGGGCGGGTGGGTGGTGGTCGGCGGCTTCCGCCAGGTGGACGGGCAGCCATTCGGGAACATCGCCCGCATCGGGCCCGATCGCGCGGTCGATACCCGCTACCGCGTTTCAGCTGACGGGCCCATCAGGCGGGTTGCGATGGCTCACGGGCGCGCGTACCTCCTGGGCGACTTCACCGAAATCAACGGCAGCCCCCGCATGGGCCTGGCGGCACTCGACGTCGCGACCGGCGCGCTCTCGACGTGGGGGAGCGCGTTCGATCCCGGCCTGGATTCCTTTACCGGGCTGCCCCGGCGGCTTCGGAACCTGTCAGTGTCCCCGATCGGCGTCTACGTATCGGGTGGAGGGGACGGCAACCGATTTCCGGCGTCCGCGCCAGCCGGACGGTTATGGGGCCTCGACGCCGCCACCGGCGCTCCGCTGTTCGAACGAACCGCGTTCGTCACGGCCATCGCGGCCACGTCCGCCCGCGTCTTCCTCGGCGGCTACCGACAGCCCGCGCTCGTCGCCCTGGATCCCCTGACAGGTGCCACGCTGCCGTGGTCTCCCGGCCTCGCGTTCCAGAACGTCGGCTCTCAGGAACCCCGGATTACCGCGCTCATGGCCGACGGCTCGCGCCTGTATGCCGGAGGATTCTTTCAGACGCCCGACGGTCAGCGCATGCTGGTGGCGCTCGACGCCGCGACGGGACAGCCATCGGCCTGGCGGCCCAGTCAGCCTCCGACATCCGCTGGCGAGGTCTCCAGTCTCACGCGGCTCGGACCCGCGCTCGTGTCGCTGCAAGGCGGCGTCCTGAAGGCGTACGACGTGGGAACGGGCGCCGAACTGCCGTGGACGCCACAACCCTCGGGCTTCGTCGCGACCGTTGCGCCAGCCCCGGAGGGCGCCGTGCTCGGAGGCGGATTCCGATCCGGTGCCGGCGCCCCGCGCAGCGCGCTTGTCTCCTTCGATCTGGACTCCGGCGAGCTCGAGCCGTGGACATCTGCGCTCCCGGATTCGACCGTCCTCGAACGCCTGGCCACGGACGGGACAGCCCTCTTCGGCGCGACCAACGGGGGGCAGTTCTTCAAGATCGATCCGGAAACCGGCGCCGTTCTCGGCGCGCTCGACTTCGGCGGCGCGTTCCTCGTCGCCGAGCGGCTGGTTGGAGACCGCATCGTCGCGGTCCTGGGTGACCGCCTCGGGGTGATCACGACCGCCGACTGGTCACACCGCACGATTCCGCTGGTATTGGCCGGTCAGGCGCCCGGCGCCGCCGGGTTCGCCGTGCAGGACCTCGAGGCCGTCGGCGACCGGGCCTACCTCGCCGGATCCTTCATCGGCGTCAACGGCGCCAGCCGCGCGTTTCTTGCGGCGGTCGACCTGGACACGGGCGCGGTCCAGCCCTTCGACGCGTCGCCTGACGCGGAGGTGAACTCCGTGCGGTTCGTGAACGGGCGGTTGTGGGTGGCTGGCAGGTTCCACAGGATTGGCGGGGCCCGGCGTCGCGGGCTGGCCGAACTGGACCCGGTGACGGGCGCGGCACTCGCGTGGAATCCGGACGCGCCGGGCGGCGCATGGCTCGATGCAGACGATGACGGCACGCTCTACGTGTCGCCCGCGACGACCATCGGCGGGCGGAGCCGTGGACGGCTCGCCGCCTTCTCGACTTCCACCGGACAGTGGCTGCCGTGGCGGCCCGCGCTCGGCCACTCGCTGCCCTTCATCGTCGGTAGTCCGGTTCAGCGCAAGCCGGTCTTCCTCGCCGGCTGTCTCGTCCCGACAGCGGCGAGCACGGTGGCCTGCTATCCCGAAGCCTTGCCATCCCCGGCCGCGCCAACCGTGCAACAGGCCGGAAGCCAGGTCACCCTTTCGTGGACCCTGCCGGCCGGTCCTGTGACCTGGGCGGGCCTTCACGTGGAGGTTGGCGAGCGTGAAGGCACGAGCGATGTGGCGAGCATCTTGTTGCCACCGGATGCCACGTCGGTGTCGAGTCCCATCCCGCGAGGTTCGTACTTCGCGCGCGTGCGGACAATCGGCCCCTCGAGCGCGAGCGTGCCCACTGAGGATGTCTCGTTCGCGGTCGGGCCGCCGGGAGTGCCGCCCGCCCCGATCGACCCTGTGGCGGTCACCGAAGCGGGTCTCGTGACCATCCTGTGGCGGGCGCCTTCGACCGGGGCGCCAGCGGCCTACCGGCTCGATGCCGAACAGGCCGGCCGCACCACGAGAGTGGCCTCACTCCTGGTGAGTGGCGGCGCGAGCAGCGCGACCGTGGCGGCGGCACCGGGCCGATATCGGGCCCGGTTGACGGCGCTCAACGTGTCGGGCGCCAGCGCCCCGTCGAGCGAACTGGCCATCGACGTCGAGACCATGAGTCCGCCGTGCTACAACACGCCTCCGCTGGCGCCGTCGGACCTGGCGGCCACGGTCGCCGGCAGGTCCGTGACCCTGACGTGGACACCGGCGGGTGCGGGGCCGGGCGCCACGATGCAGGGGGTCGTGGCTGGTTCGGCGCCAGGACTCGACAACCTCGGCGTCTTCACTGTGGCCGGCACGGCTGCGAGCCTGACGATGACGGTGCCGCCCGGGACGTACTATGCGCGGGTCATCGCCCAGAACGCGTGCGGGCTGAGCGGATTCAGCAACGAAGTGCAGGTGGTGGTGCCGTAGGAGGGCGGGAACGGGGAACGGGGAACGGGGGAACGACGGGCTGCCTGCCCGCCGTTCCCTTCGGTGCTTGATCTCTACTGGCCCGGGCGCTGCCGGGGCGGGGCGGGCAGCGTGCCCTTGTTGGCAATGGCCTTGTTGATGGCCGCGATCGTCTGGTCGGCACGGAAGTCGACGATCTTCTTCGCCAGGTCCGTGTTCTTCGCCTTGTCGCCAATGTCGACGCCGTTGATCGTGGCCTTGCCGGCCTTCACGCGCGCGTCGTAGCGCACCGAGTCCGGGTCGTCGATGAACATGTTGAGCGTGATGATCGGGTCGTCGTGCATGTGCTCGGAGACGGTCTCCTTGATGCCGAACTGCTCCATGTGCTTCGCCACGCTGGCGTAGTCGTAGTACTCCTGGATGTGGGCGATGAGCGTCTCGCCGTTCCACTTGGCGTTGAGCGCCTCGGCCACGGCACGCTGGCCGGCCTGGTTGCCGCCGCTGTCGCCGATGAAGAAGATCTGCTTGAAGCCGTGCGCCTCGAGCGACTCGGCCGTGTCGGTGAGAAGCGCGCGGTACGTATCTTCACGCAGGCTGATCGTGCCGGGCGAAGTCATGTGGCCGGTCGGCGGATCGATGCCGCCTTCGGGCACGTGCTTGATGATGGGCGCGCAGAGGGCGTTCCCCATCTTGCGCGCGATGGCTTCGCAGTTGGCATGCAGCACGTAGTTGTGCTTGCCAAGAGCGAGCCAGGGCCCGTTCGGCTCGTGGCCGCCCGTCGCGATGATGATCGTCGTCTTGCCGTCGTTCATGGCATCGCGGACGTCCATCCAGGTCATCTCTTCAATCCACACCGTGTCCGCCTTCGGCAGGGGATTCGGTGCGTCCTTGCAGTTGAGCGGGTTGTCACGGCAGTCGCCGCCGCCCATCGACCGCGGATCCGGTGCCCGCCGTTGTCCGCCGCCTTGTGCCTGCGCGGGCTGCACCGCCAGCACGCCCGCAAGAACCATCATCGCTCCGATGCCGAGCACGCGCTTCGTCATGTCGCTGACCTCGAGATAATGTGACGCTTCAGTTTCCCGACTTCGGCCAGTTGGGGCCGACCTTCGCCCTGAACGATCCATCGTCATATCGCTCGCGATAGGCGGTGTGGCAGGTCTGGCACATCTTGCCGAGGCTTCCGGTCGACGCCTTGACCTCGTCCCACTTGCCCGCAGCAGTCGCGACTTCGATCGACGCGGCGAGCTTCGACGCATCCTGCGCCCAACCCACGGCATCCTTCCTGTCGTGCTTCGCGAAGAACTGCTGCGTGGCATCGAACGCAGCCTTGAGCGCTGCGGACTGTTCGGCCGCGCCTGCGGCATCGGACTTCTCGATGATGGTCCGGAAGGCGCCGTTGGCCGCGCCGACCTTCTGCATCACTTTCTGGAAGGCTTCTTCCTCGGGGGTCATCGTCGGCGGCAGCCGGCGTGCCACGTCGTTCATGGCCGGGTTGATGACCGAGCGCGCCACGATCGCCGGGCCGCCCGTGTACTTGGCGAGGACGTCCGGCGCGAGACCCGCCAGCAGTTCCTTGACCTTTGCGTCGCCCGGATCGAACTTGACCACCTCGCCGATGACCGTGACGTAGGTGTTCAGCTCGAGCGGCTCGTTCAGCCGCGGCGCCAGCACGAGGACGCCCTTGTCCGCACTCTGGGCCCTGTCCTGGTCCATCGAGAACGCCGTCGGCGACAGCGTCTGATCCACCGTGGCCATCATCGTGACGCTTTCTCCGTAGTAGGCGTCGGGCCTGGCGATGAGCGTGCTCGCCACGAGCGGCACGAGGGGCTTGGGCGCCGGTGCGGCAGGCTTCGCGGTCGGATCCGCCGGTTTGGCGCCAGGTTCCGCAGGCTTGGCACCGGGGTCTGCGGGCTTGGCGCCGGCCGGCTCCGGCTTCTGCCCCTGCTGTCCTTGCGCAGGGGCCGGGGCCGCCGGCTGCTGCTGCGCGCGCGTGACGGCAACCGTCGCGAAGCCGAGCAGAGCCAGACACACCACCAACGGGACGGCGCGGCTGGCTGATATCGATCGTGCGATCACGGGTACGTCCTCCTTCATGAACCGGCGGCGCATCGTGCAGGCGCCCCGAGAGCCGGTCATCGATCTGAGGCATTGTAGGCGAAAGACCGCTCGTCGCGCGCCCCGTGCGTTGTCTTCGATTGTCACCTCGGTGCAGGCGTGGACCGCGACCGGCGCCATGGGTACAATGGCGCGCCAGCCGGGACGCGACGGGCGTGAGGCGGGGCCGAAGGCCGGTCCTGCGTGTCGCTCGCGTCGTGCACTGCGTCTCGACATTCCCTGGAGTTGCCATGACGCTCGTCCTCGCGATGGTGTGCGTGCTGTCGATCGGTCCTTCCGTCGGAGCCTTCGCGCAGGCGCCGGTCCTCCCTCCGAGCGCGCCGCGCACCGCGTCGGTGAACACGGCACCGCGCGTGGACGTGACCAACCTGCCACGTCCCATCGACATGCACGACAGCGTGTGGATCGAAGACCTGACGATGCTGGAGGTCCGGGACCTGATCGCGTCGGGGAAGACGACGGCGCTCGTCCTGACCGGCGGCATCGAAGAGAACGGGCCATACCTGACCACGGGCAAGCACAACAACGTGCTGAAGGCGACCGGTGAGTCCATCGCGCGGGCACTTGGCAACGCGCTCGTCGTGCCGATCGTGACGCTCGAACCCGGAAACCCGGCGCGCCCCAACCTCCCGCCAGGGACGATCCTGCTGTCGCAGGCCACCTACCGCGCCGTGCTCACCGACATCGCGACCAGCCTCCGCTCGCAGGGGTTCACCGACGTGGTGATGCTCGGCGACAGCGGCGGCAACCTCAAAGGCATGCAGGAGGTCGCCGCGACGCTCAATGCGGAATGGAAGGGCGAGGGCGCGGCGGTCCACTTCATCCCCGAGTACTACAACTACGCCGACGTCGAGAAGTTCCAGGAGGAGCATCTCGGCATCCACGAGAAAATGGAGGGGTATCACGACGACTACTACATCTCGTCGATCATCGCGACGGTGGACACTGACGGCATCCGGATGCCGGAGCGGCGCAAGGCGGGCAGGTTCGTGATCAACGGCGTGCCGCTCGATCCGATCGAGAAGACCATCGAGAACGGCCGGAAGATCGTGCAGTTCCGGACGGATGCCACGGTGGCGGCGATCAGGAAGTCGATGGCGTCGAGGCCGGCTCGCTGAGCCGGCCAGCGGCAACCCGCGCGGCCACGGCGTGGCGCGTAGAATGGAGCATGGCCGGCCTGCCGGATGACGCGCATATCGGTGAGGTGAGTCTGACGGTCTCCAACCTCGACCGCGCCGTCGGGTTCTACACCGACACACTCGGCTTTCGCGTCATCGACCACGCGTCCACGGAGGCGGTGCTTGGCGCCTCGGCCGATCGTCCGCTCCTGCGGCTGCACGAGAATCCGACCGCACGCGCCATGCCCCGGCGATCCAGCGGGCTCTATCACGTCGCCATCCTGACGCCCAGCCGCGCCGCCCTGGGCCGTTCGCTCCGGCGTCTGGCCGAGCGCCGCTATCCGCTGAGCGGCGCCGCCCATCACCTGGTCAGCGAAGCGCTGTACTTGAACGATCCCGATGGACTGGGGCTGGAGATCTACCGGGACCTTCCCGGGGAGAGCTGGCCTCGCGAGGACGGCGAACTGCTGATGGCCACCGATCCCCTCGATCTCGACGCCATCGTCCGCGAGCCCGGAGCCGAGTCGCCGTGGGCGGGGCTGGATCCCGACACGACGATCGGGCACGTGCACCTGCATGTGCCGAGTCTCGAAACGGCCGAGGCGTTCTACTGCGGGGACGTGGGCTTCGTGCCGACGCTTCGCCGGTATCCCGGCGCGCTCTTCGTCTCGGCCGGCGGATATCACCATCACGTCGGACTGAATACCTGGGCGGGCGCGGGAGCGCCGCCCCCGCCCCCGGACGCGGTAGGCCTCACGCGATTCACGATCGAAGCGCGAGGGCTGACGCCTCGTGAGCTGGACCATGCCGAATCGGGTGTGACGGTGGAGATGAAGCCGACGCCGTGAGCGATCATCCGGTGCGCGAGACCGCCCGGACCCGGCGCGTGCGCCCGCGTGCCGCGCGTGGAACGAGCCGGAGCCGCCTCGTGACGGCGGCCTTGTCGTTCGTGATGCTCCGCGGGGCCCTCGCATCCGGGGTATCGGTTCAACCCCTTCCATGCACGGACGCCGAACGGGCTGCGCTCGCCGAGGCGGCCGAGCGCATGCAGACCCTCGACGATCGGGCGGCGGCCGAGCGCCTTCAATCGAACGTGCCCTCGCCGTGCCGCGATCTCATGCTCGCTCGTCTCGCCACGGCCGGCTGGGTGGAGGCACGTGCACTGGCCGCCGTTGGCGGCGATCCCGCAGAGCTGACGGAGGTCAACGAGATCCTCCGTGCCCTCGACCGGCTGGGAACCGACCCGTCGGCGCGCCTCGACGAGCGCCTGCAGACCGCGTACGCCACTGCCGCCATCCGGGCCGCGGTCGCGGCAGCGCAGGACGAGCGGCCGGAGATGGAAGTGTTGCTGGCTCATGCAAGGGACGTGGCCGCTTCGCTGGCCGGGGCTCGCCACGCCGCGCTGTGGCCGCTCGGGATCGACGATCTCGAAGGCGAGCTGTGGCTGGAGGTCGACTGGTTCGATCGCGCCCAGGCCACGTTCGAGCGCGCGTCCCCGGCCAACCGGAGTGCGCGCTCGCGTGTGGGATTGGCCCGGACGTTGCGAAGGCTGGCCGATCCGGGCGCATGCCAGGCCTTCACCGACGCCGCCGCCATGAACCTGGGCGCCGCCGCCCGGCGCGAGGTCGACGAGTACCTGGACCGGTGCCGTCCCTGATCGTGCCGACCTTCCACTATCGCCCGGAGATCGTCGCGGAACTGGCGACGCACGGGCTGGCGCCGCGACCCGATACCACGCCTGAGCGCCTGCGCGAGCAGGTGAGCGACCTCTATCGCATCGAGATCCGCAAGCTGCGCGATCGCTGCCGCGCCGGCGACTTCTCGACGCGCGAGCTGCCCGGACGCGTCGTCGAGCTGCGGAAGCGCTATGTGTTGCTGTCGATTCCGACGTCGCGGTGGCACGACGATGACGATCGCGCGGTCGGCGGACGGAAATGACGATCCCCCGATCGCCCGTTCTCCGATTCCGCCAGTGTGTTACATTCGCCCACAGTATGGGTCGTATGAGCCGGATCACTCATCCGTTCGTTCGGGACTCCCGCGGGACCGCGCTGCGGCCGGCCACGTGGGACGAGGCGCTGCAGAAGGCGGCGGCCGGGTTCGGGGCCGTGCGCGAGGCGCACGGGGGCCGGGCCTTTGGCGTCTTCAGCTGCTCCAAGAGCTCGAACGAAATGAACTTCGCGGCGCAGAAGTTTGCCCGCGTGGTGATGGGATCCAACAACATCGACAGCTGCAACCGCACGTGACACGCCCCGAGCGTCGCCGGTCTGGCGGCGGTATTCGGGATGGGCGGAGGCACGAGCTCGTATCGTGAGATCGAAGAGACCGACTGCATCCTCCTGTGGGGCTCGAACGCACGGGAGACGCATCCGATCTTCTTCCACCACCTGCTCAAGGGCCTCCGGCGCGGTGCGCGGATGTTTGCGATCGATCCTCGACGGACCTCGTCCGCCGAGTGGGCCGACGTGTGGGCGGGGCTCGACGTGGGTACCGACATCGCGCTCGCCAACGCCGTCGGCCGCGAAGTCATCGCGGCAGGGCTGGCCAACGAGGAGTTCATCGCCAACGCGACGAGCGGCTTCGCGGAGTACCGCGCGAGCGTGGAGCCCTGGACGCTCGAGCGAGGTGAGGCGGTCAGCGGCGTCCCGGCCGCGGTGATTCGCCAGATGGCGCACGCCTACGCGACGGCCGGGAAGGCGACCATCTGCTGGACGCTCGGCATCACGGAGCACCACACCGCCGTCGACAACGTCCTGTCGCTCATCAACCTCGCGCTTCTGACGGGCCATGTCGGCAAATGGGGGAGCGGTATCAACCCCCTGCGCGGACAGAACAACGTCCAGGGCGGCGGCGACATGGGTGCGCTGCCGGATCGACTGCCCGGGTTCCAGCACGTCGAGAACCCGGACGTCCGTCCACCATTCGAACGAGCATGGGGAATCAGTCTTCCTCCGACGCGCGGGTGGCACCTGTCAGGGATGTTCGATGCCATGGAGCGCGGTGAGCTCAAAGCGCTCTACGTGATCGGCGAGAATCCCGTACAGTCCGAGGCCGACCAGTATCGCGCGGTCAGGCTGCTTGGACTCGTCGATTGCCTGGTCGTGCAGGATCTCTTCCTCACCGACACCGCGTTGATGGCCGACGTGGTCTTCCCGGCCGCGTCTGGTGCGTTCGAGTCGGAAGGGACCGTGACGTCGAGCGAGCGCCGCGTCCAGCGCTGCCGGCGGACGCTGCCGCCGCCGGGCGAAGCGCGCGACGACCTGGCCATCATCTTCGACCTCGCGCGTGCCCTGGGTCACGACTGGGGATGCCCCGACGCCGAGAAGGTGTGGGACGAGCTCCGGCGGCTGTCGCCGGTGCATGCAGGCATGAGCTACGCGCGCCTCGAGGCCCTCGGCGGCCTGCAGTGGCCCTGCTACGACGAGTCGCATCCCGGGGAGGCCTTCCTGCACGCGCGCCTGTGGGAGCGGCCGGTCCGGGGGCCGCGCGCGCCGTTCTCACCCGTCGAGCATCGTCCGCCGGTCGACGAACTGACACCGGACTTCCCGTTGCGGCTGACGACGGGGCGGCGGCTGTCGGAGTACAACACCGGCGTGCAGACCGGGGCGTATGCGCTGCCCACGCGGAGAGGCGAGACCATCGACATGTCTCCCGAGGACGCGGTGTCCCTTGGCGTGAGCGCTGGCGAACAGGTCAGGATCGTGTCCCGCCGAGGCGACGTGGTGGCGCCGGTGTACGTCGATCCGGGGCTCAGGCCAGGGCTGACGTTCATGACGTTTCACTTCCCCGGCGAAGTGCAGACCAATCGGTTGACGATCGACGCACAGGACGCCGTGTCGGGCACGGCGGAGTTCAAGGCCGCGGCCATACGAATCGAAAAAATAGGTGCCCAGGGTGCACACGGTGCTCACGGTGCACACGGTGCTCGGAGTGCGCAAGGTGCACACGGTGCGCAGGGTGCTGACCTTGTTCAGCACGGATCGGCGGCGACGGGCGATTAAATGGATCTGCACATCGAAGGCGCCGCGCCGACAGACGACGAGCGTGCGGCGGTGGACGGCCTGCTGGGGCCGCCTGAATCAGGATGGGGCGGCGGCGGGCGCGACATGGGCCGCGATGGCCGGACGGCAGCCGGTGGCCACGCGTTGATCGGCAATCGGCACCTGCTGCTGCCGGCACTCCACGCGGTGCAGGATCGGGTCGGCTGGATCTCGCGCGGCGCGCTCAACTACATCTGCGCGCGGCTGACCGTACCTCCCGCCGAGGCCTGGGGCGTTGTCACCTTCTACGATCTCCTGGCGACGTCGCCGCGCCCGGCGTCGGTGGCCCATGTCTGCGACGACATTGCATGCCGCCTGCGTGGCGCCGAGTCGCTCTGCCGCGCCATCGAAGCCGAACTGGGTCCGCCCATCGTCGAGGGCCATTCGCCAGTGCCATCCGGGTGGAGCCCCGGCGCGCACGACGCGCTCGCGGCAGGAGTCGCATGGCGGCGGTCGCCTTGCCTCGGCCAATGCGACAGGGGATCGGCGGCGCTCATCACGAGGGCCGGCGAGACGCCCGAGCGGTTTGTCGTGGCGCCGGTCCCGGATGCAGGCACGATCGCCGCGGCACTGCGCGACGGCGCGGACGCGGCTCCGGACCCGCACGTCGGCTGGGCGCCTCGGCCGCTGCTGCTGGCACGCCTCCGGCGCCACGATCCCACGCGCGTCGACAGCTATCGCGCCATCGGCGGTTACCAGGCGCTCGAGCGTGCGATCGCGATGGGTCCCGAAGCCGTCATCGCGGAAGTGACGGCATCCAACCTCCTCGGACGCGGCGGTGCGGCGTTCCCCACCGGCCGCAAATGGGACGCCGTCCGGCGTCAGCCGGCACGGCCGCACTACGTCGTCTGCAACGCGGACGAGAGCGAGCCCGGCACGTTCAAGGATCGCGTCGCGATGGAGAACGACGCGATGGCCGTCGTGGAGGCGATGACGATCTGTGCGCTGGCCACCGGCAGCGAGCGTGGTTTCATCTACATCCGCGGCGAGTACCCACTGGCCGAGGCGCGTCTGGCTGCCGCGATTGCCGGCGCGCGTGCGGCAGGACTCCTCGGTCCGGGCATCATGGGTACGGACTTCGTGTTCGACATCGAGATCCGTCGCGGCGGCGGCGCCTACATCTGCGGCGAGGAGACGGCGCTCTTCAATTCGATCGAGGGCAAGCGCGGCGAGCCGCGATCGAAGCCCCCGTTTCCGGCCGAAGTCGGCCTGTTCGGCAAGCCGACCGTCGCCAACAACGTCGAGACGCTCGTCAACGTTCTGGACATCGTGATCCAGGGCGGCACGGCCTGGGCCCGGACGGGGACCCCGGCATCGACGGGCACGCGTCTCTTCTGCGTCTCGGGCCACGTCACGCAGCCGGGCCTGTACGAAGTTCCGTTCGGGACCACTCTCCGGGATGTCGTCGCGCTGGCAGGCGGCGTTGCGGGTGGCCAATCCATCAAGGCTGTACTGCTCGGCGGTGCGGCTGGCAGTTTTGTCGGCCCCGGGAGCCTGGATCTGCCGCTCACCTTCGAAGCGGTTCGCGAAGCCGGCACCACCCTCGGGTCCGGCGTCGTCATGGTGTATGACGAGACGGCTGATATCGGGGACTCGCTTCGACGCATCGCGCAGTTCTTCCGCCACGAGTCGTGCGGGCAGTGCGTGCCCTGCCGCATCGGGACCGTGCGCCAGGCCGAGTGGCTGGACGAAGTCCTGCACGCGGGGCCGGCTGCGCCTGCGGCCTCGTCGAACGGCCATCTCTACACCGAACTGGCGACGGCCATGAGGGACGCGTCCATCTGCGGGTTGGGGCAGACCGCGGCGACGGCCATCGAGTCCGCCGTCCGACTCGGTCTCATCCCGCTCGAGCACAAACCATGAACACCGACGCCATCTGGTTCCGTCTGCCACCGCCGCCGTCGACCATTCCGCGCCCGCCCGTGACGCCGCCGGCCGCGGTCGTCCCGGTGACGATCGACGGCCGCGACGTCGACGCCCAGGCGGGTGCGACCATCCTGGACGCGTGCCGCACCGTGGGCATCGAGGTGCCGACGCTCTGCTACCTGGAGACGCTCACGCCGATCAATGCCTGCCGCGTCTGTGTCGTCGAAGTGGAGGGGGCGCGGGTCCTCGCGCCCGCGTGTTCACGCAGGGTCGAGCCGGGCATGAAGATCCGTACGCGCTCGCCGCGTGTGGATCTGTCGCGCAAGCTGGTGCTGGAACTCCTGGCGTCGTCCGTGGACCTCGACGCCGCGCCGTCGCTCGAGCCGATGATGCGCGAGTACGGCGCCGACCAGTCGAGGTTCGGCGCCGCGGCGGAGACGGTGAAGCAGCCGCCCAAGGTGGACAACGATCTCTACATGCGCGACTACTCGAAGTGCGTGCTCTGCTACAAGTGCGTGGAGGCGTGCGGCACCGACGCGCAGCATACGTTTGCCATCGCCGTGGCCGGCCGCGGATTCGGGGCGCACATCTCGACCGAGTTCGACGTCCCGCTGCCGGACTCCGCGTGCGTGTACTGCGGCAACTGCATCCAGGTGTGCCCGACCGGCGCGCTGATGGCGAAGCCCGAGTTCGACCTGCGCCAGGCTGGAGAGTGGAAGCCCGAGGAGCAGACCGTCACCGATACGATCTGCCCCTACTGCGGCGTGGGGTGCACGCTCAGCGTGCACGTGCAGGATCAGCAGATCGTCAAGGTCATGTCGCCGCTCGACAACGGCGTCACGCGCGGAAACCTGTGCGTGAAAGGCCGGTTCGGCTTCGAGTTCGTGAACAAGTAGGCCTCGACACGCCGTCGGGCTTCCCGACGTGCCGTGCCGCCTCCCGACGTGACCGTGTCGCCTCCCGACGCGTCGGTGTCGCCTCCCGACACTCCGTCCTGCCTATCTCCCCGCCGCTCCGCCATCCGGTGCGCGGCGATCCACGCCGCCCTCGAGCATGTTCTCCTTCTGGTTGAACACGATCACCTGCGCGACGCCCTGTCCGCCGACCTCCCGGATGTTGTGCCCCATGCCCTGGAGAATCTTGATTGTGTCGGCCGAGAAGCCGAAGCGCTCCATGGACAGCTGATCGGGCAGCCACTGGTGGTGCATGCGGCCCGCGTCCACGGCCTCCTGAGCGTTCATGCCGAAGTCCACGACGTTCAGGATGGTCATGAGGACGGTATTGATGATCGTGCGGCCGCCAGGCGACCCGGTGACCATGAACAGCTGGCCGTCCTTCGCGAGGATCGTCGGCGTCATGCTCGAGAGCATGCGCTTGCCGGGCTGCGCCAGGTTCGGGGTCGTGCCGATGAGCCCGCGATCGTTGGTCAGCCCCGGGCCCGCGTTGAAGTCTCCCATCTCGTTGTTCAACAGGAAACCGGCACCCGGCACGACGATGCGCGAGCCGTAGCCGTACTCGAGCGTGTAGGTGAGGGACACGGCGTTGCGGTTGGCATCGACGACGGAGAAGTGGGTGGTTTCCTGCGACTCGGTGGGCCAGGTGAACTCGGTCGGCGAGGACTTCGACGCGCGCGTCGGGCTGATCGTCTTGCGCAGCCCCTCCGCGTAGGCCTTGGACGTGAGCTCCTCGACGGGAATCTCCTTGTTGAAGTCCGGGTCGCCCACGTGACGCGCGCGGTCGGCGAAGGCGCGACGCATGGCCTCGGTGATGAGGTGCAGGTTCTGTGCCGAGCCGTAGCCGTTGGCCTCGAGGTCGTAGCCCTCGAGCACGTTCAGCATCTGCGTGACCGCGATGCCGCCGGAGCTGGGCGGTGGCATGCCGATGACTTCAAATCCTCGATACGTGCCTGTTGTGGGCGTGCGCTTCTTCGCCTGGTAGGCTTTGAGATCCTCTCGGGTGATCAGGCCCCCATTGGCCTTCATCTCCTTCTCGATCAGCAGCGCCGTCTCGCCCTCGTAGAAACCGGCAGGCCCCGCTTCGGCAATGCGTTCGAGCGACCGCGCCAGATCGGGCTGCTTCAGGACGTCACCCGCCTCGTAGGGCGCGCCGTTCTTCGAGAACTGCGCAAGTGACGCCGGGTACTTCTTGAACTCGTCGAGCTGACCGGCCAGCGACCGGGCGAGGCCGTGGGAGACCTCGAAGCCGTCGCGCGCGAGCGTGATGGACGGCGCCACCAGGTCCTTCCACGGCCTGGAGCCCTGTTCCTTCCACGCGAGATGGAGGCCGGCGACCGTTCCGGGCACGCCAACCGAGCGGTGGCTGTTGTGGTGGATGTCGAAGTCGTACTTGCCGTCCTTCAGCCACATCTCCGGGTTGGATCCAGCAGGCGCCGTTTCGCGGAAGTCGTAGGCCGCCGGTTCACCCTTCGCGGGACGATATACGAGGAAGCCACCGCCGCCGATGTTGCCAGCCGTCGGGTGCGTGACAGCCAGGGCAAACGCGGTGGCCACGGCCGCGTCGACGGCGTTGCCGCCGTCCTTGATCACCTGCCACCCCACCTCCGATGCGATGTCGCTTTGCGACACCACCATTCCGGTCCGGGCGCGGGCCGGCGCGGAGCCAGCTTGAAGGGAGAGCGAACAGGCGACGAGCGCGGCCAGAGCCAGGGCGAATGTACGGCGGGTCATGTGGGCCTCCGGGGGGATTATAGATGCTGTCGGGAGCCGGGAGCCGGGAGATGCTGTCGGGAACCGGGAGCCGGGAACGGCCGACCCTACTCCGCCCGCATCGTCGCAGCCGGATCGACGCGAGCCGCGCGGCGCGCGGGGAGATAGCATGCCGCAGCCGTGATCAGGAGGACGAGCGCGACGAGCCCTGCAAACGTGGCGGGATCGTTGGGCGCGATGCCGTACACGACGCTTTCCATCAGACGCGTGAGCCAGAGCGCTGCGGGGATCCCGAGCGCGAGGCCGCCGGCGGCATAGCCCAGACCCTGCGCGACGACCATCCGTGACATCCGCCCGGGTTCGGCTCCAAGGGCGAGGCGGATGCCGATTTCGCGCTCGCGCTGCCTGACCCGATACGCGACAACGCCGTAGAGCCCGACGATGCCCAGCAGCAGCCCGGCGGCGGCAAACACGGACAGGAGAAAGCCGAGCAGGCGTGGCCGGCCGAGCGTGCCCGCCACGAGCGCGGAATACGGCGCGAGCTCGGCAATCGGGACCGCAGGATCGATCGCCGCCACGGCGTCGCGAACGGCGCGCGCCATGCTCGCGGGCGAGACGGCAGTTCGCACCATGATGGCCATCGGAAACATGAAGGTCTGCGCCAGGGGCCGGAAGATCTCCGCTACCGGCGGCCTGTCGAGTCCCATGTGCCTCACATCCGACGCAATGCCGGCGATCTGCACGTGCTCCTCGCCCGGCCGGGCACCGCCCTCGAGCACGAGCGTTCGTCCCAGGGCTTGCTCGGCGCCGCCGAAGAACTGCCGTGCGAAGGTGGCGTTGACGATCGCCACCGGCACCGTGCCCACCCGATCGCCATCATCGAAGTACCGGCCATGGGTGAGGCGGATGCCCATCGTCTCGAAGTAGTCCCATCCAAAGAAGCGCCAGCCGACGCGAGGCGCCGCCTCGCCGCGTGCGAGCGGCCGATCGTCGCGCCGCGCCGGTATCGTCCACGCGTAGCCGCTGAGCGGCGGATGCGCCACCGCGCCGACGCTCGTGACACCGGGAAGCGCCCTGAGGCGGTCGACGACCTGTTGAAGGTACGGCAGCCCGTCGGCAAGCCGGCGGTACTTCGCCGTGGTCTGCAGCCGAAACGTCAGCACGCCGTCGGCGCGGAAGCCCGGGTCGACTTGCTGCAGGTTCCAGAGCGACCGCAGCATCAGTCCGGCGCCGATGCCCAGGACGACGGCCAGCGCGACTTGCCCGGTCACCAGCAGTCCCAGCGCACGCCGGCGTTCGGGCGAATCGGTGGAGCGCGCTTGCCGGAGCACGGGCTGCATGTCGATCCGCCCGGCCAGCCATGCGGGGACCAGGCCGGCCCCGAGGGCGACCACGAGCGAGGCAGCCGCCACCGCGGCGACAACCGGCCAGTCGAGGGCGATGGACTGAATTCGAGGCACTTCCGGTGGAATCGTCGACCGGAGCCACGGCAGCACCGCATGGGCCAGCGCGAGGCCGGCTGCAGCGCCCGACACGGCGAGGAGCGCCTGTTCGACCATCATCTGCCCGATGAGCCGTACGCGTGTCGCACCAAGAGCGGTCCGCACGGCCAGCTCCCGCGTTCGCTCCACCGAGCGGCCGAGCACCAGCGTGGCCAGGTTGACGGCGGCCAGCAGAAGCACGAGGCCCACGGCGCCGAGCAGAATCAGGAGCATCGGCCGGACGTCCCCGGTAATGGCCTCCCGCAGCGAGACTACGCGGTTGGTCCGCCCCCAGGCGTCGTCGCGCCCAAGCTCCGCGCGCATTGCTGGCGTCAGGGACTGGACCTCGCGCGTCGCGCTCTCAACCGTCGCGCCCGGCGCCAGGCGTGCCAGGTTCTGCGAGAAGCCGGCCATGCGGAAGGCCGGTGTGCCGGGAGCCCACGCCAGCGCGGTCCAGATATCCGTCCCGGGCTCGACGATCTCGAACTCCGGCCCCATGACGCCGACGATGGTGTGAGGCTCCTGGTCGAGCTCGATGACAAGGCCAACCGCGTTCGGATCGGCGGCGAATCGGCGCCGCCAGAGGCCGTCGGAGAGGACGGCCACTCTGGGATTGGCCGGAGCGCCGTCACCTGGCTCGATGACGCGGCCAACCGCAGGCCTCGCACCAAGCGCCCTGAACAGGTTGTCGGAGGTCTTCGAGGCAATCACCTCGAGCGGTTCGCCCGGGCTCGCCGTGAGCGCCGTCATGTAGCCGGGCGCCTGAACCGCGATCTCCTCGAAGCTCGTCGTGCGGGCACGCCAGAGTTCGACTTCCTCGCCAGTGCTGAACTGTTCCGGAAGGAATGCGACAAGGCGGTCGGGCTGGGGGTAGGGAAGGGGGCGGAACACCACCCCGCGGACCACGGCAAACACGGCGGCGTTGGCGCCGGTGCCAAGGGCGAGGAGAGCAATGGCCATGCACGCGAACGCCGGCCGCCGCAGCGTGTTTCGGACTGCGATCCTCAGCTCTGGAGCAGGCATGCAGGATTGGACGTGATGTCCCCGTGATCCGTTGGGCGCGTCTCAGGCGACCCTGAAGGGTCGCCTCCACAGGTTTGGGGGCGCCGGGCGGCAGTGTAGGGGCAGCCCTTCAGGGTTGCCCGCCTTTGGTCTTGATCGGCGTATCGTCCCGGTTACCCCATTCTTCCCAGGAGCCGTAGTAGTTGCGGAGCTTGCCGAGGTCGTGGCCGATCAGCGCGAGCGCAAACAGATCGTGCGCGGCGCGCATGCCGATCTGGCAGTAGGAGATGACCTCGTCGGTCGGGAGAATCCCTCGGCTGCGGAACAGCTTGACGATGTCTGCCGCGGGTTTGAAGGCGCGCGTCACGGGATCCAGCGTGTCCTCCCAGTAGACGGGCACCGAGGACTCGATGAAACCCGCTCGCTTGATCCTGCGGAAGTCCTTGCCGTCGATCTCCGCCTGCGTCCGTGCGTCCACGATCTTGACGCCCGGCTTGCCGATGGCGGCCAGCACGTCTGCCGCTGTCGCGTGCTTCGTGATGCTCGCCATGACGCTGAACGGTCGTCCCCCGGCCACTGAGGGAACAGCCGTCGAGGTTGGGCGCCCTTCGAGGGTCCATTTCGTCCAGCCGCCATTGAGGACAGCGACGTTGGCATGCCCGTAGTAGTTGAGAATCCACCACAGCCGCGTGGCGTAGATGCCGCCGCGCTCGTCGTAGGCGACGACCTTCGTGTCGGGTCCGATGCCGAGCCTGGCCATCAACGCCTCGAACTCCGCCGGCGCAGGCAGGAAGTCGGGAGGCGTGTTCGCCTTGCGGATCAGGCTGTTGTCCAGCCACACGGCATTCGGCACATGCCCATCGTCGTATCCGCGGGGACGCATGTCGACGATCCGCACGGCGGCGTCGCCTGCATGCGCTTGGAGCCACGCGGTGTCGACCAGCAGTTCCGGCCGAGCGTAGCCGCCGGGGGTCTGCAGTCCGAGCATGACGGCGAGCAGCACTTCCATGCGCCGATTCTACTCGGCGAAAAGGGGTCAGGCGTCTTTTTCTCTGCACACTGTGCGCAGAGAAAAAGACGCCTGACCCCTTTTCTCGCCGCCGCGGCGCACGGAGTGCGATGGGATGGCAGAATGAACGGATGACTGCCGCGGTTTCCGTTGCCTCCAAGCTCCCCGATGTCGGGACGAGCATCTTCGCGGTGATGACGCGCCTTGCCAACGAGCACGGCGCCATCAACCTGTCCCAGGGCTTCCCGGACTTCGATTGCGATCCGGCACTCGTGGAGGCCGTGGCCCGTGCCATGCGGGCGGGGCACAATCAGTACGCGCCGATGCCTGGCGTGCTAGTCCTGCGCGAGGCCATCGCGGCCAAGGTGGAGCAGTGCTACGGACCGCGATACGATCCAGCGACCGAAATCGTGGTGACGTCGGGTGCCACCGCGGGCCTCTACGCGACGCTCACGGCGCTCGTGCATCCCGGCGACGAGGTCCTGCTCTTCGAGCCCTGCTACGACTCCTACGTGCCGGTGATTCGCCTGAGCGGCGGCACGCCGGTCTTCGCCAGCCTCCGCTATCCCGACTACCGCGTGGACTGGGACGAGGTGCGGAAGGCAGTGACCCCGAGGACGCGCGTCATCCTGGTCAACACGCCGCACAACCCGACGGGAACCGTGTGGTCGCCCGAGGACATGCGTGAGCTGGCCGCGATCGTGGACGGCACGGACATCGTTCTCGTGTCGGACGAGGTCTACGAGCACATCATCTTCGACGGCCGGCCGCACGAGAGCCTGCTCAGGTATCCGGACCTCCGCCAGCGTGCGGTCGTCATCAGCTCGTTCGGCAAGACCTATCACACGACGGGATGGAAGGTCGGCTACGCGGTCGCGCCGCAGCCGCTCATGGCCGAGGTGACGCGGGTCCACCAGTTCGTCACCTTCACCGTCCACACGCCGTCGCAGGTTGGCCTGGCGGAATTCATGGCCGCCGACCCGGCGGCGTCGACGCTGCCCGCGTTCTATCAGGAGAAACGCGATCAGTTCCTGAGCCTGACGGCCGGCTCGCGCTTCGAGCCGCTGCCGTGCCACGGCACATACTTTCAGTTGATGGACTATTCCGCCGTGTCGTCGGATTCGGATCGCGCGACGGCCGAGTGGCTCCTCAGGACCCACGGTGTTGCGTCCATTCCGGTCTCCGCGTTCCTGTACAAGGACTCGGGAGGCCCCGTGCTGCGCTTCTGCTTTGCGAAGAAGGAAGAGACGCTGCACGCCGCGGCAGAAAGGCTGAGGCAGGTGTAAGAAGAAGTTCAAAGTTCACAGTTCAAAGTTGCCAAGACGGGGCCAGGCGTCTTCTTGTGACTGTGAACTCTTGAACTTTGAACTTCGAAGTGCACGTCCCGTCTCTGACTCACAGAATGCGTCGCAGGTAGGCGCTGACGCCTCTCGACGGATCCCACTGCTTCGGATACCCGAGCGACACCTCGTCGAAGCGGACGCCGTCGATCGTCCGGCTGGAGCGCAGGTGCAGGTGCCCGTACACCACGGCTTCGACGTTGAATCGCAGATGCCAGTTCTCGGTGAGCCGTGTGCCGCACCAGATGGTGAATCGCGGCACGCGGGGCAGCACCGCCAGGTCCGGGCGGAGCGGGTA
This sequence comes from uncultured Bifidobacteriaceae bacterium, assembly GCA_964543955.1. Lineage (GTDB taxonomy): Bacteria > Acidobacteriota > Vicinamibacteria > Vicinamibacterales > UBA2999 > VFZN01. Next base: position 22,528 of record CAZJBN010000018.1, read on the forward strand.
GTGATTGAGCAGGATCAGACGAGCGTCGGATGGCAGTGCCGCCAGCCGGGCTTCGGCCCCCCGCACGCGCGCGTGACACCACTCGGGCAGGCTTCCGAACGGGTGCGGCGCCAGCAGCTCTTCGTCGACGCTCTTGATGCCGGCCTCTCCCGCCCACGCCACCGCGCGCTCCGGTGGAATGTGGTCAGGCGCGAAGCTGTAGTCGAACAGCAGGAACAGCGGGACGATGGCGCGGAGGGGACCGTCGCCGGGCCACTGGGCCCAGGGATCCTCCGGTGTGAGCACGCCGAAACGCCGGCACCGTTCGACGAGCCGATCGTAGTGCGCGACGCCGCGCTCGTCGGGCGACAGGCTGGCGGGCGTCCACAACTCGTGGTTGCCCGGCACCCACACGACCTGCCGGAACCGCGGCACGAGCGTGCGCAGCACGTAGTCGAGGTGCGACGGCGCTTCGCCCGTGTCGCCGGCGAGGAGCAGCCAGTCGTCCGGATGCTCGCCGATCGACGTCAGCGCCTCGCGGTTCGACTTGTAGCCGACATGGAGGTCACCAATCGCCCACAGCGTCACGCATCCACCCGGGGCACGCAGTCGTCGATCACGACGTCGAGGTCGGAGCCGGTGCGGCGGACGGCCAGACCGAGGCGATGCACGGGCGTCGGCCATCCCTGCAGGAACTGCCACGACTGCGGTTCGTCGGGGAGCGCCTCGTCGAACGTGATCGCCGGCACGGCCGGAGGCGCCAGAACGAACGCGAAGTGCTGGAGCGGCAGGGCGAGGCCGAGGCCACGTGCCTTGATGTACGCCTCTTTGAGCGTCCAGTAGTCGAAGAATGCGCGCGGGCGCTCCTCGGCGGGAAGCGATTGCAGATCGGCCACCTCGCGCGGAGCGAAGAACCGGCCTGCCACGTCGTGGGTCAGTCCGCGGTCGATCCACTCGACATCCACACCGACCTCGCGGTCGCCGGTAAGGGCGACGGCCACGAGCCCATGCGTATGCGAGATGTTGAATCGCAGCGGCGGCGCGCCGGCCGGCAGGTTCGAGACCTCGGGCCGGCCGTGGCCGTTCATCGCGAAGCGCCACTCCGTCGGCCGAAGCCCGCCGAAGCGCGACAGTTGCAGCCGGGCCAGCGCGCGCGCGACGACGAAGCGCTCGCGGTCGACGTCCCGGAAGAACCGGGCCTCCCTCGCGCGCTCCTCAGGGGGGAGCAGCGCACGGTACCGGTCGAGGCGTGCGCGAACCTCCGGTCGATCGAGCCGGACCAGCGAGACGACGACCGTGTGGTCGAGAGAAGGATCGTCCATCGTTCCGCAAGTACGCCATCATTATGGTATGCCGCTGATGCTCGTGGCGATGGCGCTCCTCCTGAACGTGACAGCCCCCGTCGCGCAGTCGCCACCGCTGCCCGATCAGGACGCGTTCTTCGCCGAGGTCCGCAAGCGTCTCGCGAGCAACGACCGGATCATGAGCCGGTTCTCGTACCGGGAGCGATCGACCGAGCTCGAGCTGAACCCGTTCGGCCGCATGGGGACGGGTCCCCTGGTGGTGCACGAGGTATACCCGCATCCGAACGACGAGCTCAGCTATCGGCGACTGGTCGAGCGCGACGGCCGCCCGCTCACGCGAGAGGAGCTGTCCGAGCAGGATCGCCGATACCTGAAGGAACTCGACGACTGGCGACGCCGGATGGCGCGCGAAGGCCGGTCCGAGCGCGACGCCCGTACGCGCAAGGAAGCGGAGGCGCTCGCGAAGGACGAGGCCCAGGCGGGCGAGGCGCTCGACATGTTCACGTTTACCATCGCAGGCCGCGATACCTGGGAAGGCCAACCCGCCATCGTCATCAGGTTCGAGCCGCGTCCCGACGCGCGGCCGAGATCTCGTGAAGGCCGCATCGCCAGGGCGTTTGCCGGCCAGGCCTGGGTGCACGAGACGGAATACGAGGTCATGCACGTCGCCGCGACGGCCATCGACGATGTCTCCTTCGGCTGGGGAATGATCGCCCGGTTGCACAAGGGCTCCGAAGTGTCGTTCACCCGGCGCAAGATCAACGGTGCGTGGCTGCCGGTCGAGACCGCGTTCGACGGGACCGGCCGCGCGCTCGTCGTGCGGAAAGTCACCATTCACTTCCGGCGCGCCTACTACGACTATCGCCCGTTCGAGGCCTCGGAGCTGCCGGCACGGCTCTCCGGAGAATCCTGACGCCGGAGCCAGTAGTAGGCGAGGCCGATGCCGAGCGCCAGCGTCGCCAGCGCCAGGCCAACCATCGAGCCGTTCTCCTGGACGATTGCCGCGGCGCGCTCGCCGTACCTGACCGCGAGATACCCCTGCCCGAAATACCGGATGCCGCGCCCGACGAGAATGGCCAGTCCGAACTTCAACGGTGAGACGCGGGCGGCGCCCGCCATCAGGACGAAGAGCTTGAAAGGTGTCGGCGGCGGCAGCAGCGCCGGCACGATGACGGCCAGCAGCCCGAAGCGCTGATAGAGATGGAAGCCGCGGTCGACGCGCTCGGCGCTGAACCGCCTGCGCAGGAACACCTCGCCACCCTTGCGCGCGATCGCATACAGCACCAGGCAGCCCACGAGCGACCCGAGCGTGGTCATGAGCGCGTAGTACGGCATCCGCGCCGGGTTCTTCGTGCTGAGGTACAGGATGAGCAGGTCGTTGACCTGGGGGAACGAGAGCAACGACGAATCGAGCGCGGCGATGATGAAGAGCCCGAGCCCGCCGAGCTCCGAGGCCCACTCCTGGATGGCCGCGAGCATTACACCTGGTTCTCCGACAGGATCCCCTCGTCACGGATGCGCGTCGTGTGCGGCAGGTCGAAGCCTCCGGCCATCCGGCCGGTACAGTCCGTGAGCGTCAAGCGATCGATCATACCCCGCCCCTCGACTGCGGCGATCCCGGGACCGCGTCGGTGAACCCGAGGCTCGCGCATTCGAGCTGAGACATAATCCCGCATGCTCAGAGAGGCGGCAGCGGAGTTTCTCGGCACGTTCATCCTCATCGTGTTTGGCGTGGGCGTCGTGGCGCAGACCGTTCTCAGCCGGGAGGCCAACGGCTCGTATCTCGCCATCAATCTCGGGTGGGGACTCGGCGTGATGCTCGGCGTCTACACAGCAGCTGGTGTCTCGGGCGCGCACCTCAATCCGGCAGTCACCGTGGCGCTGGCGGCGCGACGCGGCTTTGCCTGGCGCAAGGTCCCGCACTACGCGCTCGCGCAGACGGCAGGTGCCTTTGCCGCCGCGCTGGTGGTGTTCGTCACGTACCGCGAAGCGTTCGCGGCGTTCGACGGCGGCGTCCGCCAGGTCCAGGGCGATCTCGGGACGGCCGGGATCTTCGCCACCTATCCACAGCCGTTCCTCTCACTCGGCGGAGGCCTGGTCGATCAAGTGGTGGGCACCGCGCTGCTGATGGTCGGCGTGCTGGCGATGACCGACTCGAGGAACGCCGCGCCGCCTCCCTGGCTGGCTGCGCCGGTGATCGGCCTCCTCGTCGTGGCCATCGGTGTCGCGTTCGGCTTCAACGCCGGCTATGCCATCAACCCGGCACGCGATTTCGGGCCGCGCCTCTTCACCGCGATCGCGGGATGGGGAAGCGGCGTCTTCACCGCGGGCAACGGATGGTGGTGGGTCCCGATCGTCGGCCCCCTCGCAGGGGGCGTGGCCGGCGTCGCGATGTACGACCTCTTCGTCGGGCGGTTCCTCGCGCCCGGAAAGACGGGCGCATGAGCCGCTACGTTCTCGCGCTCGATCAGGGCACGACCTCCAGCCGCAGTATCGTCTTCGATCGCGGCGGACACGTCGTGGCCCTCTCCCAGCAGGAGTTCCCGCAGATCTTCCCACGGCCCGGCGAGGTCGAACACGATCCCGAGGCCATCTGGTCGTCCCAGCTGGCCACGGCGCGGGACGTGCTGGCGCGGGCCGGGATCACCGCGGCCGATCTCGCCGCAATCGGCGTCACCAACCAGCGCGAAACGACCGTGCTGTGGGAGAAGGACACGGGGAAGCCCGTGGCCAACGCCGTCGTGTGGCAGAGCCGTGTCACGGCACCGATCTGCGAGCGGCTGAAGGCCGAGGGCCACGAGTCCACGGTTCGGCGAAAGACGGGGCTTGTCGTCGATGCCTATTTCTCGGGCACGAAGATCGCGCACCTCCTGGACTCGATTGTTGACCTGCGCGCCCGCGCGGAGCGCGGAGAGGTGCTCTTCGGCACGGTGGACAGCTTCCTGCTGTGGCGGCTGACCGGTGGACGGCTGCACGTCACCGACGTCAGCAACGCGAGCCGGACGATGCTCTTCGACATCCACACCATGGCCTGGGACGACGAGCTGCTGCGGCTGCTCGACGTGCCGCGGGCGATGCTGCCCGAGGTCCGCTCGTCGAGCGAGGTCTACGGCGAGACGGATCGATCGATTCTCGGCGTGCCGGTCCCGATTGCCGGCATTGCCGGCGATCAGCAGGCGGCGCTCTTCGGCCAGGCGTGCTTCGAGCCGGGCGCGGCGAAGAACACCTACGGCACGGGCTGCTTCATGCTGCTCAACACGGGATCGACGCCGGTCTCCTCCGACAAAGGATTGCTGACGACCGTCGGCTGGCAGATCGGCGCGGAGACGACTTACGCGCTCGAAGGCGCCGTCTTCGTGGCGGGCGCGACGGTTCAGTGGCTGCGCGACGGGCTGAAAGCCATCCATGCGTCGCCGGACGTGGAGCAGCTGATGGCGCAGGTGCCGGACACCGACGGCGTGTACCTCGTGCCCGCGTTCGTCGGTCTGGGCGCGCCGTACTGGGATCCACGTGCCCGCGGCGTCATCGTCGGGCTGACACGCAATACCCGGATGGCCCACATCGCGCGCGCGGCCGTGGATGCCATGGCGTACCAGACGAGGGACGTCCTCGACGTGATGCAGCAGGAGTCCGGTCTCCCGTTGACCACGCTCAAAGTGGACGGCGGCGCGTCCGCCAACGACATGCTGCTGCAGTTCCAGGCGGATCTCCTCGGTGTGCCGGTGCGGCGGCCCGTGGTTGCCGAAACGACTTCGCTTGGCGCCGCGTACCTGGCGGGCCTGGCCGTCGGCTACTGGGCCGGCCTGGACGACGTGCGGAGGAACTGGGCACTGGATCGGGAGTTCCATCCGGCGATGGCATCCGCCGATCGCGAGCGGCTCCACGGCGGGTGGAAGAAGGCCGTGACCCGCGCGCTCGACTGGGCGTAGCCGGCCGCGGTGACGAGATGTGATGTTCGCGAGAGCGTGCTACTGCGGAAAGAGCACTGCCCGCGCCCATTCATTGCGACCGGCCGCGTGGTAGACGAGCGCGCGCATCAGTTCCGGCATGTAGGCGCCGGATGGGACGAAGGCCGCGAAGAGCAGGCCGCGCTCTCCGTCCACGCACCACGCGCCGAGCTGGTGCGCATCGGGTTGGCTGGCTTCGTTGGCATTGAGCCGCTGCGCAAGCGCCGCATCGGGCTCCACCGGAAGCGCGAGTCGGATCTGAAGACCCGAACCAAGTGCAGGGTGCGTGGCCGACGCGTCGAGCTCCAACCGCGCGGGGCGTCCGTCGGCAAAGGCCAGGTCGGCGACCAGGCGCGACGGCTCGCTCGACGCCATGAGCCACGGCCGCGGTTCGATGTGCACGAGCCTCGCCAGCTCCTCGGTCGTGAACGGCGACGGGTCCTGCCCGCGCTGCTGGTAGATTCGGACAACGCCCAGCATCTCGTCGGCGCGTGCACGCCGCCCGGCTCGCGGGTGCGCTGATGCGTCCACCGTCCCGCCGAAGACCCGAGCCAGTTCATTGGCCTCTGCGTGCGCGTCAGCGACCTGCAGCGCCACTGCGTGGAGGGCGAGCACCTGCGCCATCGGCAGGTTCTCCTTCGTCAGCGACACCGATGCGTGCAACCGGATCGTGCGCGCCGGGACATCCGCGACGTAGGCACTGAGGCTGGCAAGGCGGTTGATGCCGGCAAGCCCCTCCCACGTATCAGCGCCGGCCGACACGCCGGACACGAGATCCGTTTCGGCGTGCAGCGTGACGACCTGGACGCCGTGAACGTCCCGGGGAGCCGTGATCGAGATGCGCTGAGCGAGGGAGCCCGCCCACCAGGTGATGCGGTCCGCCGTCTCGACCGCCCATTCGGCCTCGATCTGCATGCGGTCGGCGATGAACGCCAGGGGATCCGAGCCGAGCTCGGCGACGGCAGGATGTTCGGTCACGTGTCAGCCTTGCAGCAGGTGATAGAGCGCGATGGACGTCGCCGTCGTCACGTTGAGGGAGTCCACGAGGCCGGTCATTCGAATGCGGACGCGGAGGTCGGCAGCCGAGAGCGCTGCCGCGCTGAGCCCTTCGCCCTCTGCGCCCGACAGCAGCGCGAACCGGCCGCGGTCTCGAGCCAGTGTGTCGAGCGGAATCGCCCCGTCGCCTGGCGTGAGCGCGATGAGGCGGAGTCCGGCGCCGCGAGCATGCTCGAGAGCCTGCGGCCACGGTCCCGCATCCACATAGGGTACTGCCAACACCGCGCCCATCGAGGTCCGGATCGCTTTCCGGTAGAGCGGATCGCCCGTGCCGGGACCGAGCACGACGAGATCCACTCCAAACGCTGCCGCGCTCCTGAAGATGCCGCCGAGGTTGTCGGGATTGTTCACGCCCTCGAGCACGACGATCGCCCGCACCGACGCGAGCATTGCCGGCGTCACGACGAGCGGGGCAGGCCGCCTCGCGATGGCAAGGCAGCCGCGATGGATGTTGAAGCCCACGAGCTCGTTCATCGCGGCCTGTGGGACCTGGTAGAACACGACGCCGGGATGAGCGGCAACCAGATCGGCCAGCTGTCCCGCGGCGGCCGGCGAGACGAGAACGGACTCGACGGCGCCTTCGAGACGATGGCCGGATGTGTCTGCCAGCGGCAGCAGCCGGCGGACGACCAGCCTGCCTTCGGCGACGAACAGGTCCCGTTCGGTCAGCCGCTCCGGATCGACCACCCACCGGTACGGCTCGAGTCGCTCGTCGTCGAGGTCGGTTGTCTCGATCACGCCGGTACGCGCATCCAGCCGGTGAGCTCGGCAAACCACGACAGGACAACGCGGAGCTGGCTGCCCGGCAGCAGCACGAGGGTACGAGCGGTTCTTTCGTGCATCTTCAGGACTCGCCGCCTGGCGTCCCGACATTCTATCCCGGCTGGAACCCAACCCCGGCGAAGGGAGAGCTCCCGCGCAGTTGACAGCAAACGCGAAGGCGGTCAGGCTGGCGCCGAATCTGGCGGGGGCTGATGGGATGGCAGCGTTTCTTCATCGACTCGAGACATGGGCGGACGGATGGCGGCATGACGTCCTGTACGCAGGGCGCCACCTGCGGCGTTCGCCCGGATTCACGGCAGGCGCGCTGCTGACCCTCATGCTGGGCGTTGGCATCAACGTCGCGATGTTCAGCCTGGCGAACGGCCTCCTGTTCAAGCCAATCGGCGTCCACGATCCGGCGTCGCTCATCGCGATCGTCCCGACCAACAGCGCCGGTCAGGAGCGCGGCATCCCCGTGTCGGCGGTGGACGTGCTCCGCGACGGCCCGCTCGACCCACTCTGCGCCGACTTCGGGGGCACCGTCTTTTCGGTGGTGGTCGACGGCACGCCGAGCCGCGTGGCGTCGACGCTGGTGACCGGCCAATGCTTCGCGGCCTTTGGCGTGGCCCCGATCATGGGCCGGCCCATCCTCGATGCCGATGCGCCCGTCGACGGCCCCGGCCGCCACGTTGCGGTCATCAGCCATCGTCTGTGGAGCAGCCAGTTCGGGTCCGACCCACGCGCCGTCGGACGGCGATTCGTGGTCAACGGCGTCGAGGTCGAGCTGATCGGCGTGATGCCTCCCGGCTTTGCCGGCCTGGACGCGGACTACGGCGTGGACGTGTTCACGCCCTTCGATTCGGTCTTGCCGGCGGGCCCGACCAGGCGCCAGTTGGCCTACTACCTTGTCGGGCGGCTCAGACCAGGTGTCACGCGCGAACAGGCGAGCGCCCAACTGCGTGCGCGCTGGCCGGCGGTGCTCGACGCGACGATCCCGGCCGGAGTCTCGGCCACCGAACGCGATCAGTTGCGGGACACGGTACCCGAGATCAACTCGATGGCGACGGGCCTGTCACGGTATCGCACGCGCTACGCGAGGCCGGTAACGCTCGTCCTGGGCCTCACGGCAGTGCTGCTCGTTCTGGGTGCGGTCAACCTCGGCGGCCTCGTGCTCGCCCGGCAGGGTGCCCGAATGGGAGAGTTGCGGGTTCGGCTCGCCCTGGGCGGCACGCGCCGGCGGCTGATTCAGCAGCTTGTCAGCGAGAACCTCTGGCTGACCATTGGCGGCGCCGTGCTCGCGATACCAGCGGGCATCGCGGCCACAGCGTGGCTGGCCGCCTACATCGTGCCCTCGAGCATTCCGCATGCAGTCTCGTTCGCACCCGACCACCGCGTCATCGCTGCGACCGCGGCCACGGCATTGGTCGCCGCCGTTCTGATGAGTGCGGTTCCCGCGTGGGTGATCCTGCGCGGCGGCAACCGCCTCGGCTTCGCCTGGGAGCGGACGATCGCCGGCGGGTCCGCGCGGTGGATGACCGGGCTCCTTGTTGGCCAGGTCGCGCTGACCGTCGTCCTGGTGGCGTCGGCGTTGATGATGAGCCGATCGCTCGCCCGGCTCCAGGACGGGTTCGGCGCCATTCGGACCGACGGCATCCTGGTCGCGATGCTCGAGCCGCGGCCGGAATCGGGGTTCCAGCCTGGACGGCAGGCCGCGTACTACCCGGTGCTGATGGAAGAGATACGAGCGATCCCCGGCGTCGATGCGGTCTCCATGGCACTGCGGTTCCCCCGCCTGGTCACTTCGCTCCGCGGGGCTCAGACATGGATCGAGGGCAGCGATCAAAGGGCTGACGCGGTTCCTGACTTCGTCTCCCTGGACTTCTTCGAGATGATGCGCATCCCCCTTCGCGAGGGCCGCACGTTCAGCGATGCCGATCGCTACGACTCCCGTGCCGTCGCCATCGTCAACGAGAGCTTTGCGCGCGTCCTGTCACCGTCCCGCAGCGTGATCGGCCGGACGCTCGTTCAGCGGCAGATGCCCGCCAACACCGAGATGACAGTCGTTGGTGTCGTCGCCGACACGACGATGGGGAACCCGCGCGATCCGAGGCCGTCGGTCATCTTCCGACCGATGGCACAGGTGCCAACGGCCGCATTCAATCCGGCCGTGCTCGTCGCCACTGCCGATCCGGCCACGGCGGCATCGGTGCTGCGGCAGATCGTGTCCAGGCACGGCGTCGACACGGTGCACGAGACCGTGCCGATGGCCGACCTGCTGGCGCGAGCTCCGGTGGTGGAACGGATGGGCGCGACAGTGGCCGGGGGTGTGGCCGGATTCGGCATCATCCTCGCGTTTGTCGGGACCTACGCGGCGTTTGCCTTCGCGGTTGCCAGCCGTCGCCGGGAGATCGGCGTGCGGATGGCGCTCGGCGCGACGCCCGGCACCGTCGCCTCGCGCGTCATCAGAGACGGCGCCTGGGTGGCGCTGATGGGAACGGCCGTCGGCCTGCCGCTGGCGGCGGGCGCCGCGCGGGGCCTCCAGGCACTGCTGTTCGGCGTTTCGGTGGCCGAGCCGTGGCTCATCGTGGCGGTGACCGGCGGCCTGTTGCTGCTGGCGATCGCCGCAGCGTTTGTCCCTGCACGCCGCGCGGCGAGTGTCGATCCCGCAATCGCTCTGCGCGCTGAGTAAGGTCACCCAGTCCTCAGATAGATCACCAAGTGGATCACTCGATCCGCGAAATCACCCACTCGCCAGATCGATCGCCCGATCACCACCTCACCAGATCATCAGATTCGCGACTCAGTACCATTCATTCTTCTGCACCACCGGCATCTGCAGTGCACGCTCGCGATCGAGATCGAGCGACCCGACGTGGAGCGACAGTGGGGACTGCACCCACTTGTAGATGGACTGAGAGAACAGGCGGACGAAACGCACTGCCCACTGCCCGAGCGTGTCCGGATCTTCGTCGGGGAAGAGGCCCGCAAGCGCGCCGGCCATCTCGCCCGGCGACATCTTCTCGCCGGCATAGAGGTGCAGGCACGCGTCGAGGACAGGGAACGGCATGAGCTCGCGCTCGGCTTCCTGGTCGTCGGCCAGCTCGGGCCCGGGCTCGGTGGCGAGGGTGGCGGCAATGCCGTTGAACCCGAAACGGGCGTGCAGGCGAGCCAGGAGCGCGATAACCACCGTCTTCGGCACATTGGCGATCACCGAGAGCGCCCCCTCGAGATCGCCGCCAATGGTCGTGTAGCCGACAGCCTTCTCGCTCATGTCCCCGGTCTGGAGAAAGAGTCCGCCCGACGTGTTGGCCCAGTTCCACATACGCTGGCCGCGAATGCGCGCCTGGATGTTCTGTCGCGTCAGCTCGGTCGGCGGGCTGCCGCCGAGCATCGTGGTGACGGCCTCGACCTCGCGATCTGTCGCCTCGTCGATGGCGGCGACCTCGACGCCCACGCCGAGCTCGCGCGCCAGGTCCTCGGCCGCACGCCGCGTGGCTTGCTGGGAGTGCCGGCTCGGCATGTAGAACGCGGCGAGGGTCGTGCCGCCGGTAATCAGTTGCGACGCTCGCCACGCGATGAGCAGCGTGAGCATCGAATCGCGCCCTCCGGAGAGTGCGATACCGATCGAGCGGAACGCCCCGGTCTTCTCGTAGTAGCTCTTGAGGCCGAGTGCGAGCGCTTCGAACAGATCGTCGAGCGCGCGGTCGCGCGGATCGGGCTCAGGCGCCCGGCTGGCGGGGAGGAAGAAGCTGCCGCCCTCCGGCGCAGGGAAGACCAGCCGCGATCGATCGGCGGTGGCGCGGTCGCTGCCAATGCGCGGGACGGCCTGCCGCTCCAGGAGGAAGGCTTCGCAGTCGCTGCGCCAGGTCGTGTTCTCGAGGCGCAACCGTCGCGTGCGATCCAGATCGACGACCGCCGACCACCACCCGTCCTGGAAGCGCGGCGCATCGAGCACGAGGCGTCCGTTCTGGAAGACGAACCCGCCGCCGTCGTAGACGAGTCCGTCCTGTCCGCCGACGGCGTTGGCATAGAGCAGCACGGCCTGCGTGTCCGCCGCCCGCGTGGCCAGCATCTCCCGGCGCGTCGCATCGATGCCCATCCGGTACGGCGAGCACGACACGTTGACGACGATTTCGGCGCCGGCGTAGCAGCGGCGGCGCATGGGCCCATCCGGCGACCAGGCGTCCTCGCACACCTCGATCGCGACCGGGCCGAAGTCGAACTCGAAGAGGTAGTCGCCAAGGGGAACGCCCGCCGCGTCGAGGGCCAGGCCGGCCCCCCCGCGTGAGAAGGTGCGACCCTCGTAGAAGACGTTGTAGGTCGGGAGTTTCTCCTTGGGCACGAGTCCCAGGATCTGCCCGCGATGGACGATGGCCGCGCAGTTGAACAACTGGCCGCCGACGGCCACCGCGATTCCCAGCACGAACACCGTGGGCAGGTCCGACATGTCGGCGGCAAGACCCTCGAGCGCGCGGCGTTGGCTGTCGAGGAACCCGCGCCACTGAATCAGATCCTCGGGCGGGTAGCCGCCAATCACCTGTTCGGGAAACGCGCCGATCGTGACATCGGCCGCGGCCATCTCGCGCGCCACGGCCAGGATCCGCGCGCGGTTGCTCGTCACGGCGCCGACGGTCGGACTGACGCTGGCGACAGCCAGGCGGGCTAGGCGCATGCGCAACAAGAGTACATCAGCGCGTCACCGCGAGCCGGACGTGGAGGCGCTCCCCGGGGGATGGGTGGCAATCGGTCCCGGTTCGCCCAGCAGGATGGATGGCCGGGGGCGCCGCCGGCGCCGCAACCCGAACTTGATCACGGCCTGTTGCTCGATGTGGGCCATCGCCTCTTCGACCGAGTCTGTGACGAGCATGAGCTCCAGGTCCTTCGCCGAGATGGTGCCGGCCTCCAGCATTTCGCGCGCCATCGCGAGAAACGGCTCCCAGTACTCGCGGCCCATGAGCACGATCGGGAACTCGGCGACCTTGCCGGTCTGGATGAGGGTGAGCGCCTCGCTCAATTCGTCCAGCGTGCCGAAGCCGCCCGGCAGCGCGACGAACGCGTAGGAGTACTTGAGGAGCAGCACCTTGCGCACGAAGAAGTAGTGGCACTCGACCCAGCGGTCGAGGTACGGGTTGGGATGCTGCTCGAACGGCAGCTCGATGTTGCAGCCGATGGAAGCGCCGCCCGCCTCGCGCGCGCCGCGATTGGCGCCTTCCATCACGCCCGGCCCGCCGCCGGTCATCACGGTGAAGCCGATGCGTGCCAGTGCGCTCCCGACCTCGCGTGCCAGCTGGTAGTACGGGTGCGTCTCCACGAAGCGCGCCGACCCGAACACGGTCACGCAGGGCCCGACGAAGTGCAGCGCGCGGAAGCCGCGGACGAAATCGCGCACGGCGCGGCCGAGCAGCATCAGCTCGCGCGTACGTGACTGCGGTCCCTCGAGCATCACGACATCGTCGTGGCCCGGAGGCGTGGTTGCCGGAATGGGGTCGGGCTCGCGAGCCGAGCCGGTGGCCGTATGACTCAAGGTGGGTTGCCTGCCGGCCCCCGCCAGGGGCCGGCCCTTGGTGTACAGTTTACCGTCATGTTTGCGCGTTCGCGATCGTTGGCTGTTTCGGCGTTGCTGCTCGTCGTCGTGGCCATCCCGGGTCTCGCCCAGACGCCGCCTGCCTCGTTGACGGGCGTCGTGGTGGACATCTCGGGCGCGACGGTCGGCGGCGCGGAGATCACGGCGACGACGGCGGACGGCCGGACGGTCAAGGCCGAGTCGTCCCCGGACGGCACATTCGTCATCGACGCTGCGGTTGTCAGCGTCCGCGTCGTCTCCATCGGGTTTTCCGCGGCCGAACTGCCGACGCCGAACGGGACCGTACGCGTGGTGTTGAGGCCGGCCAGCTTTGCCGACTCGGTCGTGGTCACGGCCACACGCGGCGCCGAGCGCCTGCCGAGCGCGGCGAGCTCGACTGTCCTCACGTCCGCCGAGCTGAGCAACTCGCCGGCGGGCGCGCTCGATGACGTGCTTCGCCAGACGCCGGGATTCAGCCTCTTCCGCCGCTCCTCCTCTCGCGTGGCCAACCCCACGACGCAGGGCGTCACCTTGCGAGGCGTCTCGGGGTCGGGCGCCAGCCGCACGCTGGTGCTCGCCGACGGCGTGCCACTCAACGATCCGTTCGGCAGCTGGGTCTACTGGAACCGCGTGCCGCAGGCGGCGGTCGACCGCGTGGAAGTCGTGCGCGGCGCCACCGGCGATCTCTACGGCGCCGATGCGCTCGGCGGCGTCATCCAGGTCCTGACGTTTCGCCCGGACCGCACGCGGCTGCGCGCGACGATTGAAGGCGGATCGCTCAGCACCTTCCGCGGCTCGCTCTTCGGCGGGATCGAGCACGACGGGTGGGCCGGGTCGGGAGCGTTCGAGGCGACGACCACGGACGGCGCTTACACCGTGGCGCCCGAAGCCCGCGGTCCAGTGGATACGCGCGCCGACAGCGATTACGTCACGGGGTTCTTCACCGGAGGGCGGCAGCGCGACACCTGGCACGCCTGGCTCAAGGTGGCGCTCTACGACGAAGACCGCGGCAACGGGACGCCGATGCAGGTCAACACCACGGACTGGGCCGAAGTGTCGGCCGATGTCGGAGGCGCGCTGGGCGGCGGCGTGTGGCAGGCCCGGGCGGCCCGGAGCGCCCAGGACTACTACCAGACCTTTTCGGCCGTGGCCACGCCGGGACGCGACAGCGAGCGCCTGACGACCGAGCAAACGACCGACACCACGTTCGCGAGCGTCGGCGTGCAGTGGACGCGCCTCATCGGGATCGCGACGCTCATTGCCGGCGGCGACTATCAGCAGACCGAATCCGAGGTGAGCGAGCTTCGCTATTCGCTCACCAATGTGCAGAGCGGGCCATTCCTCGCCGGCGGCGAGGAGCGTTCGGGCGCGCTCTACGCGAGGGCCAGCGTGCCGGCGGGGGATCGCCTGACCTTTGATCTGGGCAGCCGCGTCGACTGGTGGAAGTCCACGCCGACCGACCAGTTGCTGCCTGAGAAGTCGGTCACGTTCTTCAGTCCGCGCGCGGGCGTCGCCTGGCGGCAGGGGCCCCTCTCGCTGCAGGGCGCCGTGTACCGCGCGAACCGTCCACCGACGCTGAACGAGCTGCATCGGGGCTTCCGCGTGGGCAACGCCGTGACCAACCCGAACCCGCTGCTCGATCCCGAGACGCTCACGGGTGTCGAGGGCGGCGTTCTCGGCTCGTGGTCGCGAATGTCGGCGCGCGCCACGGCGTTCTTCAACAACCTCGACGGCGCCATCGCCAACGTGACGCTCTCGAGCACGCCCGTGCTCATCACGCGCGAACGGCGCAACTCCGACAAGATTCGCGCGAGCGGCGTCGAGCTCGAGGCCGATGCGCGCCTCACGCCCACGCTCAGCCTGAACGGTCAGCTCGTGTTCACGTCGAGCCATTTCCGCGGCTCGGTCGCGACGCCGGAGATCGAGGGCAACCGCGTACCTCAGGTCCCGGAGATCCAGGGTGGCCTGGGCCTGACATGGACCGACCCGCGATGGGTCACCGCGGCAGTGCAGACCCGTTTCAGCGGCGAGCAGTTCGACGACGACCGGAACGAGTTCGTCCTCGGCGCCTACGGCGTCGTCGACGTGCAGGTGAGCCGTGCCGTGACTCCCGGGCTGGTCGGGTTCATCGCCGTCGAAAACCTCTTCGACCAGGACTACGACACCGGCCGGACGCCCATCCGGCTGGTCGGCTGGCCACGCACGGTCCGTGTGGGCGCACGGATCGCGCTGCGGTAACCCGTTGCGGAGGCAGGGCCGCCCCGCCCGCCTGATCGTCCGATCGGTTGGAGGCCGGGCCTTCGGTCCTGCCCGAATCGCGAAGTGCTCGCGCCTGGAGGCCGCCATGACCAGCAGACGTACTCTCGTTCTCGTCACCGCAGTCGTCGCCGCCGCGGCCGTTGCCGCCGTCCACGGACAGGCGCTGCAGCGCGTCAACCCTCCGGGGCTGAGCACGCCCACGACCTACTCCCACGTCGTTCGCGTGGGCAACACGCTCTACATTGCCGGCCAGGTCGGCGCCGATCGGCAGGGCAAGGTCGTCGGACCGGGCATGGTCGAACAGGTCGAGCAGGTGTTGAAGAACCTGCAGATCGCGCTCGCGTCACAGGGGGCAGACTTCTCCCACGTCGCGAAGATCACGGTCTACACGACGGACGTGGACGCGTACCGCGATCCGGCGGCGGCGGCCGTCCGGGCGAAGTACTTCGGGGGCCACGCGCCGGCGAGCACGCTCGTCGGCGTCACCCGGCTCGCCAGCCCCGACTACAAGGTCGAGATCGAGGCCATCGCCATCGTCCCGTGACGAGCATCATCCTCTTCGACGGCACCTGCGGCTTCTGCGAAGCGTCCGTCCGCTTCATCGCGCGGCGCGACCCGGCCGGCCACTTCCACTTCGCGCCGTCGCAGTGGCCGCAGGCCGTGGCGCTTCTGGCGCGGCACGGCTTGACGCGCGAGGCGGCGCGCAGCCTCGTGCTGATCGAAGGCGAGCACGTCTACCTGCGTTCCACTGCCTCGCTCCGAATCGCCTCGAGGCTCTCATGGCCCTGGCGCGCGGCCGGAGTCCTCCTGTGGGTGCCGGCGCCGCTGCGCGATCTCGCGTACGGCGTGGTGGCCCGCCTCCGGCACAGGCTGGCCGGCGCCTCCAACGCCTGCGAGATCCCGCCGCCCGAGCTTCGAGACCGGTTGCTCTCCTGACGCCCGCCGCCGATTCGCGGTTCCCGGTTCCCGGGTCCCGACTAGCGCAGTTCGCTCCTCCCGGTTCCCGACAAGCGTCTTCGTCACTGCTTCAACACGCTCTTCGGAAACTTCGCGACGATGGTGTGATTGGGATCCACGACGTTGGCCACGCGCACGACGCCGGCCTGTGACACGATCTGGTACGCCTCCATCTTGTCGAAGCCGTAGTCGGCCACGAGCCACTCGATGAGCTCCACGTAGGCGATCCGCAGCGCATCGAGCGTCGGACGCACGCTCCCGGCCACCATCAGGTACTCGTCGTTCTCGATGCGGGGCCAGCGGATGCGCTGGCCCTTGATGAGGTCGAACTGGAACGTCACGTCGGCTGTGGACTCGAGCCCCGAGCCGGCAATCTCACCGTCGCCCTGGAGCGCGTGAAAGTCACCGAAGTAGAACAGCGCGCCCTCGTGGAAGACGGGCAGGTAGACCGTGGCGCCGGCCGTCACGTCCGCTGCGTCCATGTTGCCGCCGAAGTCGCCGGGCCAGAGACCGCCCCAGGCCTCGGCCCCGGCCGGCGCGGTGGCCACGCGCCCGAGCATCGGCTTCAGCGGCAGCTCGATGCGCTTCATCTTCGAGTTCGGAAGGTCGATGACGCCGACCATTCGCTGCCGATCGAGCTGCCACACGAAGCGGCGCGGCGGCAGCGGATCGTTCAGCATGCGCGTGCGGCTGTCGGCGGCCACGCCGCTGATGCCTCCCGGCGTGACGTTGGAGATGGCGACGTCCCGATTCGGCGTGAGCGACAGCACCTTCACGACCAGCGTGTCGCCCGGCGCCGCGCCCTCGATGTGGAACGGGCCGACCTCGCCCGGCCACGGACCGGCCTTCTGCGGGTCGTAGTAGTCGCCCGGCCTCGAGAACGTCTCGGTCTTCACGGTGTCGCCTGGCTTGATGCGAAGCACTGGCGGCCGCACTGCAAAGGTCTGCACGCCGTCGGTCGGGACGAACGTGTGCTGGCCGGCGGAGGCGGGCGATGCGGCTGCGAGCGCGCCGACGATGAGGGCGGATGAGATGCGCATGCGCGCATCCTAGCAGGCCCCGGGCGGCCTGTGGCGCTCGCCACGCTGCCAGCCCCCCAGGATGCCAGGCGGGGCGCGTGCCGCCGGGCGCCTGCCCGTTGTCAGCGCTTGCGCAGGAGTGCCGCGAAGGCGTCGTTCAGCTTCTCGACCTTGGGAAGGGCGGTGAAGAGGACGTAGGGCTGGGTCGGGTTCCGCTCGGCGTAGTTCTGATGGTACGCCTCGGCCTCGTAGAACGCCTCCAGCGGCTCCAGCGTGGTCACGATCGGGGCGTCGAACGCGCGCGCAGCCCCGAGCTGCGAGATATACGCCTCGGCGACGTGCTTCTGCTGCGGCGTACGGTAGAAGATGGCCGATCGGTACTGCCGTCCGCGATCGTGGCCCTGGCGGTCCTTCTGGGTGGGGTCGTGCGCCACGGCGAAGAAGACCTTGAAGAGCAGGCCGAGCGAGATGCGCCAGGGGTCGTACGCGATCTCCACGGCCTCGGCATGATCGGTCAGACCGGAGCAGACGGCCTGATAGTTGGCCGTGTCAGCCGTTCCGCCGGCGTAGCCGGAGCGCACGCCGAGCACGCCGTTCAGCGGCAGGAACACAGCCTCCACGCACCAGAAGCAGCCGCCGGCAAGGACGACCGTGGCCGGTGTGGGATCGTCGGCCGGCGCGATGTCCACGCTCGGGTCGGGAAGAGAAGCCATCACCCCTAGAGTAGCCCTGGTGCGGGCGCGTGTCGTCACGGCGCCGCGGGGAGGGCGACGGCTCGGCGGGCGGCCGGCGACGGGTCGTCGGGAAACCGTGCTATACTTGGGCTTCGTTCGATGGAAGAAAGCAGCTAGTTGACTGCGTGCCGCGCCGAATCCGAGCCTCTGTTCAGTCTCGCCTCTCATCGCAAACGTAATCCGTTAGTCGTCAGCCGAATCCATCCCTGGATCCATTCCGGATCATCCGCGTTTGCATGAACGCCTCGCAGTGCCGAGGCAGAGAGAGAACTGACAATCCATGGCTCGAAAACTCTACGTTGGCAACATGCCCTACGACACCGGCGAAAGCGATCTGCGCGAGCTCTTCTCGCAGGCCGGCGCCGTGGAATCGGTGAGCGTGATGCGCGACATGGCCACTGGCCGTGCCCGCGGCTTCGCATTCGTCGAGATGGCAACCGAAGACGATGCGCAGAACGCCATCAACACACTGAACAACTTCGCCTACGGCGGCAGGAATCTCACCGTCAACGAAGCCCGGCCCAAGACCAACGGCGGCGCCGGTGGTGGTGGCTTTGGCGGCGAACGCAGGCGCACCGAGCCCCGCTGGTAGCAGCCCGGCTCACGCTCGTTCCAGATGGGGCCGCCTCTTCCACGTATGGGGGGACAGGCGGTCCCATTGGTTTGTACGGCTCGCTCGAACGGCGACGGGTCCCGTATGATGGGGCCTTCGGAGGCACCCGATGATGAGGACGACTGGACTGCTGGCGTTGCTGCTCCTGCCCATGGCGGCCGGAGCGCAGGAACTGTCTCGTGATGCGCAGATTGCGCAGGCTGTGCTCGCGGCGCCCGAAGACCGCCGCGCCGGCGCTATGGTGGTGGGCTTTGACGGCGGCAAGATTGTGACGCTGCGGCCTGGTACCAACGACCTGGTGTGCGTGGCCGACAACCCGGCCGTCGAGGGCATCTCGGTCGCCTGTTATCAGAAGGATCTGGAGCCGTTCATGGCCCGCGGCCGCGAGCTGACCGCCCAGGGCGTGACCGAGGACCGCGTTCGGGACCAGACACGCTGGGACGAGATCAAGGCCGGCAAGCTGGCCATGCCGAAGGAGCCGACGACGCTCTACGTGACGACCGGGAAGGCCTTCGACGCGGCAACTGGGACGCTGGACGGGGCCTACACGCGGTGGGTGCTCTACGTGCCGTTTGCCACGGCGGCTACGACCGGACTGCCGACCAAGCCGGCGGGTCCAGGGGTGCCGTGGCTGATGGATCCCGGGACGGCCGGCGCGCATATCATGATCAGCCCGCCGAGGCAGTAAACCATTGGATGACTTGAAGATCGGGGAATCGACAGATTGTTGAGGACTGCGTGACCGGGTGATTCCAGCGATTCCAATCGGGCGAGTGATTGGGCAGATTCGGGCGTTCCGGCCACATCACCCCATCGAATCGCGAATCACCGAATCGAGTCACCCAATCCTCATTCATCAATCGTCAGACGTGTCCCGATCTCCCGGTCGCTCACTCGCCGATTCTGCGGGCGACATCGTGTGACAAATACGTACAACATATCATCCCGATTTTTCCAGTACGACCGCATAATTGACGCACGCTACGGGACCGTAAAGCCTGTCGGTGCAAGACCCTGGACTGGGGGAAGCGCATGAGGACGTTTGCGTGTGCGGGAGTGGCCCTCGCCATTGGCGGCGCGGTGCTGGCCGCACAGGGATCTCCACAACGGCCAACTCGCGTGGCGCGGCCCGCGGCCGAGGCGGTTGCGCCTCAGGCTCGTGCCGCTGCCGCCAGCCCCCAGGTGGCCATCGCCCACCAGAAGACCAGCGCGCTTTCGACGGCGGAGCAGACGAAGCTCGTCGGGCAGTACTGCGCGACGTGCCACAGCGACCGCGGGAAGGCCGGCGGGCTGTCGCTGGCCGGCTTCGACGCCTCCAGGGTGACCGAGGACATCGACCGCACCGAGAAGATCATCCGCAAGCTTCGGGCGGGCATGATGCCCCCGGCCGGGGCTCGGCGTCCCGAGGGCGACGTCCTCGACACGCTGGCCAGGAGCTTCGAGACGGCCATCGATACCGTTGCGGCGCTGTCGCCCAATCCCGGCCGCCGTCCCTTCCAGCGCCTCAACCGGGCCGAGTATGGGGCCGCCGTGCGCGACCTTCTGGACATCGATGTGGACGTGACGGCGTATCTGCCACCCGACACGATCAGCGCCGGCTTCGACAACGTGGCGGACGTGCAGACGTTCTCGCCCACGCTGATGGACGGCTACCTGCGCGCGGCCAGCCAGATCAGCCGCCTCGCGGTCGGCGATCGGAACGCCTCGGCCACGTCGGTGACCTACAAGATCGGGCGGACCGCGTCGCAGATGCGGCACGTCGAGGGCGCGCCGATGGGCACCCGCGGCGGTATCTCGGTCGTGCACGTGTTCCCGGCCGACGGCGACTACGCATTCAGGATGTCGCTCCACAACGAGCCGCTCGGCGGCCTGGTCGGACGCGAGTCGATGACGGTGTTCGAGCTGGCCGAGCAGGTGGAGGTGTCCATCAACGGCGAGCGTGTGGCCCTCCTGCCCCTCAATACGCGCATGAGCGAGACCGACGCGAAGAACTCGCTCGACCTCGTCACGCCGCCCATTCACGTCAGGGCCGGGCCGCAGCGCGTGTCGGCGGCGTTCATCCGGAACATCGAAGGGCCGATCGACGACCTGATGATGCCGCTCGAGAACACGCTCGCGGACGTCAGCATCAGCTTCGGCGTGACCATGCTGCCGCATCTGCGCGACTTCGCGGTCGTGGGACCGACGAAGGTGACGGGCGTCTCCGACACGCCGAGCCGCCGCCGCATCTTCTCGTGCCGTCCGACATCGGCCGCCGAGGAGGAGGGCTGCGCCCTGGCCATCGTCAAGCAGCTGACGGCGCGCGCCTACCGCGGCGAGCCGACGGCGGCCGACCTGCAGGACGCGATGATGTTCTACCAGCAGGGGCGCGACAAGGACGGCTTCGAGTCCGGCGTGCGGATGGCGGTGCAGTCCATCCTGATGAGCCCGCGCTTCCTGTTCCGGCTCGAGCGGATGCCCTCGGCCGGACCCGTGCGCGCCGCCTATCGGATTTCCAATCCCGATCTGGCATCGCGCCTCTCGTTCTTCCTCTGGGGCACGGCGCCCGATGCGGCGCTCCTCCAGGCCGCAGCTGACGGATCGCTCGGCGCCAGGGCCGGATTCGACCGGCAGGTGCGGCGCATGCTGGCGGACCCGCGCGCCGTGGCGCTTTCCGAGCGCTTCGCCGCGCAGTGGCTGCGCCTGCAGGACCTCGAGAAGATCATCCCCGACTACCTGATCTATCCGCAGTACGACGAGACGCTGGCCAGGGCCATGGAGGAAGAGACCACGCGTTTCTTCGACAGCCTCGTACGCGAGGATCGGAGCATCCTCGACCTGCTGACCGCCGACTACACGTTCGTCAACGAGCGGCTCGCCCGGCACTACGGCATCCCGAACGTGGTGGGCAACCGCTTCCAGCGCGTGGCGGTGCCCGATTACCGGCGCGGCATCCTGGGCCACGGCAGCATCCTCACGCTGACCTCCGTCGCCGACCGCACCTCGCCCGTGCAGCGCGGCAAGTGGGTCATGGAGGTCCTGCTCGGCTCGCCGCCGCCGGCGCCGCCGCCCAACGTACCGGCTCTCGACGACGTGAAGGCGGCGCAGGGCGGCAAGCTCCTCTCGACGCGTGAGCGCATGGAGGAGCACCGGCGCAACCCGGCCTGCACGTCGTGCCACAAGGTGATCGATCCGCTCGGTCTGGCGCTCGACAACTTCGACGCGACCGGCGCGTGGCGCATCAAGGACAACGAGGTGCCTGTCGATTCGGCCGGCGAGCTGTACGACGGCTCGCGGATCGAAGGGCCGGAGGGCCTGCGGAACGCGCTCGTGAAGCACCAGGACGTGTTTCTCCTGAGCTTCACCGAGAACCTCCTGACCTACGCCCTGGGACGGCGGATCGAACCGACCGACATGCCGATGGTGCGGGCGATCGTGCGCGAGGCGCGAGCCAGCAACCTGACCGTCTCGGCCTTCGTCATGGCCGTCGCCAACAGCGCCGCGTTCCGCATGGCCGCGCCGGACGTGCCGGCACCGAAGAACGCCAACGACGCGGACCGGGCCGCTCGCTGAGAGTAGATTTCGCGATCAGACGACTGTCGTCGCGCCGATTCGAGGAGCCGATATGATCATCACGAAGAAGCACATTTCGCGCCGGACCGTGTTGCGGGGCATGGGGGTGACCATGGCCCTGCCGTTGCTCGACGCGATGGTTCCGGCCGGAACGGCGCTCGCCCAGGCCGTGCCCAGGCGCGTGCGGCTGGCGGCCATCGAGATGGTGCACGGCGCCGCCGGCAGTACGGCGTTTGGCGCGACCAGGCACATGTGGTCGCCCGAGCGCACGGGGCGCGCCTTCGACCTGTCGCCGAGCAGCCTCAGCCCGCTCGAGGCCTTCCGCGATCACATCACCATCATCAGCAACACCGACGTCCGCAATGCCGAGGCGTTCACCGCGCCGGAGATTGGCGGCGACCACTTCCGCTCGAGCGCCGTCTTCCTGACGCAGTGCCACCCCAAGCAGACGCAGGGCTCCGACGTGCACGTCGGCACCTCGCTCGACCAGATGTTCGCGCACCGCTTCGGCCAGGAGACGCCGATCCCCTCGATGCAGCTCTGCATCGAGAACGTCGACCAGGCGGGCGGCTGTTCGTACGGCTACTCCTGCGTGTATACGGATTCGATCAGCTGGGCATCGCCGACCGAGCCGCTCCCGATGGTGCGCGACCCGCGTGTGGTGTTCGACCAGTTGTTCGGCGTGGGCGCCACGCCCGGCGAGCGCCGCGAACGCCGCGCCGAGGACAAGAGCATCCTCGACTGGCTGGGCACCGCCGTCGCGCGCCTCAACAAGGATCTCGGCGCCGCTGACCGCGCGCGCCTCGCCGACTACCTGGACGACGTGCGCGAGATCGAGCGGCGCATCGAGCGGGTCGAAGCCTCCAACCGGACCGGCGAGCCCCGCGAGCTGCCCGGCGCGCCGATTGGCGTCCCGGATTCGTTCGAGGAGCACGTCAAGCTGATGTTCGACCTGCAGGCGATTGCCTTCGCCTCGGACACGACGCGCGTCTTCGCGTTCAAGCTCGGCCGCGATGCGTCCAACCGGTCCTACCCGGACAGCGGTTACAACGCGGCGTTCCATTCGGCCTCACATCACCAGGAGCGCGAGGAGCGCATCACGAACTACGCGAAGATCAACAAGTACCACGTGAGCATGATTCCCTACTTCCTCGAGAAGC
>CAZJBN010000019.1:0-44445 GCA_964543955.1 uncultured Bifidobacteriaceae bacterium
ACGGTTCAAAGTTCAAGAGTTCAAAGTTCAAAAAAACCTGGCCATCACCCGGGAATGGCCCGACGTCGGGGCGCATCCGGCCGGTCGCCACGGACTTTGAACTGTGAACTGTGAACTCTGAACTGTCACAGCCTCTAGATCGTCGCTCCCACGTTCTCCTCGACCACCCGGCCGTCGAAGAGGTGGACGCTGCGATCGGCGTGGGCCGCGTAGCGCGGGTCGTGCGTGACCATGCAGATCGTCGCGCCGCCGCGGTGCAGCTCGCGCATCAAATCCATCACGGCCTCGCCGTTCTTCGAGTCCAGGTTACCAGTCGGCTCGTCGGCGAGCAGGATGGCGGGCTGGCCGCCGACTGCGCGCGCGACGGCGACGCGCTGCTGCTGACCGCCGGAGAGCTGCGAGGGCAGGTGCTTGGCACGGTGGGCCATACCCACGCGCTCGAGCGCCGCATTGGCCCGCTCGCGCCGCTCGGCCGCCTTCATGCCGCGGTAGATGAGGGGCAGCTCCACGTTCTCGAAGACGGTGAGGTCGCCAATCAGATTGAAGCTCTGGAAGATGAACCCGATCTCTCGGTTGCGCACGCGCGCCCGCTCGGACAGCGACAGGTTGGCCACCTGGTTGCCGTTCAGGAGGTACGTGCCCTCCGTCGGCGTATCGAGGAGGCCGAGGATGGCCAGCAGGGTGGATTTGCCGCAGCCCGACGGCCCGGCAATCGCGATGTACTCACCCTGCTGAATCTCCAGGTGAATGCCGGCCAGGGCGTGGGTCTCGACCTCGTCCGTGTAGAAGACCTTCTTGATGCCATCCAGGCGGATGAGCGGCTGTGCTGACGCGTTCATCGACGTCTCCTTTTGTGCGCTACCGAAGCCTGATTCGATCGAACTGATCCCACGCCGACATGTCGGAGAGCACCACCTGATCCCCCTCGGCCAGACCCGCCAGGATCTCGATGGTGTTCACCGAGCTTCGTCCGAGCTGGACCTGGATCCGCGAAGCCTCTCCGGTTGCCTGATCCAGCTTGAACAGGCCGACGGTGCTCTGCTCCTGCCCGAAGGCCGGCCGTCCGACGTACAAGACGTCATCCAGCAGCTCGAGTTCGACGGTGCCGTCCACGCTCAGGTCGGGCCGCGCGCCGCGCGGCAGCTCGCCCTCGAGAGCGACGTCCACGGTGACGGTGCCGTTCTGCGCCGCCGGGTCGATGCGCACGACCCTGCCGGGGATGATGCCGTTGCGGGTATCCACCGAGGCGACCTGGCCAATCGTGAGGTCCCGCGCCTGCGTCTCGGCAATCCTCAGCTCGGCCTTGAGCCTGGTGGGGTCGGCCACGCGGGCGAGGTTGGTACCGGGCGCCACCTGCTGGCCGACCTCGACGGGCACCTGTTCGAGCACACCGTGCATGCCGGAGCGCACCGTCAGGTTGTCCCACTGCTCGCGCCGCAGGTTGTAGAGCGATCGGAGCTGATCGATCCGCGCCCGCTGCGCCTCGAGCTGGGCCTTGATATTGCTCTCCGCAACCTTGACGCGCTGCTGTTCGATCTGGTTGCGCGTGGCGAGCGACTCGGCGCGCACGGTCGACTGCTTGAGGACGAGCGAGGAGACGAGACCGTCCTTGGCCAGGTCCTCGTTCACTTCCTTCTCGAGCCGCGCCTGCTCGAAATCGGCCTCGACCGTCGCGGCCACCGAGCGCTGGTTCAGGCTCTCGGCCTGCAACTGCGCTTCGAGGCTGGCCATGTCGGCCTCCACGGCCTTGAGCTGCTGCTCGGCGTCGAGGAGCGATTGCTGGGCCTGCGGATCGCTCAGTTCGAGGATCACGGTATCGGGCGTCACGACCGCGCCCGGCCGGATGACGATGCGCTCCACGCGTCCCTGGGTGGAGGCGGGAATCCAGCGCCGCGCTTCGTCAACGGGGACGAGCGTGCCGAGACCACGCACCTGCCGCGGGACGTCGCCCTTCTTGACGGTGTCCACCCAGACCGTGGCCCGTTCGACGGTCGGCGCGGCCGGCTGCAACCTGGCGAGAAACACCGAGACAAGCCCGACGACGATGAGGCCGGCGACGGCAAAGGCACCCTGCCGCATCTTCTTGTTGCGGGCAACCGAAGCGGGACGCTGAATATCCATGGCCAATGGCGTGTGTCCTTAGACGTGTCTGACTGCACAAATGGATGGCTCGCCGCAGCGGACGATTGTCGCAACTGCCAGCTCGGTCGTTCGCCTTCGCCCTGCGGGCTTCGGCGAGACATTGCACCGGAGCGCGCCTGAACTCAACGCGCGCGGCGACGGATGGCTCCGAGACCACGCGGTCGAATCGGAACCGTCA
Organism: uncultured Bifidobacteriaceae bacterium; assembly: GCA_964543955.1. Taxonomy (GTDB): domain Bacteria; phylum Acidobacteriota; class Vicinamibacteria; order Vicinamibacterales; family UBA2999; genus VFZN01. Next base: position 2,321 of record CAZJBN010000019.1, read on the forward strand.
ACCGACCAGGACTCCATGTTCGGGTTATTCATAAGCCGAATCCGAAACGCTAGACTACACGACTCGTGCCAGCCTCGAAGGGGACCACAACATATTGATGAAACGAGAGTTACGCCCCCGATGTTCCATGAATGCCCCCCCAGGGGTGTCCGGAAGTGGGAATCGTCGAACCCGGGCATGGGACTGTCGCCGGCGACCCCTCCGCCTCCGGACGCCGATGACTCACTCGTCGCGAAGGATCCGGAACACCAGATCGGGGCCGCCTGACTCCGGGAACTCCGCCACCGGCGCGACATCTGTCCGCGCGGAGAGTTCGCTCGCAAGCTTCCCGAGGACATCCGGCTTGTAGTGTGCGCCGTGCAGGATGATGAAGTCCACGTTCCGCCGCTTCAGGTACGCCAGGGCTTCGTCCGACGGAAACTCGCGCATCTCCTCGATGAGCTCGATGTACGACTTCGGATAGAACCCGCTGTAGCCGTTCACCATCGGCTGCCAGTGGAACGTGCTCGCATACATGTATAGCCCGTCGTGGATCCAGTACAGGGAATCGGCCGTCGGCAGCGGGAACTCCGCGATCACGCTCTTCGGCTGCTGTGCGAGCCACCGGGCGACGAGCGGCGGCGCCTTCGGCAGCACCAGCCACTGGGCTGGCGCCTGCACGTACTCGAGCGTGAGGATGCCGATCACCACGGCCGTGCCGACGATTCGCCAGCGTGGCTTCTTCTCCAGGATGCGCGCCCACCCGTATCCCGCGAAGGCCGCAATCGCGATGAACACCAGAATCGACGCGCGTGCGGGGGCACGGAGCCCGCGATACGTGAAGATCACGTCGCGAAGGACGCCGTAGACCGGCGTGTTCACGCCGAGCGACAGGACGAAGCCCACCACGCCAACGACCGCCAGCATCGTCTTGGGATGACGCCATCCGGCGAGGCCGACGAGTGCCAGCACCACGGCAAGGGTGCCTGGAAAGAGACGCCGCTCCGGGCGGCTGATCTCGCCGGTCCACGCGCCGTACGCCAGGTTGCTCGTCTCGGTGGCGAGGTAGTCGATCGGGATTGCCGAATAGCGCGCCACTTCCTCGGGGTCGCGCTCGCCGACGGTGGTGCGGTTCTGCATGTAGATGGCGAGGTACGGCGCGGTCACGGCGCCGGCGGCCAGCGTGACGACGAAGAGACGGCGGAGGAGCGTCGCCCGAAGGGCCGGCGGGACGTGCCAGAGCCGGATGGGCACGGCCAGGGCCAGGGCGGTCGCCAGGAAGACGGTGTAGTAGATGCCGCTCAGCGTCTGGAGAACCATGCACGCGCCGAAGCCGGCCACATCGAGCCATCGCGCGCGTTCGACGGCGCGGTCCAGGAACCAGAAGGCGAGCGGCAGAAACACCGTCGCGTGCAGCTCCAGGTGCATGTAGTGATCGAAGCGGTAGGGGACGAACGCGTAGATCACCCCGGCCACGAGGCCCGCGGCGAGCCGTCCGGTCAGCCGGTACACGAGCAGGCACATGGCCGCGCCGGACAAGGCAATCGACAGCAGCACCAGCAGGTTGTAGACCGTGACCGACGAAACGCCCGCGTTGATGAAGGGGGCGCCGAGCATCCCCTGAAGAAGCACGGCGTCGGTGTAGGCGAGCGTCCGCAGTTCGGGGTGGAAGATGTTGGTGTCGACGAGCGTCGCTCGCGTGGAGAGCGCGTGCGCGATCCACGACACCCGCCAGATGCTCAGCAGCGAGTCGTCGAAGGGCGGGACGTGAGTCGACAGATGCGCCGCCTGCGGCCACGTCATCGCGACGGTCATGCCGATGAAGAACAGGAGGACCGCCGCGATGCGGATGACTCGGTGCCTCACGCCGTCGCCATCACCTGGGACCAGAGGTCCGGGTCGGTCACGCCCTCGCTCACGATGACGACGATGGCGGACGACGGGCCCAGGTTCAATTGCTCGCGGAGCGTGGCTGCCCGGGCGTCATGCAGGGCTGCCGTCAGACCGCCGAGCGCGGCGGCTCCGGACGGTCCTGCCTCGACGACCTCGTCCCCCCGGCGCGGCCGGGCGAGCGCCCTCATCGCCCCGAACGACCACTCGTCGTCTATGGCGATGTAGGCCCTGACGTGTGGATGCACAGCCGCAAATGCCAGCCGGGACACTTCGCCGGCCCGAAGGCCGCCCATGGCCGTCGGAAACGGACCCTGCACGGTCGTCGGGCGGCCGGCGCGCGCCGAGGCCTGCAGGCATGCCGCCGACGCGGGTTCCACGGCGACCACCGCGGGCGGCTCCGGCCAGTGTGCCGCGCACCATGCGGCCACCGCCCCGAGCAGACCGCCGACGCCGCCGGGCACGAAGATCGCGTCGGGCCGCCAGCCGTCGCCCATGTCGGCGGCAATCTCGTCCATCATGCGCGTGTAGCCAAGCATGATGAGGTGCGGCACCTCGTCATAGCCCTCCCACGACGTGTCCGAGATGATGGTCCACCCGCGCAGGTTCGCGTCGGCCGTCGCCGCCCGCACCGCGTCATCATAAGTGCCGGACACGCGAGCGACTTCTGCCCCTTCGAGCGTGATCGCGTCGGCACGCGCCGCCGACACCGATTCGGCGAGGTAGACGCGGGCGCGGCAGCCCACCTCTCGCGCCGTACGCGCCACCGCGCGGCCGTGATTGCCCTCGCTGGCGCAGACCAGCATGTCGCCCGACGCGATGCGGTGTTCGGCCAGGAGCTGCTCGACGGCAAACCGGGCGCCGAGCAGCTTGAACGCGTTCAAGCCGAACCGGCCGGTCTCATCCTTGGCGAAGAGCCCGCCAATGCCGAGCGTCGAGGCCAGGCCCGGGAGCGAATGGAGCGTAGTCGGCTCGAGCTCGATGCGGCCGGCAAAGAATCGGCGCATGCGTGCGTAGTCCTCGGCCGAGAAGAGTGGGGCGGCCGCCGCGGCGGCGGCCAGGGCATCAGGTCGGGGGATGACGAACGTGGACGTCACGGCTGGTGCTGGCTCGCTGCCGGGTGCCCGTCTCACTTCAGCCTGTTGCCGCCAATCCAGATCTGTTCGATGGAGCGGAGGTTGCGGATGTTCTCGACGGGATTGGCACCGAGGACGAGGAGATCCGCCTGCCGTCCCGGCCTGATGAGGCCCAGTTCGGCGTCCTTCTGGTGGCAGCGGGCGGCGTCGCCCGTCGCCGCCACGAGCACCTGCATGGGCGTCATGCCGGCCTCGACCATCATCTCCATTTCCAGGTGTTCGAAGAAGCCCTGGAAGCGCCCGGCCGGCCCAGTGTCGGTCCCCATCGCAATGCGCACGCCCTGGTCGGCGAGGGTCTTGAGGTTTCGTGTCGCCAGGTCGAGGCCTGCCTTGTACTGCTGACCGAGCTTGTAGCCCGGGCTGGCGCGCACCTGGGCCTGTCGTGCGGGATCGGCGACCTGTTTCGCAACCTCGTCGCTGACACCCTTCAGGAAGAACGGATCCGAGGCCCACGGCGGAGTCGAGCCGTAGACGAACGTCGAGACCTCGCGCATCAGGGTCGGGCAGTAGCACACGCCGCGTGCCTCGAGCGCCTCGGCAAACGCGGCGTCGACCGGCACGTCCCGCACGCTGTGGCCGATGAAGTCCGCGCCTGCCTCGAGCGTGGCTTTCGCATCGTCGAGGTAGAAGATGTGCACCGCCGTTCGAAGACCGCGCTCGTCCGCGCGAGCAATCGCCGCACGCCACGCCGGCTCGGGCATCTTGCGGCCGGTGCCGAGGTTGTCGTCGACGCGAATCTTCAGCAGGTCGGGCTTCATGTCGGCGACCTTGTCGGTGGTGGCCCGCACCTGCTCCGGAGTGCTTCCGCCAATCACCGGCCCGGCCACGAAGATCCGCGCGCGCGTGAGCGCGCCGGAGGTCTGCTCGTCCCTGAGCGCAAAGGCCGCGGCCTCGTCGTCACCCAGGCTGAAGACGGTGGTGACGCCGTAGTCGGCGTAGGTCCGCAGCTGGCGGACGAGGTTGTCGCGCGTGTACAGCTCCGGTCCGGACCTGAACCCGTCGGTCGCGGCGACATGACCGTGGGCGTTGATCAGTCCGGGCATCACCGTCTTGCCCGTGAGATCCACGCGCGTGGCGCCCGAGGGAACCGTCGTCGACGCGCTCGGACCGACGGCGACAATCCGGCCGTTCTCCACGACGATGGTGGCGCGCTCGATGACCTCGCCGGCACCGTCGATGACGCGGCCATCGACGAACGCAGTGGCCTGCGCCCACGACGGCACTGGCGAGCCCAGAGCCAGCCCGAGTCCGAGAAGCACGGCAGGAGTCCTCATGATCCGGGAGGTTATCAGACTACAATGATCGATGAACGCGACGCCCTGAGATTGCGGCGCGCCCGACCGATATCGCCGGGGATGGTTCCGGCGGCTCTACCGTCTCGAGAAGAGGAAGCAGTCATGATCGCTCAGCGCTATCCCGAACCATTCATCGCACCCATGCGGGCCGAGCTGTCCCGGCTGGGATTCGAGGATCTGCGGACCCCCGAGGCCGTCGACGAGATCGTCACCCAGCCCGGTACGACGATGATCGTCGTCAATTCGGTCTGCGGATGTGCCGCCGGGAAGGCCCGGCCGGGCATTGCCCTGTCGCTTCGCGCGGGCGCCCGTCCGACGAGGCTTGCCACGGTGTTTGCCGGCGCGGACCTCGAGGCGACCGAGCGCGCACGCAGCCACTTCGCGCCCTATCCGCCGTCGTCACCGTCGATTGCTCTCATCAAGGACGGCAAGCTCGTCTACATGATGGAACGGCGCGAGATCGAGAACCAGGCGGCCGACGCGATCGCGTCGCGGCTGCAGGCGGCGTACGAGACGTATTGTCAGTAGGGTCCGGGGAGGTCCGATAAGGTCCGGGGTGTCGAGCTGCGTCCGACGGCCTTTCTGTTCCATCGCGAACCTCCGCTGGGTGGCGGCCAGGCGGCTCGTCGCGATTGACGTTCGAATCGCAAGGAACTTGATCTCCCCGTGCTCCTCCGTCGTGATGCAGTGACGCATCAGAGCGTGGTCCAGAAGTGAGCTGCCAACACACGAGATCTTCGTATCGCGTGGCCATGCACTGCGCACACGCACGAGCCTTGCCACCAGCGCAGAAGCGCGCTTTCGACCGGTACTACGGGCAGTGCCAATGGCGCGCTCGCTGCATGCCGGGCGCAATGTGCGTACGTGGCAACAGGTCACGGGAGCAGAATCTGCGGCGTGCCACCAACGCGCCGAACCTTCCCGGACCTTACCCCCCCCGCGTATGCATCTCCAGATGCGGGTCGCGCTTGAGTGCCGTCACGGGGATGAGCGGTGAGTGTCCGCGCGCGCGGAGGCGGCGCTCGGCGCCGCGATCGGTCCGCGCCCGCCAGACGCCTGCGACGAGTTCCTTCATCGACTCGAAACCTGCGCCGCCGCGCAGTGGCGCCCGCAGGTCGATACCGTGTGCGGCGTACAGGCACAGGTACCAGAGCCCGTCGGCAGTGAGGCGGCTGCGATCGCACTCCGCGCAGAAGGGCGCCGTCGTCGACGCGATGATCCCGAAGATGGTGCCGTCCTCGAGCCGATAGCGGTTGGCCGGCGCCGACGAGACTTCGACGACAGGCGTGACTGGGCCATGGACGCCGGCGATCTCCGCGAGGATCTGATCGCGCGGCATCACCTGCTCCGCCGTCCAGAGCGTGGCGCCGCCGACATCCATGTACTCGATGAAGCGAACCTCCGCGCCGAGCGCCTTCCCCAGCCCGAGGAGCGCGTTGATCTCGTCGTCGTTGACGCCGCGGATGACGACCGTGTCGATCTTGAAGCCGGGAAAGTGCTCGGCAGCGGCGTCGAGCCCCGCGCGTACGCGATCGAGTTCGTCGACGCGGGTCAGCTTGACGAAACGGTCCGGCTGCAGCGTGTCGAGGCTGACGGTGACGCGGTGCAGCCCGGCGCGCGCGAGGTCTGCCGCCTGCGCGGCCAGGAGCACGCCGTTGGTCGTCATCGCCAGATCCCGGATCCGTTCGCGGCGGGCGAGGCTGGCCACGAGGTCCGGCAGATCGCGGCGGAGGAGCGGTTCGCCGCCCGTCAGGCGGACCTTGTCCACCCCGAGATCGAGGAACACGTCGACGAGCTGCTCGATCTCCTCGAACTGCAGGATGTCCTCGCGCGGCAGCCACACGTAGTCCGCCTCCGGCATGCAGTACTGGCAGCGCAGATTGCACCGGTCGGTCACCGACAAGCGCAGGTTGCGCAGGGGCCGCCGGTGCACGTCGACGAGGGACATGGATCCATCATAGCGGGACCCGGGCCTCGCCTGGGAGGAAGCCCCTCGCTTTCGTGGGCGTGGGCCTGGCCTTCGGCGAGCCGACGCACCCGCACAGCGCCAGGACGGGCGCATAATCTGCGCGTGCGGCTCCGCTCCCTCGACGTCGTCCGCGGCGTCACCGTCGCCGCCATGGTGGTCGTCAACAACCCCGGGGACTGGAGCGCCGTCTACTGGCCCCTCCTCCATGCCGAGTGGCACGGCTGGACACCGACCGATCTCATCTTCCCCTTCTTCCTCTTCATCGTCGGCGTCGCGATGCCGCTCGGCCACGAGCGGACGTGGGGGACGATTCTCCGGCGGAGCGCCGTCATCTTCGGCCTCGGTCTCTTCGTGTCGGGCTTCCCGTTCTTTCGCCTCCAGACATGGCGTATCCCTGGCGTGTTGCAGCGCATCGCCCTCTGTTACCTGGCCGCAGCCTCGCTGCTGCGCGCGACCCGTGGATTGGAGGCCGGCGCGAGACGACGAGCCGTCGCAGGTGCGGCGCTTCTGTGCCTGCTCGGGTACTGGGCGCTTCTGACCATGGTTCCGGTTCCCGGCGGAACGGCTGGCGATCTCACGGCGGAAGGCAACCTCGGGGCATGGCTGGACCGGACCCTCATGTCCGGGCATCTGTGGCGGCCTGGGTGGGACCCGGAAGGCTTGCTGAGCACGATTCCCGCGATGGCCACAACCTTCCTGGGCATCCTGGCAGGGTGGCCGCTCGCCGCGGCCGTTCGTGCCGCCGGCCATTCACGCGCGATCGCGCACACGCTCGGGCCCGCGGTCCGGCGGCTCGCGCTCTGGGGCGCCGCCGGCGTGGTCGCTGGCCTCGCGCTGGATGCGGTGTTCCCCATCAACAAGAGCCTGTGGACGAGCTCGTACGCGATCCTCGCATCGGGGCTGGCGGCGATCGGCCTCGCGGCGTGCTGCTGGTGGGTGGACATCGAGTCGAGCCCGCGCCGGATTGCCGTCACCGAGCCTCTCGTCGCCCTCGGACGCAACGCGCTCCTGCTGTTCGTGCTGTCCGGCCTGATGGCCAAGGCCCTCATCTATGTGAAGTGGCCCAACGAGACGATGTCACTGGGCCGATGGATCTTCGTCGAGATGTTCGTGCCGCTCGGGCCGCCGAAGGTCGCGTCGCTGCTGTATGCGTTCGCCAACCTGGCGTTCCTCACCATCGTCTGCTGGGTCCTGCATCGGCGCGGCCGGTACTTCACGGCCTGAACGCTGGCAGGCGACCCTGAAGGGTCGCCTCTACACGTCGACCGCGGTTGGCGGTCGACCGTTCAAATGAGTCTGTGGGGACAACCCTTCGGGGTCGCGTCACACGCCGACTGCGGTAGGCGCCCGCCCATTCAAACGAGTCTGTGGGGGCGACCCTTCAGGGTCGCCCACGAGAGGCGCCTGCCGGATGGAACCCCGAGGGCGCCCCTGCACGACCGAACCCCCGGCGGCTACGGAACCACAATCACGACTTCGTTGCTCGCGGGGCCCGTTCCGCCCGCGCCCACCGCGCGAACCCTGACGTAGTAGATGCCGCCCGGCACGCCTGCCGTCGAGAACGTCGTGCCCGGCACGACGATGATGGCGGCGTTGGCGAGCCCCGGAGCGCTGCCAGCCTCCAGTCGATACTGGAACGGACCGGTGCCGACCGACGGCGGACCCCATGAGAGCGAGACCGTGGACCCCGTGGCGCTGCCTTCGAGCGCGTAGACCGGGCCCGGTGGAACGGTTGGCGTGCCGACGACGACGGAGGCTTCTGCCGAAGGGGCGCTCTGCCCACAGGGGTTGAGGGCGAGGAGGCGGACGAAGAACGCTCCATTCGGCGCCGTCGCACCGAACGTCGTGACGGCGCCGAGGTTGAACACGCCGGCATTGTTCACGCCGCTGGCGGTGCCGACCAGGAGGCGATATCCCGTGGCGATCGATTCCGGCGCCGCCCGCCAGGTCAGATTGACGGTGTTGCCCGTCACGGTGCCACGAAGATCGAGCGGCACGCCCGGCGGGCCCGAACAGCCGGTGGCGCCCACGACGAACATCTGCTCGGGACTTGCCGCGCTCGAGCCGTACGCGTTACGCGAGCGCATCCGCACGAAGTAGGTCCCGGCCGGCAGCCCACTGGCCGCGAACGACGTGCCCGTGCTCGCGGTGGAGAAGTTGGCGAGGTTCGTGGCGCCGGGACGGCTGCCGCCCTCGATCACATAGGTTGTCGGCCGTGCCCCGAGAGGCGGCGCACCCCACTCGAGCTCGAGCGCACCGTTTCGAACCGTCACACTCGGCGTCGTCGGGGGACGCGGCGCGCCCGGCTGTGCGGCCAGCGGATAGAGAACGGCGCCGACCTCGATGCCGTTGCTGTCGTCGAGGCGGCCACCGAACAGCACTGCCGTTTCGGAGGTGTCGATGACCGAGACAGCGCCGCCGTTGACGTCCTCCGGGCGCCAGTCCCGGAGCGCGCCGCCGGTGACGAGCGCGTCAACCGCCGCGATGCCCGGGCGCGACGATCCATCGACCGACCCGAATCCGCCGGCCAGGTACACGACATCACCGAACGCGTCGAGGTCGTAGATGGGACCGCCGACGTTCGGGTTCCACCCGAGCAGTTGCCCGTCGTCGGCGCCGCCGCTCCTGACCGCTGCCGCGTTGTGACGTGTGGATCCGTCGACGGAACCGAAGTCGCCACCGAAGTAGACGACGCCGTCCTGGACATCGACGCGGTAGATGGGTCCGTCGACCGATGGCGTGAACGTCGAGATCGGCGCCCCCGTGACGGCATCCACGGCGCCGAGCCGATTGTGGCCGTCGCCGCCGAGCATCGTGAACGTGCCACCCACGAACACACGATCGCCGGAGACGACGACGGCCTCGATCTCGTGGTTGGCCGAGGGATTCCACGGCTGCACGACGCCGTTGACGTCCACCGCGGCGCCGCGTCCGCGTGAGGTGCCGTTCTTGACCTGCGTGAAGTTCCCGACGAAGTACACGAGGTCGCCCGAGACCATCAGCCCGAACACCGGACCGTTCGGATTGGCGGTCCACGACGACACGACACCGGTCACGCCGTCGAGTGCGGCAATCCGGCTCCGGGAGACGCCGCCGATCGTCGTGAAGTCGCCGCCGATATAGACCGTGTTGCCGTGGATGTCGAGCGCGCGGATCCAGCCGTTGGCGCCCGGGTTCCACGGCAGCAGATCGCCCGTCAGCAGGTCGATGGCGGCGAGGTTCTGGCGGAGCACCGAGCCGTAGAAGTTGAAGTCGCCGCCCGCGAACACGAGGCCCGCCGGATCGGCGTAGACGAAGTCCGCGTCGCGATTGAGCGACGGGTTCCATGGCAGCGCGCCGCCGGTGGGCGCCGTCGTGTCGAGCGCCGCGATGTACAGCCGTTCGGCGCCGCCCGCCTCGTGAAACGACCCGACGACGACGAGTGCCGTGCCGGCGAGCACGACCTGGGAGACATCTCCATCGGCGCCGGGATTCCAGGCCGTCGCCGTGCCGGTCGATGCGTCGAGCGCGGCGACGTGATCGCGGCTGGCGCCGCCGGCTTCGCCAAACGTTCCGCCGATGTAGAGCGTGGCGCCCGCCAGCGCGAGGCCGAAGACTTCGCCGTTCGCCTGCGCGTCGAACGCGGGAAGAGCCGCGCCTGTCGCCGGGTCGAGGCGCGCGACGTAGCCGCGCGACTCGCCCCCGATCGTGTGGAATGCCCCGGCCGCGTACAGCGATGCGCCGTTCGAGTGCAGCACGTTGACCCGTCCGCCCGCCGTGCCGGCAAACGTCACGATCGTGGCGCCCGTGGCGGCATCCAGGGCGGCGATGTTCGGTTGCGACGAGCCGTTGACCTGGTCGAACGATCCGCCGACGTACAGCGTGCTCCCGCTCACGGTCATCGTGCGCACGGTCGGCGTGCCGCCGCCTCCGATGGCGGCGGTGAACGTCCCGTCGAGCGTGCCGCTGGCCAGGTTGATCGCCGCCAGCCGATGGCGCGTGTCACTGCTGTTGATCGTCGTGAAGTCCCCGCCGACATAGAGTGTTCCGTTGGCCACGGCAAGCGCCCGCACGGCGGCGTTTGCGGACACCGAGAAGGTGCCGTCGAGCGTGCCGTCGGGCAGGAGGCGCGCGAGCCGGCGGCGCGTCTGGCCGTTGACCGCGGTGAACTCTCCACCGATGATCCAGCCACCCCCCGGCAGCGCGGCCACCGCGCGGACACGACCGTTGAGATCGAGCGCCGGCAGGACCGGGACCGCCGAATCCGCGGCGAACGTGGCGAAGCCGTACACGAGGTTCGCGGATGGAGACACCGTGTCGAACGATCCGCCGACATAGGCGACGTCGCCGGCGCGTGCCACTTCGCTGACGATGCCGCTGACCGCCCACCCCAGCGTTGACGTGGTCACGGGATCGGCGGCAGCCGGACTCGCGAGACCTGACAGAAGGGCGCCGTGAAGCAGGAGCGACGAGAATCGCCTGGTCATGGCAGGCGGCAGAGCAAGGTCCGCGCCATCCGTGGATTCGCACGAGAATCGTGTCCGGCCGGGACGTGCTGATCGGTTTCAGTACAAACGCGAGATCAAATCTGTCGGCGTGCCGGCGATCGTCGAGGTCGCCTCCCCAGGTGGTGGTTCAGGGACGAATTCTCTCGAGGAGCTCGCCGAGCCGCTTGATCTCCTCGCCGTACTTCGCCCAGTCGCCGCTGCGCTGCGCCTCGAGGGCGCGCTCGTAGGTCTCGCGTGCCTGGGTGGTGAGCGCCTGCATCGATTCGTGTTCCGCGGTCTCGGGGCCTGTCGCGCCCGGATGCGGGCTGCGCTCCGGCGGCGGCGCCGGCTTTCCGCCAAAGAGCTGTGCGATGGCGGCATCCAGCGTCCGGTCCATCACGATGCGATTGTTGTAGGCGACGATGACGCGCGTCAGTTCCGGAATGCGCCCGGCCTGCGCGCGCAGATAGAGCGGACGCACGTAGATGAGCGACTCCTCGATGGGGATCACCATCAGCGTGCCCTGGATCACCTCCGAGCCCTGCTGGCTCCAGAGCGTGATCTGCGGAGAGATGACCTGATCCTGGTTGATGCGCGCGACCACCTGCCGCGGTCCGAAGACGAGCTTCTGCTTCGGGAACTGGAAGACGACCAGTTTGCCGTAGTGTTCGCCGTCGCTTCTCGCGACCATCCACGACGCGAGGTTGTCGCGGCGCCGTGGCGTGAACGGCAGCATCTGGATGAACTCCGCGCGCGTCTCGCCGGGCAGCTTCATCATCGTGTAGTAGGGCTGCATCCGCTGCGATTCGCCGGCCTGATCGATGGCCGGCACTTCCCACTGATCCTCCTTGTTGTAGAAGATGGCCGCCTGGGTCATGTGATAGGTCGAGTGCACGGCGGCCTGCAGCCCGAAGATGCCTTCGGGATACCGCACGTGCCGGCGGAGTCCGGCCGGCATCTCGTCGAGGGGCCGGAAGAGCGTGGAGAAGATCCGCGCGTAGGTCTGGATGAGCGGATCGTCGGCCTGCGCGGTGTAGTACGTCGTCGTGCCGTGATAGGCGTCGATGACGACCTTGACGGCGTTCCGGATGTAGTTGACGTTGCGGGCGGCTTCGGTCGAGTACGGAAAGTTCCCCGTCGTCGTGTACGCGTCCTGGATCCAGAAGAGCCGTCCCTCGTGCACGACGAGGTAGGGATCCTGGTCGTAGGTGAGGAAGGGCGCGATCTTGTGCACGCGCCCGCGGACCTGGCGGTCGAAGATGAGCCGGCTCTCGCTCGTGATGTCGTCGCTCAGGAGAATCTGGTACGAGCGGAAGTGCACGGCGAAGAGCAGCTTCTTGAGGAGCGAGTCGAGTGGGACGCCGCCCCGTCCGTCGTAGTCGATGAAGACGTTGTCGTCGCCCTTGGGATAGTGGAACTCGCGCGCGTTCGTGCGCACGATGGCGTACTCGTTCGAGAGCTCGCCGAAGTAGATGCTAGGCTCGGTCACGTCGATGTCGACCGTGCTGACCGGCGGCAGGTCGCGGACGAAGAGAACGGGCAGGCCCTCGCTCGTGACCTGGTTGACCGGGCCGAGCGTCAGGCCGTGACCGTGCGTGAACACGAGCCGCTCGTTGATCCACGTACGGTTCGGGAGCGCCGAGGTGTTGAGCTCGCGGGCCGAGAGCATCACCTGCCGCGTCTGTCCGTCGATCGTGTAGCGGTCGTTGTCCACCTGAATGAAGTCGTAGTAGGTGCGGATCTCCTGGATCTGGCCGAACGTCTCGAGCAGCTGCTGGTGATCCCACAGGCGCACGTTGTCGAGCGTCTCGCGGTTGTTGGCGATGTCCTGGCGCGTCAGTTCGGCGTCGCCGGAGATCTCGCGCTCCTCGATGTCGTTCAGCCCGAAGGCGAGCCGCGTCGCCGCGATGTTGTGCTCGATGTAGGGTGCTTCGCGCGCCTGCTCGTTCGGCGCCACGGCAAACCGCTGGAGGACGCTGCCGTAGACCTGGCCGCCGATGAGCGTCAGGACATAGACGACCGCGCCGACGATCAGGAGCCGCGTCCGGCCGGAGAGCGCGGCGACCACGGCCAGGGCCGCGCCGGCGAGCGCGGCGATCATCTGGATGAAGGCCGCGGGCATGCGCGCGCGCACGTCGGCATAGCGGGCGCCCTGAATGATGCCCGACGGCTCGGTCAGGTACTCGGCGCGTCCCATCCACGCGCTGAGCGCGAGGACGAGGAAGAGCGCGGCCGCCAGCCACGACAGATGCGGCCAGACGCGCGCGCCCAGGCGCGGCCCGAAGGGTGTCATGGCCAGCTGTCCCGCCATCACGTACAGGATTGCGCTTCCCGCGGCGGCCAGCAGAATCAGGAGGGCGGCCGCGTTCCGGACGATCTCGAGAAACGGCAGCGTGTACACGTAGAACGCCGCATCGTGCCGGAGAATCGGGTCGGCGTGGCCGAAGGGGACCTGCTGCCACCACGCGGCCAGGGTCAGCCACTGGCTGGAGACGTAAGAGGCGACAAGGAACGACGCGGCGGCAGCGGCCAGGAGCGCGAGCGGGCGCAACTGCGTGCGAGTGGGGAGGGCCACCGTGAACCCCTCGCGCGTCGTGAAGGCGACCGGATCCTCGGAGAGCGATCGGAGAGCGGCGCGCAGGTTCCAGGCGAGCCAGGCGGCCCCGACCGCGAAGACGACGAGGCCGATGACGGTCTGCGCGGTGATGGTGAGGGTCAGGACGGGCAGGTAGCCCAGCTCCGAGAACCAGAGCCAGTCGGCGGCCAGCGAGACGAGCCCGGGCAGGACGAAGAAGAGGACGCCGAGGCCCAGGAAGAAGAGGATCCGCAGGGAGGTTCCAGACGCCGCAGGTCGCGCGCTCATCCTGCGATCATGACAGAACAGGCGGCAGAAGCCGCGTGGTTTTCCCGGTCAGTGCTTCCCCGACAGGCGTCGGAGCGCGCGGCGGTCGTCCCGCCCCGGCCTGGTGGCCGGCGTCGTGGAGGCCCGGTACACGCGCTCGAGTCGACGCCTCTCGACCTCCTCGGCCGTGGGCGCCGGCGTGCGGTCGTGGTAGAGCAGCCGGGCGTCAGCCTTCGGAATGTGTGTTGACGCGAGGCCGGCAACGGTCAGCTGCTGCTTCCGGCCGAGTGGCCGCGAGATGACGATCTCGTCGCCCACCTCGAGCTCGCGATGCGGTTTGGCCGCGGCGCCGTTGACCGACACCTTTCCCAGCTTGCACGCCCGTTGCGCTTCGGAGCGCGTCTTGACGAGACACGCCACGTCGAGCCACACGTCCAGACGAACGGCCACGATCGGATCTCCCATCCTCAAGGTGCTCAGGTGCTCAGGTGCTCAGGTGCTCAGGTGCTCAGGTGCTCAGGTGCCCAGGGTGCTCAGGTGCTCAAGGTGCCCAGGTGCCAAGGGTGCCAAGGGTGCCAAGGGTGCCCAGAGTGCCCAGGGTGCCCTGGCGGTCGAGGTGCCCAGGTGCCGAAGGTGCCCGACGTGTGCACGCCGTGCACCCCGTGCACCCCGTGCACCCCGTGCACCCCGTGCACTTGGGCACCTGTGCACCTGTGCACCTGGGCACCCGTGCACCCGTGCACCTGTGCACCCTGCATTCAAGGTTACAGTAGCAGCCCATGCGCAAGCACTCATCCGTGGTTCTCGACGGCCCGGCGCGCGCGCCGGGGCGGGCCATGCTCCACGCGGTCGGCTACACGCGCGAGGATTTCGCCAGGCCGCAGATTGGCGTGTGCTCGACGTGGAGCCAGGTGACGCCGTGCAACGTGCACATCGACGGCCTCGCCCGTCAGGCCGCGGCCGGCGTAGCGGAGGCGGGCGGCCGGCCCGTGATCTTCAACACGATCACGGTGTCCGACGGCATCTCGATGGGCACTGAAGGCATGAAGTACTCGCTCGTCTCGCGCGAGGTCATCGCCGATTCCATCGAGACGGTCACCGGCGCCGAGGGATTCGACGGTCTCGTGGCCATCGGCGGCTGCGACAAGAACATGCCCGCGGCGGCGATGGCAATGGCACGCCTCGACCGCCCGTCGGTCTTCGTCTACGGCGGCACCATTCTTCCGGGCACGTGGCGCGGCGCGCCGGTGGACATCGTGTCGGTGTTCGAGGCCGTGGGACGCCACGCCGCCGGACGGATGTCGGACGCCGATCTCGATGACCTCGAGCGACACGCGTGTCCGGGCGCGGGCTCCTGCGGCGGGATGTACACGGCCAATACCATGGCGTCGGCGATCGAAGCGCTCGGATTGAGCCTCCCGAACAGCTCCGCCCAGGCCGCCGTGTCGCCGGAGAAGGAGCGCGATGCCGCGCGTGCCGGCGCGGCCGCCGTCGCCCTTGTCTCGCGCGATCTCACGCCGAAGCGGATCCTGACTCGCGCCGCGTTCGAGAACGCCATCACCGTCGCGATCGCGCTCGGCGGATCGACCAACGCCGTGCTGCACCTGCTGGCCATCGCGCACACGGCCGGCGTCAAGCTGTCGCTCGACGACTTCACGCGCATCGGACGCAAGGTGCCCGTCCTCGCGGATCTCAAGCCGAGCGGCACGTACGGCATGGCGGAACTGGTACGGATCGGCGGCCTCACGCCCCTGCTCAAGCGGCTCCTCGATCGCGGGCTCCTCCGCGGCGACGCGCTCACCGTCACGGGTCAGACGCTCGCCGACAACATCAGGGAGGCGCCAGACTACCCGGATGGCCAGCGGGTCGTGATGCCGTTCGAGACGCCGATCAAGAAGGACAGCCACCTCGTGATCCTGCGCGGCAATCTCGCGCCCGAGGGCGCCGTGGCCAAGATTACCGGCAAGGAAGGGGAACGCTTCGACGGCCGTGCCCGCGTCTACGACCGCGAGGAGGCCGCGCTCGCGGCCATTCTCCACGGCCGCATCAGGAAGGGCGACGTCATCGTCATCCGGTACGAAGGACCGCGCGGCGGTCCGGGTATGCGCGAGATGCTCGCGCCGACGAGCGCCATCATGGGCCGCGGCCTCGGGGGCGACGTGGCGCTCATCACGGACGGACGGTTCAGCGGAGGGACGCACGGCTTCGTGGTGGGGCACATCACGCCCGAGGCAGTGCTCGGCGGACCGCTGGCGCTCGTGCGAAACGGCGATCGCGTGGTCATCGACGCGCGCACGCGGGAAGTCCGCGTCGATGTGTCGTCGCGTGAACTGGCGCGCCGACGCAAGAGGTGGCGGGCACCGCGTCCGCGATACACACGCGGCGTCCTGGCCAAGTACGCCCGACTGGTCTCGTCGGCCAGCGAGGGTGCCGTCACGGATCCAAAACCTTGAAGCAAAATTTCACAAACGGCTTTCTCTTGCCATTGACTGGACTCTGCCGTAGACTCCGCCGCACGTGTGTCATTACAGACCCGTGACAGACGGGCTGTGGGGCGTATGGGCCCGAACATAGAGCGCGTTGTATTGGCCTGCCGGCGGCCGGTCGCTGTCGGGGGCGTTGGAGGAGCGCAGGATATGAGAAGCCCCTTGAAGTTCATGGTCGTTGCGCTCGTGGTGTTGGCCACCGCGAGCACCGCCGTCGCGCAGACCTTTACCGGTGGTCTTCGCGGCTCGGTTCAGGATGCCAATGGCGTCATCCCCGGGGTGACGGTGCAATTGATCAACGAGAGCACGAACGCCACGCGCGAGGCGGTGTCGAACGAACAGGGCCAGTACAACTTTGCGGCTGTGCCGCCGGGTACCTATACGGTCCGCGCCTCTCTGACGGGATTCAAGACCTACGAGCAGCAGGGCATTCGAGTCGCCGCGCAGCAGTTCGTGACCATCGACGTCAATCTCGAGGTCGGCGCGCTGCAGGAAACCATCACGGTCACCGGCGCCGCGCCGCTCATCGACACGTCGACGGCGTCGACCGGCAGCGTCATCGACGCGCAGCAGCTGGCGACGCTGCCGAGCGCGGGACGCTCGGCCTTCCTCTTCGCGGTCACCGTGCCGACGGTGGTGGCCTCCGGCGACCCGCAGTTCAACCGCCAGCAGGATCAGACCAACGCATCGCTCCTCTCGCTCGGCGGCGGCGCCCGGCGCGGCAACAACTACCTGGTGGACGGCGTGGCGATCACCGACCTCCGGAACAGGGCGGCCGCCAACCCCTCGATGGAAGCCATCGCCGACGTGGCCGTCCAGGTGCACAACTACGACGCGGAAACGGGCCGTACCGGTGGCGGCACGTTCAACACGGCCACCAAGTCCGGCGCCAACAGCTTCGCGGGAAGCGGGTTCTACCAGAACCGGCCGAAGTGGGGCGCGACCAACGACTTCTACAACGAACTCGCGGGCGTGCCGCTGCCGGACACCTATTTCCACTACGGCGCCGGCGCCGTGGGCGGCCCGATCGTGCGCAACCGCACGTTCTTCTGGTTCACGACCGAAGGATACGGCTCGAAGACGACGAGGTCCGGCCAGAACCGCCTGCCGACCACCCGCGAGAAGCAGGGTGACTTCTCGCAGACGTTCAACTCGAACGGCGACCTGGTGGTCATCTACGATCCGCTCACGGGCGACGCGAGCGGCAACGGCCGTCAGCCGTTCCAGGGCAACGTCATTCCCGCCGACCGCATCAACCCGGTGGCGTCGAACATCCTCAACTACCTCCCGGCGCCCACCAACGAGGTGAGCAACGGCAACAACAACTTCTTCAGCGTGCCGGAGATCAACGACCGCTCGATCATGTATACCGGCAAGGTCGACCACCGGTTCACCGACTCGGTCTCGCTCACCGGGTTCTACCTCTACAACAAGAGCGACGAGCCCTGCGCGAACGAGATCTACCCGGGCCTCAACCACCCGAACCGGTTCATCGATCGCGCCGACTACATCCTGCGGCGTCGCGTCCACGTGCTCGCCCTCAACAACACGTGGCTTCCGAGCAACAACACGGTCGCGACCTTCCGCTACGGCTGGACGCGGTTCCACGACAACAACACCCTGTCGATCGAGTACGACCCGGCGCAGCTCGGGTTCGATCAGTCGTTCCTCGACGCGCTGCAGGTGGACAAGTTCCCCCGCGGCACCATTACCGACTACTACTCCTTCGGCGCCATCGACCCGAACCGGATCAACTGGTACTCGTGGTCGGCCAACGGGACGATTTCGCGCCTCATGGGTCGGCACTCCCTGAAGGCCGGCGTGGACTACCGCCAGATCGGCATCGACACGCAGTCCTTCGCGGGCGGCGCGGGCGACTTCCGGTTCGACCGGAACTTCACGTCGCTCAACCCGTCGACGCTCAACACGACCTCGGGTAATGCCGTGGCGAGCATGCTCCTCGGGTACCCCTCCGGCAACCCGGGTAACCTGAGCTCGGTGACCGTGTCCAGTCCGTTCAACGGGTGGGTCAACTACTTCGGCTTCTACGCGCAGGACGACTTCCGGGTCAACTCGAAGTTCACGCTCAACTACGGCGTGCGGCTCGAGCACGAGACGGGGCTGCGCGAGGAGAACAACGGCTTCACGGTCGGCTTCGATCGCACGCTGACGCCTCCGGGAGCGCTCGGCGGCATCGTCAACCCCGAGACCGGGCAGCCCATCCGCGGTGGATTGATGTATGCCGGCGTGAACGGGGCCAACGAGTACCAGGGCAACCCGGTTGCCGTGAAGTTCTCGCCACGCCTCGGCGCGGTCTACTCCATCAACCCGCGCACGGTCATGCGTGCCGGCTACGGCATCTACTGGGCGCCGTGGAACTACCAGGCCATTGGCGCCAACAACTACGGGAACGTGGGCTTCACACAGGTCACCACGCTCCAGCAGAACCAGCTCAGGCCCACGACGACGCTCGACAACCCGTTCCCGAGCGGCGTCAACACGCCTCGCGGCAACAGCCTCGGTCCACTCGAGGGCATCGGCCAGCAGGTCGAGTTCATCGATCAGGACAAGCGCGCCCCGTACATCCACCAGTACTCGTTCGACATCAACCGCGAGCTGCCGGGGAATATCGCGGTGGGGTTCGAGTACGCCGGCGCCACCGGTCGCGATCTCGGCCTCGGCGGGTCGAACGATGGCGTCATCAACATCAACCAGGTGGACCCGCAGCACCTGGCCCTGGGCCAGGCGCTGTTCGACCTGGTGCCGAACCCGTTCTTCGGCCTGCCCGCCGGACAGGGCAAGGACGTCAACAGCCCGACCATCCAGCGCCGCGAGCTGCTCCGTCCGTTCCCGCAGTTCCGCGACCTCCTGATGCGTCAGAGCACACAGGGCCTGAGCCAGTACCATGCCGCGATCTTCAAGTTCGAGAAGCGCATGAGCGGCGGCTGGGGCGGTCGCATCAACTACACCTACAGCCAGCTGAAGGACAACCAGTTCGGTGAATCGAACACCTACTCCAGCGCGTCGACCGAAATGCAGAACGCGTACGACCTCGGCGCGGAATACTCGATCGGCCTGCTGGACGTGCCCCACAAGATCGTGATTGCCCCGATCGTCGAGCTGCCCTTCGGCCCGGGCAAGCGCTGGGCGACGAGCGGCGTCAGCGCCGCCATCCTCGGCGACTGGACCCTCTCGTCCATCGTCGCCTTCGAGAGCGGCTTCCCGATCCAGCTGCGCAACGTGAACAACACGACGCAGATCTTCACCCGCGTTCAGTACGCCAACCCCGGTGTCGGCGAACTCGAGACGCCAGGAAGCCGTACCGATCGCCTGTCGCCGCCGCCGCACGGCAGCGGCCAGTGGCTCGACGCGGCCGGCGCGTCCCAGGCCCCGCAGTTCACGCTGGGCACCGTGCCCCGCACCATCGACACCGTCCGCACGCCTCACCGCAACAACTGGGACTTCGTCGCGTCCAAGGCCGTTCCGCTTGGCGGCAACGTTCGCGGCCAGTTCAGGCTGGAGCTCCTCAACATCACCAACACCGTCAAGACCGTCGGTCCGACCGCCACCGTTGGCAGCGCGGCCTTCGGCCAGATCCGCACGCAGCGCGGCTTCATGCGGCTGACGCAGCTCACGTTCCGGGTAACGTTCTAACGGACAGGCAGCCCTGAAGGGTTGCCTCCACACACTTGCAGGGGCGGTCCTTCGGGGCCGCGCGACAATCGAGATGGAGCGCCGGGGCCTGAGCCCCGGCGTTCTGTTGTACGCTTTTCATCGATGTCTGCCGCTCGTATCGCGCCCCTGTTCCTGGCGGTCCTTGTCGTTTCGCTCTGCCTGTCGCTCAGCGCGCAGCCCCTCCGTCGCAGTGACCCTGCCTCGCCTCTGGGTTCGGTGTCGTTCCCCAATTCGGGCTCGCCCGCCGCGCAGCCCGCCTTTCTTCGCGGCGTGGCCTGGCTCCACAGCTTCGGCTACGAGGACGCCATCGACGCGTTCCGCGAGGCGCAGAAGATCGACCCGTCGTTCGCGCTCGCCTACTGGGGCGAAGCGATGTCCTTCAGTCAGCCCATCTGGTCGTTCGAGGAACCGGAGTCGGCTCGCGCCGCGCTCCGCAAGCTCGGCGCGACGCCGGCCGAGCGCGCAGCCAACGCGAAGACACCACGCGAGCAGGGCTATATGCGGGCGGTCGAGGCGCTCTTCGGCGCCGGCGACACGCATACCCGGCATCTGAAGCACTCCGAGGCCATGGGCGCACTCGCCGCGGCGTTCCCGGACGATGACGAGGCGCAGGTGTTCCATGCGTTGAGCCTGCTGGCCATCCTGCCGCGGGGCGACCAGTCCCTGCCGCTCCGCCAGAAGGCCGGCGCCATCGCGGAGCGTGTCTTCGCGCGGAGCCCGAAGCATCCGGGCGCGGCCCACTACATCATTCACGCATACGACCACGGCGCTCTCGCGCCAAAGGGGCTGCCGGCCGCCCGCGCGTACGCGAAGCTGGCGCCCGCGGCCAGCCACGCGCTGCACATGCCCGCGCATACCTTCGTGCAACTCGGGTACTGGGAGGAAGCGGCAGCCACCGACGAGCGGTCGTGGGAAGCGTCGCGCGCGTGGGCGAAACGGCGCAGCCTGCCCCCCTCGGCGTGGGACTTTCACAGCCTGACCTGGCTGCAGTACCAATGGCTCCAGATGGGGCGCTTCACGCGAGCGGGGGAGGCCATCAAGATCGTCGATCAGGTGATGACGAACCTCAACCCGTCCGATCAGATTGGCGGGCATCACTACGCCGACAGCGCCATCGGGCGGGGCAGCGGACCGGAGGCCCTCAGAAACGATCGAGGCTCCATGCGGGCCCGCTACGTCATCGAGAGCGCGAGATGGGAGGCGATGAAGGGGCAGTCGAGCTTCGACGGCATCGACGAGCTCTTCGCGCTCGGCTTCAGCGCCGCGAAGCTCGGCGATCGCGCGCGCGTCGAGGCCGTCATCGGCGAGCTGACCAAGGCGACGGCGCCCGGGCAGCCGGACGAGATGCGCGAGCAGGCCCAGATCATGTTGCACGAGATGCAGGCACTGCACCTCTTCGCGCAGGGGCGCCACCCCGATGCGTTCGCCGAGATGGACCGCGCCACGACGCTCCAGGCACGGATGCCGAAACCGATCGGCCGGCCGTACCCCGTGAAGGGCGCAGACGAGCTGTATGCGGAATTGCTGCTCGAAGCCGGCCGACCCAAAGCCGCCGTGGAGTGGTTCGAGAAGACGCTGAAGCGCACGCCGAATCGAAGCCGCGCGGTGCTCGGACTCGCGCGCGCCAGAGCGAAGGCCGGAGACGTGGCTGGGAGCCGGAAGGCGTACCAGCAGTTCCTGGCGACCTGGAAGACGGCCGATCCCAACCTGCCGGAGGTGAAGGAAGCCAGGTCGGCGCTGGGCTAGACCTCGTCGATCCGGACGCGGCGCACGTAGTAGAAGAGGTCCAGCCGTCGTGTCCGGACCGACGGGTCGGCGCACCTGAGCGCGATCGTGTAGGTGCCCGGTTCGGCAGGCTGCCAGCGATGGGTCCAGATCGACCACGTCCGCGGCGCGTCCGGTGTGGGACAGAGCCGATCGATCGCAGTCCACGGCCCCCGGGAATCGAACCGGATTTCCAGCGCCGATGGTGCGCGGGTTCCGCCCCACGCAATGCCGACGACCCGGTACTCCACGCGCCCGCCCACCTGCCGGCGTTCCACCCGAACAGGCGTCGCTGCCAGGTCGATGGCAGGAGGCTCGTAGTCGGTTGCCAGCGCGGGCCGGCCATCCTGATGCGTTCTGGTCGCGAACTCGGCCATCTGCGAGGTCACGGGCTCATTGGCGCCTGTCAGGCGAATCTCCTGGACCCACTTGATCCAGGCGCAGCCGTACCATCCAGGTGCGACGAGGCGGACGGGCGCCCCGTGATCCGGGGGAAGGGGCTCGCCGTTCATCCCCGTGGCCAGGAAGACGCCGAGACGCTCCAGATCCGCCAGAGGGAAGATCCAGCTGGCGCCGGGAACCGAGCGGCCTGATGCACTGGCCTCGCCGTCCAGTCCAGAGACGAGGACCGCGGTTGCCGACGAGGGAGGCCCCAACCGGTCGACGACCCGGGCCAGGCTGACGCCTTCCCACTCCGCCACGCTCAACAGCCCGAAGTTGTTGGGGTCGGCATTGCCGGAACACTCGATCAGGTGCGAACCCATCGGCGTGGCTTCGCGTTCGAGCGCCGCCGCGTCGATCGGCGCGAGGTTCGTCGCACCGGCCACCGTGATGGTCCACGCGCCGACACGGGCGCCGAGGGCAGGGGGCGCGGCGGTCCGGACGAACACCTCGTCCGTCGGGGTGATGAGGCGACCGACGTCCAGGGCCGAGAGATCCGTGAACAGCCGCGCATCGAGCCCAGGCCCTCCGAGCATCTCGCCGTACGGCATGTCGAGCGGGCGATCGCCGAAGAGCGGAACCGTGCCCAGCAACGTTCCCAGGGGGGGATCGGCACAGGCCGCCTGCGCCATGACGCGGGCGACCAGTCCGGCGTCGACGACGAACCCGGCCCCGGCCGAGGCGAGGGCCGCGCGGAGGAACTGGCGGCGCGAGGGCATCGTGTCTAGATTACGCCGTTTGTCCCGATCGCACGTCCCGGGCCCCCGATCCTCCTATAATTCCGGGATGCGGTTCCTGTCCCTTCTCCTCGTTGGCCTCGGCGTCGCGGCGCTGTCGGCGCAGCAGGCCTCTCCGCCCCAACCGACCTTTCGCTCGGACGTCACGCTGGTGACGACCGACGTCATCCCACGGAACGCGGACGGCCGGTTCGTGGCGGACCTGACGAAGGACGACTTCGAGGTGCTCGAAGACGGGGAACCGCAGACCATCACCTCGTTCACGCTCGTGCACGGCGGCCGGGTGTTCAACCTCCTCGAACCGCCTGCGCCGGTGGAGGAGACCGAGGGCATCGTGCTGCCGAAGCGCCGTGTCGTCGATCCGGGTTCGGGCCGCGTGCTGCTGATCTTCGTCGACGACCTGCACTTCGAGGCGCTCTACACGCCGCACGTCCGCCGGCTCGTGCTCGACATCGTCCAGCACCTGCTGCACGATGGCGACCTCGTGGGCATGGTCTCGAGCGGGCCGTCCTCCATCGAGATCGATCCGACGTTCGATCGCAAGCTCGTCTCCGAATCGGTCGGCAAGATTCGCGGGTCGGCCATGACGAATGCCGAGATCCTCCAGATGCTCGAGTCTCCCCAGGGGCCGGGCGATCTGCGGTTCCGCGCCCAGGTGGCCTTCAAGACGATGTACGGCATGTTGGCGTCGCTCGACCGGGTGCAGAACCGCCGGAAGGCCGTGCTGTACATCAGCGGCGGCTACGACTTCGACCCGTTCGTCGATGGTCGATTCAGCAAGGACCGTGTGCAGGGCGGACGCTTCTCGGACCCGATGCGGTTCCTCATCGACGAGGAGAACCCCTACTTCCGGTCCGGCTCGGTCACGGCCGACATCGACCTCTACGCGTACATGCGCGAGCTCACGCTGACGGCCAACCGGGCCAACGCGACGATCTACACGATGGATCCACGCGGTTTGACCGGTGTCACCGATGCCGGGCAGTACATCGACCAGTCGGAGTGGCGCACGTTCCTCAACAAGACCATCAGCACGCTCCGCTACATCGCGGAGGAGACCGGCGGGTATGCCGTCGTGAACGACAACGACTTCGTGAGCGCGCTCAAGCGCATCGACGCGGAGACGAGCGACTACTACATGATCGGCTACTACCCATCGAACACCGATCCCACGCGCCGCAACAGGGCGATCGAGGTCAAGGTCAGGCGTCCGGGCATCACGGCCCAGTCGAGACAGGCCTACTCTCTCAAGACGCTCGGTACGCCCCTGCCGCCACCTTCCGTCAAGGAACCGGTGAAGAAGAAGTGACCAGGTCCAGCCATTCCCCGGCAAGGGCCTGCCACCGTCCGCCTGCGTCCAGGTAGGCTCTGGCGAGGGTACGGAACTCCTCGCGTCCGGGGCCGGTCGCGCCCGGCCCCTCGCCGCGGACGAATCCGGAAAACAGGGCATGCAGTGCCAGCCACTGCAGTTCGCCGTCCACGTCTCGCGCGGCGAGGAACGGTGCCAGCCGGACCAGCGCATCGGCCTCACGTCTGGCGTCGATGTCTGCGGCTGCCAGGATGTGGACCACATCGGGGTCTGTCGGGCCGTCCGCCGGCACGTTGATGAGTCGGGCGGCTTCCTCCAACCGTCCGATTCGAGCGAGCGCCTCACTAAGCGGAACGACGATGGCGGCCTGAGGGAGACCGTCGGCGATGGCCGCCCTCCACGCGGCGACGGCGTCATCGTCCCTCCCGTCCATCGCCAGGCTGCCGCCCAGCAGCAACTGGGCGACGGCCGTCCGCCCCCCGCGTTCGAGCCCCCGACGCACGTAGGAGCCCACCGCCACGGCATTGTCGCCCACGGCATAGAAGCCGAGCGCCTGCAGCAGCAGTGCCGCGCCCGCCTGATCGGCGTCGACGTGGGGATCCGGCAGGAGCTCCGCGAAGCGGCCCTCGCGTGCCAGCGCCATCAGCCGATCGAAGGCGGGCGTCGTCGCGGAGGGCTTGACCAGATCGAGGAGCGGATCGATCGTGCGCGGAAGGAGCAGCGCTTCGCGGTGGAAGCCGGGCCTGAACGAGGGCGCGGCTTCGAGCAAGGCCTGCGGCGTTGCCGCAATGCGGAACACCGCTCGTGCACGGGCCGTGGCGCGCGACAGGCGATCGGTGGCCGCGACCGCGAGCGCGTACTCTCCGCGCGCAAGTCCGGCGAGCGGGGCCGCCATTGCGGCCAGGATCGGGTGGCCGGCCGCGAGATCGAAATCGGCTGGAAGGCTCGCTTCGTCGTACCTGAGCGGCGAGAGTGTGGCGACCTGCTGCTCACCGGCCGGCGTGATCCGGATCAGGTGAAGCGTGACCGCGACGTCGGGTTTGCCGGCGGGCGAGGACACGGCGTTGATCACCTGGAATGCGGCAAAGAGCCGCTCGTCGTTCGTGAACACCCGATCGTCCGCGGGTTGGATCTCCATGGTCCCGATGGCATAGGGGTGTGCCGTCTGCTGGTCGGCGCGGAAGACGTCTTCTCTCGAGCGGATGTCGTCGGCGAGCACGATGCTGCCGAGCGCCAGCGCGCCTGTCGCGGCAACCGGCAGGTTGAGCGCGCGCCGCACGACTCCCGTTGACGTCGGCCGATGGTCGGCGTCCATGGCCGCCCACGCGACGAACAGGTCGTACTCGCCCGGAGCGGCGGTGAGCGCCCGGCGGATCGCTGGATGGCCTGCGACCAGGGTCGCGCGCGCGGTCATGTCGAAGTCTTCGAATGGGAGCACGTCGGGCTCCGGCCGCCTGCGGCCTTCGAGCTCGGCGATCCGCTCGCGCTCACGCTGCTCCTGCGCCTCGCGCGCCTGGCGCCGCTCGAATTCCATCAAGCCCAGCGCCGCCGACGATTGCGCGGAGCTCGCGACCCCTTCCCGGCTGGACATCGTGGCGGCGCCCCCGATGGGCATTTCGCCTGACGGCACCTGGACCATGCGGCGTGCGCTCCGGGGCAGGGGAGCGTCGCGGAGGCCCAGCAGCCACTGTTCCACGGCTGACTGAGGGCCGCCAGCAGCGGCGGCAACGCTCGTCCGCGGCGCGAGCCGCACGTAGACGGCCAGCGGGACCGCGGGATTCACGGCGGGTACCGGCGCGGAGAACGCCACGTAGTGCGACCCGTCCGAGGCCCGGAACAGGTCGACCGGCCAGTCCGCCTCCGGCACCGGGTCGGCGGCGGTCGCCTTGACGGCCTCGACCAGTGCCAGGAGCGTCGCGCGCTGATCCTTGTCGAGCGAAGGCGTCGTCGCCTGCGCGGCTGCGACGACGGGGATGAACAGGACGGCAGTGGCGATGACCGCGCGGCCGATGATCGTGAGCATGCGCCACCTCCCAGGGAAACGCAGATGACACAGATAGACACAGATGGCACCGATAAACGCGGTCTGCCTCGTTGTTCAGTAACCCTCGCCCATACCTGCGTTCGACTGCGTCGTGCGGACGATATCACGATAGAGACATCAGGAGACATTACATCCGGTCGGAAACGTTTGTGACGGCGCGGGTCCTGTCGTACACTCCTTCGCACCTCAGCCACAGCAGACATGAATCACATTCCATTTTCTTCTGTCAGTCGGGTAACAGGCGTTCTGGTCGCGTGTCTCATCGCCGTGGGGGCTGGCCTCCCGACGCCTTCGCTGGCGCAGACGGCGGGTTCCTCGAATGGCGGCGCTGGCGCGGGCGCGAGCGGCGTGGAGGTCAAGGCCGGCCGACTGCCGGAGAATGTCGCCCCGCCGGTCATCGACGGCAGGGTCGACGACGAAGCGTGGACGCTGGTCACGCCGCACACGACCTTCACGCAGCAGGACCCTCGGCTGGGCGAGCCGGCGACGGAGCGCACCGAGGTCCGACTGCTGTTCGGTCCGCAGCACGTCTACGTCAGCTTCATCAACTTCGATCAGGATCCGTCCAGCATCATCATGTCGCAGGCCCGCCGCGACGCCTCGCTGGCCGAGACCGATTCGGTCATCGTGGTCTTCGACACCTTCAACGACAACCAGAACGCGTTCGTCTTCGGCACCAACCCGCTCGGCATCGAGTACGACGGGCAGGTGGCGCGCGAAGGGCAGTCGAGCGGCCTCTCGTTCGGCGGCGGCGCCGCCGGCACGCAGCGCGGCGGGATCAGCGCGTTCAATCCCAACTGGGACGGCGACTGGACGGTTCGCGCGCAGGTGACCGAACGCGGGTGGGAGGCCGAGATGGCCATTCCGCTCAAGACGCTGCGCTACGAGACCGGCACGGACCGCACGTGGGGTTTCAACGTGATGCGGAACATCCGGCACAAGAACGAGCAGGTGTACCTCGCGGCGATTCCGCGCGGCTTCGACATCTACCGCATCTCGCTCGCCGCCAAGGTCAACGGCCTGGACCTGCCGCCGCGCCGCGACATCAAGCTCATTCCGTACGTCCTCGGCTCGGTCAACAAGGACTACACGCGCGAGACCGATCAGCTCGATCGGACGGCCGATATCGGCCTCGACCTCAAGTGGGGGATCCGTCCGAACCTGACGCTCGACGCGACGGTGAACACGGACTTCGCGCAGGTGGAGGCCGACGAGGAGCAGGTGAACCTCACGCGCTTCGACCTGTTCTTCCCGGAGAAGCGGCCGTTCTTCCTCGAGAACGCGTCCACCTTCCAGTTCGGGCAGCCACAGGCGATCGACCTCTTCTTCTCGCGCCGGATCGGCCTGTCGGGCGCCGGCGGATCCCTGCTGCCGCTCGACATCCCCGGCGGTGCGCGGCTGAGCGGCAAGGTCGCGGGGAACTGGAACGTCGGCCTGTTGAACATCCAGACCAACGACGCCGAGGACCGCAACGGCACGCCGATCGCGCCCGACAACAACTTCACGGTCATGCGCATGCAGCGCGAAGTCGGCCGCTCGAGCTACGGCGGCATCTTCGTCGGCCGCTACGCGACCGGATCCACGCCGTCGCAGTTCACCGAGTGGAATCGCGCCTACGGTCTCGACGCCAACGTCCAGCTGTCGGCAGGGCAGCGCATCTCCACCTTCATCGCGCGCACCGACACGCCCGGCGAGACCGGCAGCGACTATGCCGGCCGCATGTTCTACGACTTCCGCAACCAGCTCTGGCAGATCTCCGGCGGATACTCGCAGGTCGGCGAGCACTTCAATCCCGAGGTCGGCTTTCTGCCGCGGCGCGGCTACCGCCGGCCGGAGTTCCGGGCGTTCTTCCAGCCGCAGCCGAAGAACATCACGTGGATCCGGCGCTTCGCACCGCACGTGTCCTACACGTCGTTCTACGGCTTCGACGACAAGCTGCAGTCCTCCAACACGCACATCCACCCGCTCGAGATTCAGCCGATGCAGGGCGGCCGCTTCGGCTGGTTCCTGGATCGCGTCCAGGACAACCCGACGGCGCCGTTCGTGGTGTACAACCGCGACGGCAACCGCGTGGTCATCCCGCCGGGCGAGTATACGTGGCACCAGAACGCGTTCGAGTACATGCACAACCCGAGCGCCGCCGTCACCGGCACGGTTCGCTATCGCATCGGCAGCTACTACGACGGAGACTTCAACTCGGTCGAGATTTCGAGCGACTACCGCTTCACGGCGCGGATGACCGCCAGCCTCGGGTGGACCCGGCAGGACGTGGACCTGCCATACGGCGCGTTCGTGACCCACCTCGTCCCGTTCAAGGCCAGCTACTCGTTCACGAACCTCGCCAGCATCTCGGCGCTCATCCAGTACAACGGTCAGACGGCGCAGTACTCGTCCAACGTCCGCCTCGCGCTGCTCAATCGGAGCGGCACGGGACTCTTCGTCGTGTTCAACGATCGCCGCGATACGACATCGACCACGTCGTACGAGACGATCGGCCGTTCGTTCGTCGTCAAGTACACGAGGTTGATTGATTTTTAGATAAGGTCCGGGAAGGTCCGGTCAGGTCCGATAGGTCCGGTCAGGTCCGCCCGGACCCAACCAAGGAGGCGTGCGATGCGTGTCTCACCGTGGATGATGTCCAGGCGCGGGTTCCTCAAAGGGCTGCCGTCGGGGGCGACGGCGGTGGGGCTGGCGGCGATGGCCGGGCGGACGTCGCTCGAAGCCATCGGGCAGGCTGCCAGGGCGCCGATGTCCGACGAGGCGTTCTGGAAGACGGTCCGCGATGAGTTCCTGCTCGACAAGGACTGGGTGTATCTGAACAACGGGACCCTCGGCCCCACCCCCAAGCCGGTCTACTACACGCTCGTCGAGAAGTACCACGACCTGGCGCAGGACCCCGGCCAGCCGAACACCGATCAGCGGGATGCTGCCGACGGCGTGCGGCGCAAGGCCGCGGCGTTCATCGGCGCGGACTTCGACGAGATCGGCCTCATCAGGAACACCACCGAGGGCATGAACTTCATGCTCGGCGGCCTCGACCTGCAGTCGGGCGACGAGATCCTGACGACGTTCCACGAGCATGGCGGCGGCATGAACCCGTGCAACCTGAAGGCAAAACGCAACGGCGTGGTTGTCAAGGTCGTCAAGTGGCCGGCGCCCGCCGAGGATCCGAACGTCATCCTCAATGCCTTCAACGATGCCATCACTCCCCGGACACGCGTGATGATGGTCAGCCACGCGATGTACCAGACCGGGTCGATGGTCCCGCTCAAGGAGCTGGCGGCGCTGGCGCGGTCGAAGAACATCATCACTGCGGTGGACGGTGCGCATCCCGTGGGCATGGTCGAGCTCGACATGCACGATCTGGGCGTGGACTACTATGCGTCGAGCTCGCACAAGTGGCTCTGCGCGCCCACCGGGGCCGGTATCCTCTACCTGCGCCGCGCGTCGCAGGATCGGCTGTGGCCCATCATGGTGGCGTCGGGCTGGGACGATGCCAAGCTCGGCGCGGCCCGGTTCGACCGGCAGAGCCAGCGCGCGCACCCGCTTGTGGTCGCGCAGGGATCGGCCATCGACTTCCAGAACGCGATCGGCCGCGACCGCGTGGAAGCGCGCATCCGCGCCCTCGGCACGTACTCACGCAAGCAGCTATCGACTCTTCCCGGCATCACGTTCCATACGTCGGCCAACCCGCAGCTCTGCAACGGGCTCCTCGCCTTCACCCTGCCAGGCCTCGAGAACGCAGACATCGTCGAGACGCTCAAGAAGCGGCACCGCATCTGGACGCGGACGATGGCGTACGACTTGAATGCCGTGCGGATTGCCACGCATATCTACAACACCGAGTCGCAGATTGACGCGCTCGTGGACGCGCTGCAGGACATCGCCAGGGGCAACATCATCAAGGCCCCCAGCGCTTAGATCCGCGGCGTGGCGGCCGAGGCGCCGTGCGCGTCGTAGTCGTTCCAGCACCAGACGGCATAGGCCTTCGGCATGTGATCGAGAACGAACTGGGGCTTGAACGTCACGGCGCTACCGGGCTCGGTCTCCTTCATCATCCTGGGAAGCTCGCGCGGGTGGCCGACGAGCGTGGTGAAGAAATGGGCGAGCGCCGGCCGATCGCCGGAGACGGTGCCGTCGGGTGCGATATAGCGCGCCAGGTCGAGATGCTTGTAGCCGAAGAGCGGCGGCGGCACGTGTGTGACGACATCGTGGCTGTTGACGTAGCGGTGCATCCGCCCCGCCATGCGCGCGGTCAGTGCCGCCGCGAAGGCGCCGTCGCCGACACGCGGCGACCCGAACGTCACGGCCCCGCGTGTGTTCGGGTACTTGTCGGCGGCGAGCGTTGCCAGAGCCGCTCCCAGGCTGTGGCCGGTGAACCAGACCTCACGCCCCGGGGACAGGCGGGCCAGCGCGCCGGTCAAGGCGGGCCAGACGTCCTTGATCGCCTCCGAGAAGCCGCAGTGGACGAGCCCGGTCGACCACGGCACGAGCGCCAGGCCGGCGTCAGTGACGATGTCCTCCCAGCGATCCGGCTCGGTTCCCCTGAACGCCACAACGAGCCAGTCGGGAGCGATCGCGATGCAGGCATTCGTGGACTTGCCCGTCACGAACTCGCAATCGAGCCCGGCCTTGGCGAAGATCGCCATCGCGCCTTCGGGTTCCCAGTAGGTGGCGAGCGACGCCTCGGCGAGCCACCACACGTTGACTCTCGGTATGGGGTCCTGCCCGGTTGCCACGAATTGGTGAGACGCCGCGTCGTCGAAGTGCGTGTAGCCGGCATCCCGCTCCGGCCGCGTGACGAGTTCGGGGTCGTAGACAGGCGGTGCCTTCTGCATGTGAGGAGTCTACCTTGGGGTGAGGACGTGAACCATGCGCTCGCCAGCGCCCGGGAGCCTCTTCGCGAAGTTGTGTAGGATCGAGGCATGGTGCTGACGAAGTCGCTGACGGTTGCCGTGCTGGGTGTCCTTGCCGTTGCCATTGGAGCCGTGGTCGTGCTCGGCACCGATTTCCCGTTCGCGGCGCAGGCCGGCGGCGTGGATCCGAGGCCGCCAAACGGACAGGGGCAGAGGCCGGCGTTCGCGGGCCAGACTCGCGCGCCGGAGCAGAAACTGGGTGTCGCCTTCGACGTGGTGACGGTTGCGGAAGGGCTGGTCAACCCGTGGAGCGTGGCGTTCCTGCCAGGTGGGCGCATGCTGGTCACCGAGCGGCCGGGACGCCTCCGCGTCGTGGCGGCGGACGGCACGTTGTCGCCCCCGGTGACGGGGCTCCCCCAGGTGGATGCGCGGGGACAGGGAGGACTGCTGGACGTTGTGCTCCACCCGGACTTTGCGAGCAACCAGTCGATCTACTGGTGCTACTCCGAGCCCCGTGAAGGCGGCGTCAACAACACGGCGGTCGCCCGCGGCCGGTTCACCGATGGCACGGCGCCTCGCCTCGAGGACGTGCAGGTCGTCTACCATCAGGCGCCATCGCTCAACTCGAGGCTGCACTTCGGATGCCGGCTGGTCTTCAGCGGCGATGCGACGCTCTTCATCGCCCAGGGCGATCGGTCCATCACCGAGGGCCGCATGCAGGCGCAGAACATGGACAGTCTGATTGGGAAGATCGTCCGCATCGGCGCCGACGGTTCCATCCCGAGGGACAACCCGTTCGTCGGCCAGGAGGGCGTCAGGACGGAAATCTGGTCGATCGGGCATCGCAACATCCAGGCCGCGGCACTCCATCCCACGACGGGCGAGTTGTGGGAAGTGGAGCATGGCACGCGCGGTGGAGATGAGATCAACATCGCGCGCAAGGGCAGGGACTACGGGTGGCCGACGATTGCCTACGGCATCGAGTATCGCGGCGGACCGATCACCGGCGGCATCCAGGCGAAGGACGGGATGGAGCAGCCGCGGTACTACTGGGATCCCGTCATCGGCCCGAGCGGGATGGCCTTCTACACGGCCGATCTTTTCCCGGCGTGGAAGGGCAGCCTGTTCATCGGTGGCCACGAGACCCGCGATCTGGTGCGGCTGACGATCGAGGGTGATCGGGTGACGGGCGAGGAGCGGCTCATCGGCGATCTGAAGGAGCGCATCCGCGACGTGAGCCAGGGACCGGACGGCGCGTTGTATATGCTGACCGACAGCGCGTCGGCAAGGCTGCTGAAGATGGTCCCCTCGAAATGAACGCTCCGCCGGCCCATCGCCGGGTCATTGCGCGTTTCGTCCCTCGCCGGAGATGAGCCAGTCCCACTGCTGTCCTGCACGTTCGACGATCCGTATGATGTCTTCGTCGAGCACGTAGCGCTGCCGCGCGAGCGCCGTGGCCACGTCGCGAATCTTCGAGACGTAGTCGGCACGGCTCGAGTAGCGCTCCTCGACGGAGCGGCGAGGATCGTTGCTCCGTTCGCGATCGGCACGGGTGGCAGGAAACGGAATGTGTGCGCCCTGCATCGCCAGCAGGACCCGCGGCGCGCCGACGCGCGCGTTGCGAAACTGCCACCCCGTCAGTGTCATCAGGGGCACGGCCTGTTCGGGGAGCCGGATCCCACCGGTCTCGTTGCCATCGTCGTCCACGGCGGGGACGAGGAACGGCAGGACGGAGTAGGGCGCTGGCACTTCCGGACGAGAGCTGCCCGGCACGGATGTCGGGACCTGCACGCCGGGAATCGCCGGGAAGGTGAAGTCGCGCTGCGGGACGAGCGTGCCATCCGACAGCCTCGGATGCAGGCTGGGCGGCGGCTCCGTTCCCCGACGGACCCACGCGTCGAGCGCGATGAGCAATCCGCGTTGCGCCCATCGATAGTCGTTGCTGTTTCCCCTCAACTGGCCGTTCCCAGAACTCGGCGGGAACTGGCCGCTGCCATGTTGCGTTCCGGCGATCTGGAAAACCCGGACGTTGGGCGCGTCGGTGACATCATCGCCGCCGTCCAGCGAAACGTGTCGGAGGGCGGCCACGCGGCCGCGATCCCAGTACTCCGACGAGGTGTCCACGAGGAACAGCTTCGGCTCCAGACCCGCGGGAATACGGGCGCCGAGTCCGTCCCGCAGGCCGGTCACCGGGTCCGTGACCATCTGATAGAGGATGGGGAATCTGGTCTGGGTGAACGAGCCGAGCTCGTTCGGCTGCGCGAAGCGCTCGTTGAAGCTGCCACGGCCCGGGCCGCCTGTGTGGACGAATGCGGCATCGAATGCCTTTCGTTCCTGCTCGTCGATCGTGAAGCCTTCGTAGACCACGTGGCGGATGAGCCGGCCGGTCTGCGACGCGCCGTACATGTAGGCATAGCGCCCGGGCGCGACGCTGTCGGTGCTGTACTTGAGTGCCGAGGCGGTGTCGCGCAGCGCGGCGAGTCCCAGGCCTGCGACGGGCGGGTTCTGCGTCTCGTACGCCACTTCGTAGGTGAGTCCAGGCTGGAACCCACCGTCGAGCCACAGGGAGTTGGGATCCGCAACCGGCGTGCCGTCCTCGTCTCGTGCGAACATCCATTGCTCGCGTGGGATCAGCCGCAGGGGCGCGACGATCCCCTCGCGAACGGTCAGCCGCGCCTCGGCGCTCTGAAGATCGATGGGGGGGTAGGCGGTCGTATTGTAGCTGGCCGTCGCATAGGCCAGCGACGGCGCGGGCTTGTCCGGGATCACCCACATTCGCACCCATCCCCTGATGGGCCGGCCGTTCTCGGTGGCGACCGGGGCGCGCAGTCCGATGCGTCCACGCTCGGCTGGCACATCGAACTGCCATCCCACGGCCACCAGTGTGTAGCCTTCGCGCAGCAGCAGCGCATCTCCGAAGTGCTCCGCCGTTGTCGCATCGTTCGACGCCGTGCCGCGGCTGAACACGCTCAACAGGCGTGTGGCGCCGCGATTGACGACATCGAAGAGCAGGACGCCGTTGCCGCGGGCTGGGTCCTTGGGCCTGATGATCTGGATATCCGACGAGAACTCGACCAGCCCCCGTGCGTTGCGGGGCGCCTTGTCCAGATCGGCGATGATCCTGTTACGGGGGAGCGACGGGTCGACGGCGAAGTAGATCCGTCCCTGCAGCTTCTCGTACGCACCGGCGCCGCCGAACGTCGCGCCGTCCAGCACGTCGGTCCGGGTGAGGATCTCGACGCGGGTGACTTCGGCGCCAGCCGTCCCGACGCCCAGGAGCCCTGCGAGGACCGCAGCGCAGACGCGTCGTGTGTGAACCGAGACCCCCGCGCCGCCGCGTCCGCCGCTGGCTGTCATGGTGCGCTCCTTCGGGGAAGGTCGAGGTCAGTCCCGCCCTGCTGTCGTGGGCGACGCTATATCAGGCTGGCTCCGCAAGCCAGTCAAAAGATGTCCCCGAAACGTCTCCGGGGTGACACACGCACGGCGGGATGACCCCGGTCCGACCCCGAAGCGGTGGCCCGGCACCGCGAGGTCCACTGTGATGCGTCGGTTGATTGGGTTTAGTGGTGGCCAGGGACAGAATCGAACTGCCGACACCGTGATTTTCAGTCACGTGCTCTACCAACTGAGCTACCTGGCCGGCCGGAGAGACCTCGAATTATAGCATGCGGGATCCGTCCAGCCGGCCGAAGGACTCCTCAGTACACGGTTTCACGGGACGACAGCGCGCACCGCGCGCGGGACCTGCCGCACTGGCGCCACGCGCCGCCCGCCCAGTACGAACCATCCGCAGAGAAAGCCGATGAGCGCGCCGGCGAGGACGTCCGACGGCCAGTGCACGCCGACATACACGCGCGAGACCGCAACGAGCACCGCCATGGTCCAGAGGATCGGCCGCGCGGCGGGGAAGAGGCGCCCGGTCGCCAGCGCGCCGGCAACGGCTGCCGCCGCGTGTCCAGACGGAAACGACGAGGTGAGCGGCCTGGTCGTGATCACACGCACGATGTCCACCACCTCGAACGGCCGCGCACGATCGATCACCGGCTTGATGACGCCGTCCACGACGAGGTAGGCGAAACCGACGGCCAGTCCGACACGCCATGCCGCCATCCGATGCCGTGGGAAGACCGCGGCGATGAGCGCGATGACCAGCCAGACGAAACCAGCCCGGCCGATTTCGGTGGCCAGCAGCATCACATCGTCCAGCCACGGCGCGTGGCCGCCGTTGAGTGCGGCGAAGAGGTGGAGATCCACGAGCACGGTGGGCGACCCTGAAGGGTCGCCGTACCCTTGAGTCGCCCCTAAACTGTCACGGCTTCGGTCTCGCGCACCATGCCGAGCTCGCGCCGCAGCTTCTCCTCGATGGCGTTGCGCAGGTCCGGGTTCTGCTTGAGGAACGCCTTGACGTTCTCTCGGCCCTGACCGAGGCGCTCGCCGCCGTACGCAAACCACGCTCCGCTCTTCTCCACGATCTTCTTCTCGACCGCGAGGTCCAACAGGTCCCCTTCGCGCGAGATGCCCTCGCCGTAGACAATGTCGAACTCGGCTTCGCGGAAGGGCGGCGCCATCTTGTTCTTGACGATCTTGACGCGCGTCCGCCCTCCGATGACGTTGTCGCCATCCTTGATTGCGCCAATCCGGCGGATGTCGATACGCACCGACGAATAGAACTTGAGCGCGCGGCCGCCGGTCGTTGTCTCGGGGTTGCCGAACATGACGCCGATCTTCTCGCGCAACTGGTTGATGAAGACGAGGACCGTCTTGGACTTGGAGATGGCGCCGGTGAGTTTGCGCAGCGCCTGCGACATGAGGCGCGCCTGCAGTCCCATCTGCGCCTCGCCCATCTCGCCCTCGATCTCGGCGCGCGGTACGAGCGCGGCCACCGAGTCGACGACGACCACGTCCACGCTGCCGGACCGGATGAGCACCTCGACGATCTCGAGCGCCTGCTCGCCGTTGTCCGGTTGGGAGACAAGCAGGTTGTCGATGTCCACGCCGAGCTTGCGGGCATACTCCGCGTCGAGCGCGTGCTCGGCGTCCACGAACGCCGCGAGCCCGCCGGTCTTCTGCGCCTCGGCAATCACCTGCAGCGCGAGCGTGGTCTTGCCGGAAGACTCCGGCCCGAAGATCTCCACGACACGGCCGCGCGGCACGCCGCCGATGCCGAGTGCGTAGTCGATGCTGATGGCGCCGGTCGAGATGGCTTCGACGGGCGAAATCGTGTTCCGCTGCCCGAGGCGCATGATCGAACCTTTGCCGAACTGCTTTTCAATCTGGCCGACGGCCACGTCGAGGGCCTTGATCTTTTCCTGTCGTTCGTCGATGGGCATTGAAATTGGGTTCCTTTCCGGCCAGGAGTGATCCTAGAAACGGGCCAAGCGAAAGTCAAGCGAAAATGCGTGCAGGCCGTTCCTCCTAGAGGTTCCATATCAATGGGTTGCGGCGACGACCGACTTTCGCCCCAGATGCCGCCACCACGCACTTTCCGATCCCCTCACGTTTGACGCAGTGTTCGGCTTCTGCGTACCGTCGTGGGAATGCCCAGCCCGGTCGGACACGCTCTCGGGGGATTCATCGTGGCCAGGGCGCTCGATGTCCGGGCAGACCGGCCGAAGGCCGCCCTCCTCCTGGTCGTCGGCGCCGCCGTCGCGCCGGACCTGGATTTTCTCTGGGGCCGACACAACATGGAGACCCACAGCCTCGGTGCGGCCGTGCTGGCCGGGTTGATGGTCCTGGCGTGGACCCGCGGGGGCAACCCGCGGCTGGCCGCCGCGGTGTCACTCGCCTGGGCCTCGCACGTCCTCTTCGACTGGCTGGGCTCGGACACGACGCCGCCGCTCGGCGTCATGGCCCTCTGGCCGCTCACCTCGTCGTACTACTTTGCCGACGCGTTCATCTTCGAAGCGATCTCGCGGCGGACGTACCTGCCGAACTTCTGGTCGCACAACCTCGGAGCCGTGGCCAGGGAGATTGTGCTCCTTGGGCCGCTTGCCGCGCTCGCGATGTGGCATCGATGGCGGAGCCACGGCAGGCCTCCCTTCGGTCGGTAGGGGCCTCGCGGCTCCGCCGCTCGGTGGGACCAAGAACTCCTTTCCCACGGCCCGAAGGCCTCCCGAGCCGCGTGAGCGGCGAGGCCTACCGAATGTAATGAGGCCTGCGCGCCCGAAGGGCGCGCCTCAAACCCGTTCCACCGCCAGCGCCACGCCGTTGCCGCCGCCCAGGCAGAGCGTGGCCACGCCTCGCCTGGCGCCGCGATCCTTCAGCGCATAGAGGAGCGTCGTCAGGATGCGTGCGCCGGATGCGCCGATCGGATGTCCGAGCGCCACGGCGCCACCGTTCACGTTCACGCGCTGCGGATCGACGCCGAGTTCCTTCATCACCGCGACGGCCTGCACGGCAAACGCTTCGTTGAGCTCGATGAGATCGACCTCGCCAAGGTTCCAGCCGGCCTTCTTCAGGACCTTGCGGGTCGCGTCGACGGGCGTCATCAGCAGCATCTTCGGCGCGAGGCCGCTTGTCGCCTGCGCGACGATGCGGGCCAGCGGCGTGACGCCGAGCGCCTTTGCCCGCTCGGCGCTCATGACGACGAGCGCCGATGCGCCGTCGTTGACGGGCGGAGCGTTGCCCGCCGTCACCGAGCCGTCCTTCTTGAACGCCGGCTTCAGCGCTCGCAGCGCCTCGGGCGTCGTGTCGGGACGCACGGACTCGTCCTTGTCGAAGACGACCGGATTGCCCTTCTTCTGCGGAATGGACACCGGCAGGAGCTCGGCGGCGAACTTGCCGGCGGCCTGCGCGGCCGCCGCCTTCCGGTGACTGTCGGCCGAGTACTGATCCTGCTCGTCGCGCGACACCTTGTACATGTCGGCCACGGTCTCGCCAGCGTTGCCCATGTGCCAGTTCTCGAACGGGCACCAGAGTCCGTCGTGAATCATCGTGTCGAGCACCGTGCTGTTGCCCATGCGCAGGCCTTCGCGCACGCGGGGCAGGGCATAGGGTGCGTTGCTCATCGACTCCATGCCGCCGGCGACGGCGATCTCGATGTCGCCGGTGAGGATGCCCTGCTGCGCCAGCATCACGGCCTTGAGGCCGGAGCCGCACACCTTGTTGATGGTCAGCGCACCAACATGGTCGGGCAGGCCGCCGTTGAGCGCGGCCTGTCGCGCCGGCGCCTGTCCCTCCGCGCCCGACACGACGTTGCCCATGATGCACTCGTCGACGATGGCGGGATCGATGCCTGCACGCGAAACGGCCTCCTTCACGACCATTGCGCCGAGCTGGGGGGCGGTGAAGTCCTTGAGCGTGCCGAGAAACTTGCCGGTCGGAATGCGAACGGCGCTGACGATGACGGCTTCAGCCATGACGGATGATCTCCACGTTCTTGTATGAATCCGGCCCGAGGAGCGCATCGAGCCTTGTGCGTATGAGTGCGAGCGAACGCTCCACCTCGCGCCGCCACTGCGCGTCCGGCACCGTGACGACGATCACACCGCGATCGTCGAGGTGCGTCGACGACACGCGAGCGACGCCAGGTCCGACCGCCATCCGCCACGCGAACGCCACCTTTTCCTGGCAGAGCGGCGCCGGCCGGATGAGTTCGGCCAGGATGCCCGGAATGACCCGGCGCAGGGGGACCATCTCTTGAGGATAACACTCCGATCACGGGTGCCGAGGTGCCCGAGTGCACAGGTGCTCGGGTGCGCAGGTGCCAGGGTGCGGCGGTGACCGTCTCGAGGTGGGATCCGGATCCGGCAATCGAATTCCGGGTTCGTGCACGTCGATGCCGCGCCAGCGGGGGCGCCAGCGGGGGCGATTGACAACGTGCAAGACGCGATCGTACAAGACCTCAGCGCGCGCTGGGGCGCCTCCTGTCCGCGGCAAGGGAGTCACCTCCCACCCAACCGGTTCGACCTCGACGTTCGAACCTTCTTCCGGCCTGTCGTAAGCGGACGTCAGGCACCGAACGGAAGGAGGCGTCTCGTGACCACCATCGACAATCTGCGGACCGCTGCCAGGCGCTGGCTGAGAGCCCTGCGCCGGGGCGAGGCCGAAGCCCAGGCGCGTCTCGCGCGGGCGTGG
The DNA here is from genome assembly GCA_964543955.1 of uncultured Bifidobacteriaceae bacterium. GTDB lineage: Bacteria > Acidobacteriota > Vicinamibacteria > Vicinamibacterales > UBA2999 > VFZN01. Next base: position 41,286 of record CAZJBN010000019.1, read on the forward strand.
CCGGACGCGCCGGACCCTGTCACGTTGCGCGCCGTGCAGCACGCCCTCGCGCGCGAGCGCGGCTTCGAGAGCTGGATCGCCCTTACACGTGCCGCCGCCAGCAGCCCCGCCGTCGAGACACGGCTAACGGCGCTCCTCACCGCAGCCCGCACGGGGGATGCCGCCGCCGTTGGCGCGACCCTGGACGACCATCCCGATCTCGTCAACCAACGCGGCGAACTCGAGAACAACACCGGCCGTCGGACGGCCCTGCACTTCGGCAGCTGGCACGAAGCCGTCGTGCGGACGCTGCTCGAACGAGGCGCCGACCCGAACATCCGCGACGAAGGGGACAACGCCTATCCGCTGCACTTCGCGGCCGAGCGCGGCGACCTCGCCATCGTCACGCTGCTGGTGGAGCACGGCGCGGACCCGATCGGCGCCGGCACGACCCACGAGCTGGACGTGCTGGGCTGGGCCGTGTGCTTCGACGACGCGATGCACGTGGACGTGGCGCGCTACCTGCTCGCGCACGGGGCCAGGCACACGCTGTTGTCTGCCGTGGCAATGGGGGAGACCGAGGCGGTTCGGGAGCTGGCGGCGGATGGCGCGGACCTCGGGCAGCGGATGGATCGGACGAACAGACGCCGCACGCCGCTCCACCTCGCCGTGATCAAGCGGCAGATCCCGGCGCTGGCCGCATTGATCGATCTCGGTGCGGACCTGAACGTCGAGGACGCGGCCCGGTTGACGCCGCTCGACCAGGCGGCGGTGAATGGCGACGACGAGATGGTGCGGCTGCTCCTCGAGGCCGGTGCCGCTCTCACGCTGCCGGCAGCCATCATGCTCGAGCGGGCGGACGATGTCGAGCGGCTGATCCGCGAGCATCCAGACGCGTTGTCGATGACGAGCCGAAGCCGATGGGCGCAGCTGCTCGTCCAGGCGAGCGCGCGCGCACCGGGTCGTGTGATCGATGCGCTGCTTCGAACGACCACGCGGTACCGTGCGGGCTTGTCCGTCGTGAACGTCGAGGACGCGGAGGACACGGCCGTCGACGGGACGTCCGGATACACACCCCTGCATGCGGCCGCGTACCATGGCAACGACGAGGCGGTTGCCGTGCTCCTCGAGCACGGCGCCAACCCGCGTGCGCGGGACCTCAAGTACTGCGGCACACCGGCCGGATGGGCGGCCTACGCGGGGCACACGCGAACGGCCAATCTCGTGCTGGAGGCGGACATCGACATCTTCGATGCCGTCAGCTTCGATCGTGCCGATCGCATCGACGACATTCTGGACCGGGATCCGGGCGCGATCGGTCGACCATTCAAGGCGTACGCGGTGTGCGAATCGAGAGAAGGGCAGTGGTGGCCGGCGCCGGACTGCACGCCGCTCGAATGGGCGGCTACGCAGGGCAAACAGAACGCCGTCCGTGCGCTGCAGGCGCGTGGCGCCAATACGCCACACGACCCGCAGCAGGCCGAGCGAGTCGCCCTGTTTCTCCAGTCGGCCTGCTGGGATCATCAGGTGCACGGCAAGAGCGCCCACCGGATGCACAACCGCGCGGCCCAGCGCCTTCTCGCGCGGGATCCGTCGATCGCCCGTGACAACCTCTACACCGCGATCGTGTGCGGCGAACGCGAGGAGGTCGCGCGCATCCTGAATGCGCGCCCGGAGGCGGCACGCGAGCGTGGCGGCGCGAGAGACTGGACGCCGATCCTCTATCTGGCCTGCACGCGCCTCACGCACGCGCCGACGCACGTGAACGCCGTGGCCATCGCACGTCTCCTGTTCGATTGCGGCGCCGATCCGAACGACTTCTACATGGCCGGCGACGCGCGCTACACCGTGCTCGTCGGTGCGGCCGGCGAAGGGGAGCAGGACTCGCCGCGGCAGCCGTATGCCGCGGCGCTCTTCGATCTCCTGCTCGAACGCGGGGCGGATCCGTTCGACATCCAGGTGCTCTACAACACGCACTTCAGCGGTGACATGCTCTGGTGGCTGGACCTCGTCCATCGACGCACAGTGGATACAGCGCGGGGGGCCGCCTGGACCGACCCCGACTTGAGCATGTTCGACATGGGTGTCTACGGATCGGGCGCGAGGTTCCTGCTCGAGACGGCGATCAGGAAGCACGACATGGCACTCGCGGAGTGGGTGTTGGCGCGCGGCGCCAACCCCAATGCGACGCCGGCACGCGACCCACGGTTTCCCAAGGTCAGCCTGTACGAGCTGGCAGTCATCGAGGGTCTCCCGGAGATGGCGGATCTGCTGGCTCGACACGGCGCTTCGTTATCCACGCCGGTTCTCGACGAGCCTGAGCGTTACCTGCAGGCGTGCCTGCGGCTCGATCGCGCGGACGCGCAACGGCAGGTGCAGGCACACCCCGAACACCTTCGGTCGCACGCGGCGCTGTTCGAGACCGCGAAGCGTGACCGGCCCGACGCCATGGCGCTCCTCCTCGACCTCGGTGTTCCGCTCGAGATCCAGGACAGCACGGGCAGGCGCGCGCTGCACGAAGCGGCAGCCCACGGCGCGCTTGGCGCCGCGGCGTTCCTCGTCGAACGCGGAGCGGAGATCGATCCGCGGGAGTCGACCTACAACGGCACGCCGATCGGCTGGGCGGCGCACGGCGACCGCACCGAGATGGTGCGGCTTCTCGCCCCGCGCAGTCGAGACATCTGGACGCTGTGCTTCAGCGGTTTCGTCGATCGCGTGCGCGAGATCCTGGCCGAGGAGCCCGATCGCGCACGAGTCGTCAGCAGCAATGGCCAGACGCCGCTGTGGTGGCTGCCGGACGACGAAGAGAAGGCGATGCACCTGGTCGAGATGCTGCTGACGGCTGGCGCCGATCCCGCTGCGACGGACAAGGAGGGCCGAACGGCCGCAGACTGGGCGCGCCGGCGCGGCATGACCGACATCGCCGCTCGTATCGAGGCGTGATCATGAACCAGGGCACAGGTGCCCAGGGCACAGGTGCCCAGGGCACAGGTGCACAGGTGCACAGGTGCCCAGGTGCCCAGGGTGCTCGGGTGCTCAGGGTGCTCGGGTGCTCAGGGTGCTCAGGTGCTCGTAGGGCGGGTCTTCAGACCCGCCTCGTCCTGGTGCTCAGAGTGCTCAGGCTGCGCTATTCGTGTCTCAAGGCCACGACCGGATCGACTCGCATGGCGCGGCGGGCGGG
>CAZJBN010000020.1:0-17074 GCA_964543955.1 uncultured Bifidobacteriaceae bacterium
GTGCCCAGGGTGCCCGGGGTGCTCAGGGTGCTCGGGGTGCCCGGGGTGCTCGGGGTGCCCAGGGTGCTCGGGGTGCCCGGGGTGCTCGGGGTGCCCAGGGTGCTCGGGGTGCTCAGGGTGCCCGAGGTGCTCAGGGTGCTCGGGGTGCTCAGGGTGCCCGAGGTGCCCGAGGCGCCCGGGGTGCTCGGGGTGCCCAAGGTGCTCAGGGTGCCCGGGGTACTCAGGGTGCCCGGGGTACTCGGGATGCTCAGGGTGCCCGCGGTGTGGGTGTCGAGAACGACGATGCCATCGACGTTCGCGGCGGCTTCGTGTGCGAGCCGGTCCAGCCGCTTGTCGGCGAACAGCACTCGCGCTCCCGAGTCTCGCAGAACCGTCGCGGCCTGCGCAGCCGAGTAGTTGGTGTCGAGCGGCACCACAACGGCGCCGCAGGCCAGGATGCCGAGATAGGCCGCGCACCAGTGCGCGTCGTTGTGCGCGAGGATGGCGCAGCGATCGCCGGACCGGGTCCCCGCCGCGCGGAGCCGCGCGGCGCGATCGAGCGCCAGCGCGTGGAGATCCCCGTAGGTGAACCGGTCCAGGCCGCCAGCACCCTGAACCTCGATGGCGACACGGTCGGCGAATCGTCCGGCCGTCGCCTCGAACAGCGCGAACACGGTGGTGGCGGTGGAGGGCACGGGTCGACAGACAGATTACGCCGGGTCCGAAACCACATCTGTAATACTTCAAGCAGCCATGGCAACCGACATCACCTGGTGGGCCCGCGGCCTCATCTTCGAGAACTGCGCCTGCACGCTCGTCTGTCCCGGACACATGCACTTCTCCCAGAACTGCACGCACGATCGGTGCAAGGGCTACTGGGCGCTTCGATTCGACGAGGGCGTGTTCGGCGACGTCCCGCTCGCCGGCACCCGCGCGCTCGTCGCGTTCGACACGCCGCAGCGCATGATCGACGGCGGATGGGTGCAGACCATCATCATCGACGAGTCCGCGTCTCCGACGCAGCGCGAGGCGCTCGAAACACTGCTCATGGGACAGGCGGGCGGCCCCTGGGAGAAGCTGGCCAGCTTTGTCGGCACGAGGCAGCCGACAGAGTTCCGTCCGATCGAGATGGTCGACGACGGCACCACCAAGCGCATCTCCATCGCCGACCGCCTCAAAGGCTTCGTCACCCAGATCCGCGGCCGGGACAAGACCAAGCCGGTGCTGTTCGAGAACATCTTCAACCAGATCCACGCGCCGCAGCAGGTGGTCGCGCTCGGCGACACCGAGTACGACGATGGCGTCATCGTCATCCACAACACCGGATCGCACGGGCTCTTCTCGATGTTCGACTGGGCCGTCAAGGCGCCTGCGGCCTGACGTCCAGTGCGATGATGCCCCACGCGCACCTTGCGCACGTCCCCGGCGCGGCCGGCCCCGGCTTCGTGCCGCTGGCCGCGATGTGGTTCGTGATGATGGCGGCGATGATGGCGCCGACGGTGTGGCCGTGGGTGCGGGCGTTCCATCGGTTCGACGCGGTTGATCCGGGTGGCGCGGGCGGTGCGGGCACGGGCGGACTGTTCGGCGCGAGCGGGGCACTCGGCGCGGGCCGGCGAGCGCGGGGCCCTCGGGCAATCGGGACAGCGGTATTCGGCGCCGGGTATCTTGCGGCGTGGCTCGTCTACTCCCTGGGCGCCGCGCTGCTGCACCTGGCGCTGCAGCGCACGGGCGTCTTCGATCCGGGCCACGGCCTTGGTCCTGCGGCCGGCGCCGCGATCCTGGTGGCGGCGGGGCTCTACCAGTTTGCGCCGCTCAAGCGTGCGTGCCTGACGCACTGTCGCAACCCGTTCAGCTTCTTCCTGTCGCGCTGGCGGAGCGGCCCGGCGGCAGGCTTCCGGATGGGGCTGCTCCACGGGCTGTTCTGCGTGGGGTGCTGCTGGGCGCTGATGCTCACGGCGCTGGCGGTGGGCGTGATGAGCCTGTGGTGGATGGCGGCGCTCGCGGGGGTGGCGTTTGTGGAGCAGGTGGCGCCGCGAGGCGACCTCCTCCGTGTTCCGCTCGGCATCGCACTCGTCGTTGCAGGAGTCCTGCGCATGTGAACGTTGCGTCTGACGACGACCTCCTCGCGTCGGTCAAAAGCCCGGGAGGCGAGCCACCTGCTTTCCCTGCACGAGCCCCTCGAACTGCGCGCGAAGCTGCTCGGTGAAGTGTCGATCGCGGATGACCACGCCGGCTTCCACGTTCCGCGTCTGTGCCCACTCGGTGAAGTTTGCCGACGTGACGAACGCCACCTCTTCGTCCACCAGCACGCATTTGGGATGCCACGTGGCACGCTCGTCGCTGTTCACCGCGAGCCCACGTGGATCGTAGTAGACATCGGGATACCGCGTCCCGGGCCACGCCTTGCGAAGCTCGCCGGCACATTCACGCAGCAGTTCCGAATCGTGACGGGTGTCCCGCCAGTCGCGGCCCGTGTGGAGGAACATCTGCACCCGGAGCGCGGGCACCAGATCCATCCGCCGGGCCAGCGGCTCGAGAACCCGTTGCCCCTGCCGGATCACGAACGTGCTGACGAGGATGCTCGTCTGCGCCTTCTCGAACAACTCCCGGACCACCACGCTGGTGTCACGGCTCCGCGCATTCGCGCCTTCGGGGCCGGTCCAGACGAGCTCGAGCGGCAGCGCCCCGGACATCCGCGCCTCCATGGCATCCGCGTGCGCGCCCAGCAACAGCGTCATGTGACCGGGCGACAGCCCCTCGCCGAGCAGCCGCATCACATCGTCCGCGACCGACTCTGGACACGCACAGACGCGGTTCATCGCCATCCGGGACACGGACGCGCCGAGGCGGCCGGCGCGGAACGCGTCCTCCAGCGAACGCAGGACATCGGACGAAGCCCCCGCGAACAAGGGTGCCACGACTCAGTCGCCCTCGAAGAACGCGGCGCCGTCGCCGTCGACGGTCGGCACAATCAGCGCGCGGTCCAGGTAGTCGTTCCGGCGCTCGCAGGAGCTTTCCGGCAGCAGCAGGCATCCGTGACAGGCCGCGCCCAGGAGAAACCGGTCCTCCTCGGGACTGTCCGGCCGGTGCTGCGCGCACACCGGGTCGTTCGAGCAGAGCTCGCCCAGCGCGAGCGCCCTCTCGAGATAGGCCGGCATACGATCCGCCGTCTCCACGAGCCCGCCCAGGGTGCCTTGTGCATCCGGGCTCGAGGTGTACAACAGGATGCCGAAACCGGCTGGCACCGCGTACACGCGCTCCCGGATGGAACTGGCTGCGTACCCGCAATCCAGCGAGACCGCCGTGATGAGCAGGTGCGCCAGCGTGTGGAGCATCACGTACGGCACGCCTACGAACGTGGCGTTGGCGCCGGCGGAGTGCGAGGCTGCCCATGCATCAAACCCGCGGCGCAGCTGGGCCGCCCGGGCCTGAACAGCGTCGCGCTGGAGCCACTCTTCAACGGACTCGGCCCTGATGCCGATAAACACGCCTTCACCGCGGTTCTCGATGGCCGGCAGCCACGTCTGGTCCAGCGACAGGTCCGCTCGCTCGACCCCGAGTTCGAGCTCACCGTTGACATCCGGCACGGCCGCCTCGAATCGCGTGAACCCGACCTGTGCGATGACTTCGCGAAGGCGATGCACCTTGACGACGCGGCTGACGTGCCGCATCGGTCCTGCGGCGCCGGCACCCGTCACGACCTGCGCGTAGAAGTTGGAGCCTGAGTGGTCCTGCCCAATCTCCTCCGACGACATCAAGGTCTCGATCTCCGCGTCGCGGATGGCCCCGCTGGCCGGCGCCGCGTTGTGCGCCTCGTCGAGGATCAGGAGGCTCCCCGCTCCCGCTCGGTCCAGCCAGTCCCTGAGCGGAGAGGCGTAGTCCTCGTCCCGCAGCAGGTGGTGCGACACGATGAAGCGCGAGTGCGTGGTCCACGGGTTCACCGCGAACCCGCGCTCCTGGCGCATGCGGCGGACGTAGTCGCGATCGAACACGACGAACGTCAAACCAAACCGCTGGTCCAGTTCCTCCTTCCACTGCAGGAGCACGGACGGCGGCGCCGCCACGACGATGCGGCGGACGCGCTGGCGCATGAGGAGTTCCCGAACAATGAGCCCGGCCTCGATCGTCTTGCCCAGCCCCACATCGTCTGCGATGAAGAGGTTGACGCGCGGCAGGAGCAGGGCCTTGCGAAGCGGCTCCAGTTGGTACGCGTCGATGCGAATGCCCGCGCGATAGGGCGCCTGGAACAGTTGCGGGTCCGTGGACGTGACGGAGTTCCACCGCAGCGTGTGGTAGTAGGCGCCGAACTGCCGCGGGTCGTCGAAGTTGCCCTGCGCCAGCCTAGTCCAGTCGGCCGCGCTGATGCGCTCGGCGTCCAGTTCCTTCTCCCACAGCACCTCGAGTTCCTCACCCTCCGCATCGTCTTCGAGGCAGGAGAGGCGGACGAGGGTCTGGTCTTCGGGCCGGGGCGCCGGATCGACGGACTCGACGAGATAGCGCCGCGAACGGACGCGGACCAGTTCGCCGGGGCTCGGGGAAAAGTCAACGGCTACAGGCATGCAACTGGCCTTCGTGCCTGGCCTGGACCGCCTCTCGAAGGTCAGCGAGCGGGCGCCAGGTCCCGCTCTCCTTCTGAAAGGCCAGGTGAAACACATTCCCGCTGTGAGACCGACGATGTGGCTCGAACACTTCGGACACCAGACGGTATGCCTCGTTCAACGAGCTCGCCGTTCTTCGTAAGGCCGGAATCATCCACCGTGCTGGCTCCAGCGTGGCAGGCTTGGATCCGCGGAGCCTCACATTCTGGTCGTCGAGTGCATAAACGGCGATGCCGCTCTCCGTCCTGCCCCCTTCTCCGATGGGTTCCTGCCGGAGATGACGCCGGCGCAGGGCCGACAGTCCCTCCGGAGGTCTCATCAGCAGTAGCAGGCCATAGCTCCGTGAAAGCATGGGCTCCACATGCTCGGCGGTCAGGACCGCGAGCATCCGCTTGTCCTGGACATGAATGGCTTCGACAACCAGCTTGGCCACCGCTCCCTGGCTCAGTTCCGGAAGCGCTCCGCCATAGAAATACTCGAACCGCCCGTCCGGCAGGATGCGAATGGGAATCGAGACCGTCTTGCCGGGCCTGGAGGGATCGGAGGATCGTTGACGGATGGGCATGGACGACGTGGGGCGCCCGGAGGTGGTAGTGGTTTCCCAGTCCCCGTGCGGGGATCCTCTGATCACGTTCTGAGAATGTCAACGACCCTCGACAGATCGCCCCCGGAAGATCGTGTCGCACGTGGGTGACAGTGCAGGTCACACCACGCAGTTGGGGGCCACGCAGTGCAATGACGGGGCTCGACTCCGACAACGACTGACTGATGGTCAGTGCGGCTCGCCCGCTCCCAACGAGAAGCAATCGGATGAACCGACATCGCATGAGACAGCCAACCTTTCAGCCGCACTGCCCGTCCAACGAGCCACCGCGGCGGTTGCCGCACGACGAGGAGGCTTTGGCATGTGGAGCGCCATTCGAATGGCCGTTCGTCAGTTCAGGTACCGCCCGGGGTTCGCACTCCTGACCATACTCGTCCTCGGCCTCACCACCGGCGCCGCCACCGCGGTCTTCTCCGTGGTCGACGCCGTGGTCCTGCGTCCGCTGCCCTACGCCCAGCCGGATCGTCTCGTGACGATCTGGGACACGAACGTGGCGCAGGCGCTCAGCCAGGACCCCATCTCGCCGGTCAACTTCATGGACCAGCGCGCGCTCCCTGTCTTTTCGGACGCGGCGGCCTGGTGGCGGCCCGGAGTCAACCTCACGGACCCGGGACTCGATCCCGTGCGCGTGAAGACGATTGAAACGAGCGGCAACCTGTTCGACGTGCTCGGCGTCCGGCCACAGGTCGGCGCCGGCTTCCCCGCCGCCGGACCGCTCTTCGTCACGCAGGAGCTCATCGCCGTCATCAGCGACCGGCTCTGGCGCTCCCGCTACGACGCCGACCCGTCCATCGTCGGCCGGCAGCTCATCTTCAACGACACGCCCTACACCATCGTCGGCGTCATGCCGCCGCGCTTTCACTACCCGGACGATGTGGACGTGTGGCAGCGGCTGCGCTGGGACATGACACAGCACAGCCGGCAGGCGCACTTCATGGAAGCCGTCGCGCGGATGGCGGACGGCACGACCATCGCCCAGGCACAGAGCGCCGTGGATGCGCTGTGGACCCGCATCGAGACCGAGTTCGCCAACACGCAGAACAGCGCCGGCACGGGCTGGGGTTCGCGCCTCATCCCGCTGATCGATCAGCAGCTCGGGTACTACCGGCCGGCTCTCATGGTGCTCTTCGGCGCCGTCGGCCTGCTCATGCTGATCGGCGTCCTCAACGTCGCATCCCTCCTGCTGACGCGCGCGCTGGCGCGCGACCGCGAGATTGCCGTGCGCACGGCGATGGGCGCCTCGCCCCGCCAGCTCGTCACGCAGCTGATGGCCGAGAGCCTGGTGCTCTCCGCGGCGGGAGCGACCCTGGGAGTGGTCGCGGCCGCGGCCCTGCTGCCAGTGATTGTCGCCGCGACGCCGATCGAGATTCCCCGCCTCGATCAGGCGGGCCTCGACTACCGGGCCCTCGGCCTTGCCGCAGCGATTGTCGGAGCAACGACAATCGTCTTCGGCCTGGTGCCGGCGGTGTTCCTGCCCGGCGGGCGGGCGTCCGCGGATCTCAAGTCGGGTGAGCGCGGGAGCTCGCGCGGCGCACGCACTACGTACTCCGTGCTCGTCGGCGCGGAAGTCGCGCTGGCCTGCGCGCTGCTCGTCTGCTCCGCACTCCTCGTCCGGACGGTCGGGCACATGATGAGCACACCGACCGGAGTGGACGCGGACCAGGTGCTGACGACCACCATTCAGGTGATGAACCGTGCATCGGATCAACGGCGGCCCATCCGTGAGCAGTGGAGTGAGGTCGGCGACATCCATTCCCGCATCCTCGAGCAGATTCGCCAGCAACCCGGCGTCGTGTCCGCCGGCGCCAGCAACTTCCTGCCGATGGAGATCGGGTGGCGCAATCCGTTTGCGATCGACGGGCAGGCCATGCCGGCCAGCATCGAGGACCTGCCGCGAGCCCAGATGCACAGCGCGAGCGAGGGCTACTTCGAAGCCATGGGCGCGACGATCACCGGTGGCCGAGCGTTCACGCCGTTCGACGGCCCCGGCTCGGCGGGCGTGGTCGTCGTGAACGACAGCTTCGCGCGACGCTACCTGTCGGATGGTCCACGCGTCGGCCGGACGCTGCGCGTGTGGGCCACCGGCATCGGGCCGCTCGGCGTCAACCTCAAGGCCTCCGGCGCGGACGCGCACGCCGGCATGCCCTTCGAGGTCGTCGGCATCGTTGACGACGTGCGCAACGTGCCGCTCGGCCAGCGCATCGAGCCGGCCATCTACTTCTCGACGCGCCAGTTTCCGTTCAGGGAGGTCCACGTTGCCGTGAGGGCCTCCACGCCGGCCGCGGCGCTCTCGGCCATGCAGGCGGGCCTCCGTCAAGCGGCACCACACGTGCCGATGGGCCTCGCGCAGACGTGGGGCGAACGCGCGGCCATCCAGGCTGCCGAGCCGCGCCTGCTCATGACCATCCTGATCGTCTTCGGCGCGCTGGCGGCGCTCCTGGCCGCGCTCGGCATCTATGGACTCTTCTCGTGGTCCGTGGCACTTCGCAAGCGCGAGCTCGCTATCCGCCTCGCGCTCGGGGCGAAGCCGCTCGGACTGGGCGCGCTCATCGTACGGCAGAGCGTCCTGCTCGTCGGCATGGGTCTCATCGCTGGACTGATCCTCGTCCGCGTGTCCGAGGCGGCCCTGACCAGGGTGCTCTTCGAAGTGACGCCAGGCGACCCGCGCTCGACATTCGCCGCCGGTGCACTCATCGCCTGTGCGGCAATCGGCGCGTGCATTCCACCCGCGCTCAGGGCCATGCGCGTGGATCCGGTCGAAGGCCTTCGAGCAGAGTGAAGCGTACGGGCGCGAGCTGCACTCTTACCCACTCTGGCAGTACGCAGTTATTGCTTGTTGCGCTGGCGGGCCGGACGATGGCATCGTCGTGTCGAGGCGATCCGGAAATGGCGATCAATCGGCGGCTCGACGAATATCTGAGTGGGCCGGAAGTCGTGCGGCCGCAGGAGATGGAGTTTGGCGTCGTGCGCGAACCGCCGGCGCCGGTTTGGGGGCACCAGGCGGTCGTCGTGCGGACGCTCGTCCTGTTGGAGGAGCACGTGCGCGAGCACGGACTGGGTCGTGTCGGCGTGGCGCCCACCGATGTCGTCCTGGATGAGGCGGGCGGATTGATCGTCCAGCCGGACCTGTTCTTCGTGGCGGCCGATCGGCTGGACATCATCAGGGACGTCGTCTGGGGCGCTCCGGACCTCGTGGTCGAGGTCATGTCCCGGCGAACGGCCCTCCGGGATCGCACCGTCAAGCTCTCGTGGTATCGGGAATACGCCGTGCGCGAGTGCTGGCTCGTCGACCCGGAGGAGGCCGAAGTCGAGGTCGTCGTGCTGGCGCGGCGCGCCCGCCCCTGTCGCACGATCTATCGCGGCTCGGCCACGGTACGGTCGTCGGTGTTGCCCGGTTTTGCCGAGAAAGCGGCGTCATTCTTCGACTGATCGCCGCCGCTTCGCACGGGCCCGTTGTCACCGTCCGCGAGGCAGCCCTTTCAGCACGCGCTCGGCGTTCGCGTAGTACACCTTCCGGAGGACATCGTCGGGGAGACCCATGCCGTACATCTTCCAGAAGGCGTGGTAGTCGCGGTAGTAGTCGAAGTACTCGTCATTGGTCTCGAACACGCGCCAGTAGTAGGGATACTCGTCGGGCTGGAACGCGTCCTTGCCGAACATGATGCGGTCCTGATACTTGACGAAGAACTCATGCGCCGCGCGGGGCTGGCGCCCGAGATCGTAGAGGATGGCGCCGGCTTCGACGACGACGTTCGGGAACTCGTCGAGCATCCTGGCGAGACGGCCCAGGTCGTTGGCATGCCAGCCGAAGTGCGCGGCGATGAAACGCGTCTTCGGATGCTTGCGGAACAGGTTGTTCCGCTCCGTCATCAGCTCCTCGAAGGTGACCTGCCCCGGCTGGTTGTTACGCCGGTTGGGGAAGAGGGCGAGTTCCAGCCATCGCTCGTTGTGATAGTCGAGCGGCTGGAAGAACTCCTGTGGCTCGGCGGTGTGGATGAACGCCGGTACATCCAGGCGCGCGAAGGCCTGCCACAGCGGATCGAGATCGGGATCGTCGACGCGCAGGCGTGAGCCATCCGCCTTCCGTGTGTTGAGGCCGAAGCTCTTGGGCACCTCGCCCACGCCGACCGCGCCGGCCTTGATGTCGGCCTCGAGCTGTTTGACGGCCGCCTCCGCCCAGCCGGGCCCGACATTGCCGAAGTTCACGCCGGCCATCACGCGAAAGCGATCCTTGTGCGGGCTGGCGGCAATGGCGTTGAGCGTCTCGACCAGCCGGCTGCCAGATATGTTGTTGGCCACCACCATCACGCCCAGGTTGATCTGGTCCATCACCTTGACGACGCCGTCGATCGCGGCGGAGGTGGTCAGTGACGGCGGGTGGCCGTGGACGTCGACGGCCGGGAACTTCGCCCTGGGCACGAGGTGCTCGGCAGACACCAGCGTGGATCGCGGGCGGTAGTCCACGATGCTCGGTGGCGGCATCTCCGGCGCCTGGCAGTTGCCGGGACGCGTTTGGGTGGTGCCGGGCGGACACTCCTCGCCCGGGCCGATGCGCGTGCCCCTCGGGCCACGCCCTGGCTGAGCCACGATAACCGCCCCGAGCACCGCGATGATCAGGGCGAAGAGCAGTGCAGTCGATCTCCGCATGGACACAGTGTATCCGCGGAGCGCGGAACGGACGTCCCCGGACCTTGTCGGCCTCACCGGACCTCACTCATATCTCAACGCCTCAATCGGATCCATCCGCGACGCGCGCAACGCCGGCACGAGCGCGCTGATCAGCCCGACGACCATGAGCACGCCGCTGCAGACGAGCAGGAGCTCGATGGAGAGCTGCATGTGGATGTCGGCCGACTGGCTGGCGTCGTCCAGGAGCTCCGAGAGGAAGGGCTGCGGGCTGAAGAGTCTGACGAGCAGCCAGGAGACGGCGACGCCGGCCATCCCGCCCGCGAATGCCGTCACCAGTCCCTCGAGGAGGAACTGCAGCAGGATGGCGCGCCGCCTGGCGCCGAGCGCCTTGCGGATGCCGATCTCCCGCGTGCGCTCGGTGACGGACACGAACATGATGTTCATGACGCCCACGCCTCCGATCGCCAGCGTCAGCACGCCGATGAAGCCCAGCACCAGCTTGAGACCAAGCGTGATGCCCGCGGTGATCTCAGCCGTCTGCGAGGAGCCAAACATCCGGAGCGCGCGGTCATCGTCTGGATTGAAACCGAGCCGCCTGCCGAGCAGCGCCTTGACCTGCGCGGTCGCCTGCTCTTCCCTGGTCGAGTCGACCGCCTGGTAGACCATGACCGTCGTGTACTCGGTGTTCCAGAGCTGGCCGGCAGTGGTGTACGGGATGAAAATCGACTCGCGGTCCGGCCGGAGATAGTTCGAGAGCTGGACCTTCTCGCGCTGTACGCCTGCCACCTCGAACGCCATGCCGCCGATGCGGATGCGCTGACCGACAGGCGGCACATTGCCGAACATCTTGCGCGCGACCTCGCTGCCGAGAAATGCGACGCGGCGCTGCAGCCGCAGGTCCTCGGCATCGGGAAACCGCCCCGCCTCGACCCACTGACTTCGCATGACCGCGTACTCCGGGGCCACGCCGCGCACGAGATACGAACCCTGCTTGACGCCCCAGGACACCGGGAAATCCCGCGTGAACTCGGGACTGACGAACTTGACGAGCGGCGCTTCCTGCACGGCCAGCACGTCCTGTTCGGTCAGCCGGATTCGCTTGCCCGCGCGCTCGCCGCCTGCCTGCTGGCTGGTCTGCCCCGGCCACACGATGACGACCGCATCGCCGAAGGCGCCTCGAAACCCGCGTGCCAGCGCGTCACGAAAGCCGTTGCCGTAGGAGAGCAGCATCACCACGGAGACGATGCCCCATGAGATGCCGAGCATCGAGAGCAGGGCCCTTGTGCGGTTGCGGCTGAGGCCGATGAACGCCTCGCGGACTATCTCGCGGAAGATGTGCATGACTGTTCAGGCTGTTCAGGCAACCCTAAAGGGTTGCCTCTACAAGCGGGTTGCCCCCACAAAGGGTTGCCTCCACCAAGGGTTGCCTAACCTTAAGTCTCGAACCGGAGCGCCTCGACGGGCGGCAACTGGGCTGCCCGCCGCGCCGGATACGTCGACGTGACGACGCCGACGATGACGAGCGTGACAAGGGCCATGGCACCGGACTGCCAGGTCATGACCATGCCCTGAAAGCGCTCAGGCATCGGCAGCGTGTTCACTGCGGCGCAGAGCGCGATCGCCACCGCAAACCCGATCGTGCCGCTCAGCATCGTCAGGAAGAAGCCTTCGAGAAAGAACTGCCGCTGCACGGCCGCCGTGGTGGCGCCGAGCGCCTTGCGAACGCCAATCTCACGCGTGCGCTCGCGCACGGCGACGAGCATGATGTTCATGACGCCGAGCCCGCCAAGCGCCAGCGTGATGAACCCGACAATGCTGAAGAACTCCTTCATGGCGCCGATCATGCGGCCGAACATCAGCGTCTCGAGGGAGGTGTCCCACACGGAGATCGCATCCCGGTCGTCCGGATTGAAGCCCTTGCGCCGCGCCAGCACGTGGCGGATGTCGCGCTCGAGCGGCCAGTCCACGTCCTGCACGCGGCCGGTGCGTGCGTCCAGCACGGCCGGCAGGCCCGCCACGACCTCGGGATGCGGCGCCACGATGATCTGCGACACGACGCCGGGCGGCACGTCGGGCCGTGGAAAGTCGCGCGCCATGGCCTGGAAGGGCACGAAGACCTTGTCATTGTCCGGACCGCTGTAGTTGCTGTCCTGGTTCTTCTTGCGGATCTTGCCGACAACGGTGTACGGCGCGCCGCCGATCTCGATTGTCTCGCCCATTCCCTCGCGGGCGCCGAAGAGCTGCGACCACGCGTCGGCGCCGATGATGGCCACGCGCCGCACCTGCTCGTTGTCTGGCGGAGCGAAGCTGCGCCCGCGCTCGATGTCGATGGTTCGAATGGCCTGGTACTGGGGCTCGATGCCGTGCACCGACAGCGACGCGGCATTGTAGCGGCTCTTGATGCGAAGTCCGCGGTTGATCTCGGCGCTGACGACGGCCACGAGCGGCGCCTCTCGCTCGATGGCGCGCGCGTCGTCGAGGGTCAGGAAGACCCGCCGGCCCGCCCGCTCGCCGCCGGCCTGCAGCGTCGTTCGCCCGCCCCAGATGATCGCGACGTTCTTGCCAAGCTCCTCGAGCACGGTCTGGTTGCCGCGCTGGAAGCCCTCGCCGGTTGCCGCAAGGACGACGACGGCGATGATGCCCCACAGGATCCCGAACATCGTCAGGAAGCTGCGGAGCTTGTTCGCACGCAGGTTGTCGATCGCCTGGATGAATGCTTCGTGCATGGTGGGCGCCGTTGCAGGGCGGAACTTCAGTTCCGCCGCCGGGGCGGGTCTGAAGGCCAGCCCTACGTACCTCTACGCACTAGCCCGGAAGGACGACCCTGGTGCCTTCCGAGAGTCCTTCGAGGACCTCCGTGCGCGTGCCGTTGCCGATCCCGATGCGGATGGGCACGCGGCGGCGGCCCTTCTCCGCCGCCGCGTCGGCCACGTCCACCGACGCGTTCCGCTCGCCGTCGTAGAAGATGGCGGCCTCGGGGATGATGAGCGTATCGGCGTGCTCCTCCAGCAGGATCTCGGCGTTGGCCGTCATGTTGGCCTTGAGCTCCTGTCCGAAGTTGTCGATCGACACCTCCACCTCGAAGGTGGTGACGTTGTCCTTCTCGACGCCAATCGGAGAGATCTGCGTGACCCTGCCGTTGAAGACCTTCTCCTTGAAGCTCTCGGTGGTGATGCGTGCCGGCATGCCGAGCGCCACGACGCCGATGTCGGCCTCGTCCACCTTGCCCCGCACGAACACTTTCTCGATGTCGCCAATGGTCATGACGAGCGAGGCGTTGGCGCCGAGGTTGAGGATGGACGACACGGGACTGCCGATCTCGACGTCGCGTGTGAGGACGGTGCCGCGAATGGGTGCCTTGATGGTGGCGTTGGCCAGCTCCTCTTCGGCCCGTTCGACTGCCGCCTGCGCCTGGGCCACCTGCGCGTGCGCCTCGGCGACCTTCGCCCGTCCGATCAAGGCCTGCGACGCCGCCGCACGCTGCCGGTTGACCGCCTGGTCGTAGACCGTCTTCGCCTGGTCCAGTGATTCCTGCGACACGAGCTGCTGCTCGTTCAGGGAGCGGGCTCGCTCGTACGCGCTCCTGGCGAAGTCCACGTCAGGGGACTCGGCCTCGATGTCGTGCTTTCTGGCCTGCGCTTCGGCGGCCGTCTCGGCCGCGCGCGCCGCCTCCAGGTTGGCCCTCGCCTCGCGAAGCCTGGCCGTCAGGTTCTCCTTGTCCAGCACCGCCAGAACCTGGCCCGCGTCGACAACATGATCCACGTCGACAGCCAGGCGCTCGATGATGCCGTTGGCCTTGGACTTGATTTCGACCTTTGTAATCGGCTCGACCTTGCCGGTCGCCACGACCGAACGCACCATCGGCCCACGTTCGACGGTGGCCAGGCGGGACGGGTCGATGCTCGTCGACGCGCCGTTGGCCGTCGTCACGCCGTAGACAGCGGCACCGAGAACACCCACGGCAAGGGCCCCGAGGGTGAGCTGGCGGGATCTGGTCATGACATGAGGGTTTACGAAGCGCCCACGGCCGGAGTTCCGCAAAAGAGGCGCCTGGCTCTGCCGCCGGCCGCTACACTGATAGCGGCCATGTGGATCCTGCAGTCGACCGAACCTGACGACCTTCACCTCACCTTCCGGCTCCTTCCCGGTGACATCCGCACGATCGGGCGCGCCGCCGGCGCACAGTTCGTCGTCGATGCGCCGCTCGTGTCGCGGCTGCACTGTCGCCTCACGATGACGCCGTCCGGCGACCTCGAGGTCGAGGATCTCGGCAGCACGAACGGGACCATCGTCAACGGCCGGCTGATCGCGGAGCTGACGCCGTTGGCCGACGGTGACATCCTGAAGGTGGGCCGTGTGGCGTTTGCGGTCGGACGGGACGGCACGACGTAGTCAGGTCCTGGCCGTCAGCGACGCCGGCCGGCCAGCCACTCCAGTACGAACGGGTTCGTCGCGCGCTCGCGTCCAATCGTCGTCTCGGGGCCATGGCCGGAGTAGACGATCGCGTTGTCGCCCATGGGCAGGAGTACTCTGGTAATGGACCTCATGAGCCGCTCGTGGTTGCCGCCGGGGAGGTCCGTGCGTCCGATGGATCCGGCAAAGAGCGTGTCGCCGACGAAGAGTGCCGGGGGTTCCGGCGGGGAACCACCAGACGTTCCCGCAACGCGGCGGACAGCCAGGCACACGCCGCCGGGACAGTGGCCTGGCGTGTGGTGCACGGTCACCTCGTAGTCGCCGAAGCGCCCCCAGGGACCGTCGCCGGCGTAGTAGCGATCCACGGGAGGCGGTTGCTCGACGTCCAGGCCGAAGAGCCGGCCGTGCTGGGCCGCGTCCTCGTAGAGGAAGAGGTCGTCTTTGTGCAGCCAGATCGGCACGTTCAGCGCACGCCTGGCCGCGCCCACGCCCGAGACGTGATCGACGTGCGCGTGTGTGAGGAGAATGGCCAGCGGGCGGAGGGCCTTCTGCTCGATCGCCGTGAGCAGCTCGTCCACCTCGTCCCCTGGATCGATGTAGAGAGCCTCTCGCGTACGCTCGCAGGCGATGACGTAGCCGTTCTTCATGAAGGGCGGTGCGGCAGCGTCGAAGATGAGCATGGCTTCAGAATACTGTCAGGAACCGGGACCAGGAGCCGAAGAGCCGCATGATCCTTGCCGCCGTTGACGACTTGATGTTCTCGTCGCGCATTTCGACCGCGGCCAGGGCTGTCGGTGCGACCGTCCGGTTCGTGCGATCGCTCGATGCCGTCCTGTCGGCCGCGCGCGAGACGGCGCCGTCGCTGATCATCCTCGACCTCAACAGCGCCCGGCTGACGCCGCTGGCCATCGTCGAGGCGCTCGCGAAGGATCCTGCGCTGGCTGCCATTCCAACGATCGGATTCGTCTCGCACGTCGACGCCGCCACAATCGAGGCAGCCCGGCTGGCAGGCGTGGGCCGCGTCCTCGCCAGGTCGGCATTCGTCCAGCAGCTTCCGGACCTCCTGTCGGGCACATGATCTCGTGGGCAGGACGCGGACGCCCTCAAGAAGACCATCGTTCCTGCCGATAACCGACACGATCGGGCATGAACACCCGGGACTGTCGGGTTATGATGTCCGCTCGACCCAATCCTTCGTGACTTCGATGGTGCTCGCCGCATTCCTCGTCGCCATGGGCGTCTTCAACGCTGAGGCCTCCCCCGCCCGCGTCGACGGCTCAGTTGCGGTTTCCCTCGCCGGCGGCCGGTGCGGTCAGGCCGCCTATGGCGCTGGCGGCGCCGCGCAGACGGAGTTGGTGGTCGACGTGCGTGTGTACGGCAACCACACGATCCCTCTGGCTGACATCCTGGCCCTGACCGGGCCCGTCGCAGGGCGCCCGGCGAGTGCGTCACTCCTCCGCGACGTCCGGCGGCGGCTCGAGCAGAGCGGCCGGTTTGCCCGCGTCGACGTCCGTTCCCGCAGTCTCTCGACCGGCGAGCCGAAGGGAATCCTTCTGGTGATTGTCGTGGAAGAGCCCGTCGCCATCGGTGCCGGAGACCTGACGGCCGCGGGATCGGCGCCGGTGCCCTCCAGCAGCATCTGGGTGCCTGTCCTGGACTACCGCGATGGCCGGTACATCTACGGCGCGCGGCTGAGCCTCGAGAACGCGTTTGGTCCGCGGAGCCGGGTTTCCATGCCCTTCACGTGGGGCGGCCAGCGCCAGGCACGAGTCGAGGTCGAACGGCGCTTCGAGAACGCGCCGGTGGCGCGTCTGGCGGGGGGCGGCGGCGTCAACCGCAGCAATCCGTTCTCCGGCGAGGGCGACACGAGCAGCGACGCCTGGGCGCGTGTCGAGAGCGCGCTGAGATCGTGGCTTCGCGCGGGCGGCGAGGCGCGGCTCATCGACGGCAACATGGGCACCGACGACCGGCTCACGACCATTGGCGCCGATCTCGTGCTGGACACCCGGAAGAGCGTGTCGGAGCAGCAGAAGGGCGTGTACGCGGCGCTCGGCTTCAAGCGGTTGAGCTTCGACGCGACCAGCGTTGCCGCCAACGAAGACATTCGTGGTTCGACGTCGGCCAGCCGGATGACCTTCGACGGGCGCGCGTCGGTCGGCATCTTCCGGATGTCGGTGCTGGGGGTGAGCGCAAATCCCGCATCACCGGACCGTCCGCTGCCCGCCGTCGAGCAGAGCCTGCTCGGGGGCATTCCATCCCTGCGAAGCTTCGACGCGTGGAGCCGCGCGAACGACAACCTGGCCGGTGCGGCGCTCGAGATGCTCGTGCCGATCTCACCGCCCACGAACCTCGGGAACATGGGCGTGAAGGTCTTCGCGGATGCCACGGCCGTCTACTCGGGGGACGAATCACTCGCCGACCAGCAATTCGGCCGCAGCTACGGCGCCGGCGTCTACCTCGACGGCTCCACCTTCAGCGTGGGCATGGATCTCGGCTGGCCCGAACAGGGTGGCGGACCGAATGCCCAGGTCCAGGTGGGCATGCTGATCCGCTAGCCCTGCCCTTCACCTGGCCGGCGGCCGTGCCGGCCGAATCTCCACGCGGCTCGGCAGGCTGCGCGCGGGATGATTCAACAGATCCTCGATCACCTGGGCCACATCGTCGGGGCTCAGCTTCCAGTCGGCGCCAGATGCCGGTTCGCGTCCGGAGAAGCCGGTCGCGACCGAACCGGGCAGGACGTAGCTCACGCGGATGTTGTCGTGGCGGACCTCCTGCATCAGCGCCTCGCTGAAGGCGTTGAGGCCGGCCTTGGCCGCGCAGTACGCCGCGCCGCCGGCGAACGGGTTCTTGC
>CAZJBN010000020.1:17084-30452 GCA_964543955.1 uncultured Bifidobacteriaceae bacterium
CGATGATGCGGTCCCACTCGTCGTGCGGGAGATCGGCGACGGGAGCGCCGACGCCCACGCCGGCGTTGTTGACGAGCACATCGAGCCCGCCGTAGCGCGCGATCAGAGTGGCGACGGCCCGCTCGACCGACGCGCGTTCGCGCACGTCGCACGCCAGGGCCATGACGCGGCCGGCGTCTCCGCACGCCTCGGCCAGGGCATGTTCGGCGCGAACCGTGCCGTCGACCGTCGTGCCGGTGACGACGACGCGATGCCCGTGAGCCAGCAGCCGGCGGGCGAGCGCATGCCCGATGCCGCGCGTGCCGCCCGTGACGAGAGCGATCAGACTCACGAAGAGACTCCTTCCATCGGGACTTGTCGGACCCGCAAACGCGATTCTATTGCGTCCATGGGGCGCCCCGACACCGCCGGCATTCGAGCCGCAAGGCTGGAAGCCCAGTCGGAAGTCCATTCTACGCGGCGACTTGTCGTCGACGAGTCGAGCAACTACGATGACTCTCACCTCTCTCCCTCCGGTGATGAGCACGAAGTCAGGAGTGAATGGCATGAAGACGATGCGTCGGTGTGTTGCCGTGGTGCTGGCGCTGCTGGTGTGGACCCCCATTACCGCCAGCGCGCAGAGCATGGAGGGCGACGGATACGTGCTCCCGCCTGCGTCGGTACAGGAGCTCTTCGCGCGCGACAAGAACATCGCGACCCTCGATCGGCTCAGTCCCGACGGGGACCACTTCCTCATCCCGCAGTTCCAGGAGCTGACCGATCTCGCCCAGATGTCACAGCGGACGCTGCGCCTGGCCATGCTCGAGATCGTGCCGGCCGTCAATCGCGAGTGGAGGCTGGCCACCTATGGCAACGACGGCCTGAACTTCTACTCGCTGAAGGAGCGGCGAACCTATCCGGTCAACCTGCCGCCCGATACCTACGTGTCCGACATGCGCTGGTCGCCGGACGGCCAACGCCTGGCCTTCGTCGCCCACCTGCCCACGGCATCGCAGGTCTGGGTCGCCGACGTCGCCACGGGACAGGCACGGGCCGTGAGCGACGTACCCGTGATGGCGACGCTCGTCGCGCGCCCCGGAGGAGGCGGCGAAGCCGCCGATTCGCAGGGCGGACGCCTTCTGCAGTGGCTGCCCGACGGATCGCTCCTGACCGTGCTCGTGCCGGAGCAGCGCGGCCCAGAGCCCACGGAACCAGCGGTCCCGCTCGCACCCATCATCCGGCGCAGCCGCGACAAGGCCACGCCAACTTCCACGCAGCCATTCCTGCTGCGCACGCAGAACGACGAGCGCCTCTTCAAGTACTACACGACCGCGCAGCTCGCCATCGTCGCGCCGGGCCGCCCGCCGCGCCCGATCGGGGCACCGGCCATGTACCTGGAGTACCGGCTGAGCCCCGACGGCCGCCACATCCTCCGGGAGACGCTCGAAGAGCCGCTCTCCTACCTGGTCGGCTTCAACGGCTTCGGCCGTCGCCTCGAGGTGATTGACCTCGACGGCCGCGTGCTGGCCGAGATCCGCAAGCGGCCGCTGCAGGAAGCACAGACCCGCGGAGGCGATCCCGCTGCCGACAACCTGCCGCGGGACGTCGCGTGGCGGCCGGACGGCAAGGGCCTGTCGCTTCTGTGGCGCGAGCGCGCGGACGGCGGCGCGGATCCCGACGCCGCGCCCCGCAAGGACCGCGTCATGCTGCTCGAGCCGCCGTTCGACATGGCGAAGGCGCAGACGATCGTCTCGACCGAGGATCGGCTGAGCGGTGTGACGTATTCATCCGACGGCCGCTACGCCTTCATGACGACCATCAGGAGCAGCGGGAACGGCCGCGGCAGTCGACGGAACCTCGTCGCCTACGACCTCGCCGGCGCCGCACCGGCCATGTTCGTGCTGAAGGGCAACATCGACCCGGACGACCCGCTCACGCAGCCGGGCGACATCATGACGACGGCGACCGGCAACGGCGTGGTGTCCGCAATCGTCTCGACGGACGGGACCGCCGCGTTCCTTCGTGGTGACGGCTACACAGCCACGTTCACGCCGCAGCCGTTCGTCGATTCCGTCGTCATCCGGACCGGCGCGACGAATCGGGTGTTCGAAGGGTCGGCGTCGAGCTTCGACCAGCCGCTGGTGCCGCTCGACCGCGACATGTCACGCCTGATCGTCTCGCGCGAGGGCAAGACCACGGTGCCGGACAGCTATCTCTGGACCCGCGCGACGGGACAGATGGACAACCTGACGCACAACAAGGACCCGTACCCCGAAATCACGGCGGCCCAGCGCGTCGACTTCGACTTCACCCGGCGTGACGGCGTCAAGGTACAGGCGCGGATTTCGCTTCCGGTCGGCTACAAGCCCGGCACACGCGTGCCGGCGGTCTTCTGGACGTATCCGCGCGAGTTCGAAGACGAGGCCGCCTACCGACGCGGCGCGATTCGCGCCCGCAACCACAACGCCTATTCGCCGCTCAGCTTCCTGCGCTGGTCGGACATCTGGCTGACGCAGGGCTACGCGCTCGTCTACCCGGACATCCCGATCCTCGGCACCGACGGCCGCTTCAACGACAACTACCGCCCCCATCTGGAGGACACGATCTACGCGGCCATCCGCAAGGTGGACGAGCTCGGCTACGTCGACGTCAACCGGATCGGCCACGGCGGCCACAGCTACGGCGCGTTCACGACCGCGAACCTCCTCGCGCACACGCCGTTCTTCAAAGCCGGCATCGCCGGGGATGGCGCCTACAACCGGACGCTCACGCCCATGACCTTCCAGGGTGAGCGCCGGACCTTCTGGCAGGCGCCGCACACCTACATGGACATGTCGTCGTTCTTCTACGCGGATCAGATCACGGCGCCCCTGCTGATGTATCACGGCGCCCAGGACAACAACTCCGGCACGTTCCTCATCCAGTCCGAACGCATGATGCAGGCGCTCACCGGTCTCGGCAAGACGGCCGTGCTCTACGTCTATCCGTTCGAGTCGCACGCCCCGCGCGCACGCGAGAACTTCCTCGACCTCTGGGCGCGCTGGCTCGAATGGTTCGACAAGTACGTCAAGAACGGATCGACGTCCGGGGAGACACCAACCGCCCAACGTTGACGGCGCGCCCGCTCCGGCCGCCGGAGCCCTGCGACCGGAGGCGGCTACAATCGGTCACGTGACAGTGGTTATTCTCGGCGCCGGTCCCGTCGGGGCAGCGGTGGCACAGCACCTCGCCGCCGCCGACACCGTCGCTCGCGTCATCATCGTGGACGAGTCCCGGGCCGTGGCGGCAGGCAAGGCCCTCGACATCGCGCAATCGGGCCCGATCGCTCGCTTCTCGACGACGGTTGCCGGCACAGACGACGAGAGCGCTGTGGTGGGCGCAGGCGTCATCGCGATCGCGGATCGCGCAGCCGGCTCGGCCGAGTGGGAAGGCGAGCCCGGGCTGGCGCTCCTTCGCCGGATCAGTCGCCTGAATCCGTCCGCGCCCATCCTCTGCGTGGGCGTCTCATCGTCGGCCCTCATCGAGCACGGCTTGAAAGAGCTCGGCGTGCCTGCCGAGCGGCTCTTCGGGACGGCTCCGGCGGCCCTCCACGCGGCCATCGTGGCGTTGACCGCACTCGAGGCCGGGCAGTCGCCGGCCGAGGTCTCGCTCTCGGTGGTCGGCCGACCGCCTCTGGAGATCATCGTCGGCTGGGACGCTGCGTCGATTGGCGGACGACGAGCGACCGACGTGCTGTCTCCGCCGGCGCTCCTGCGTCTCGACGATCGGCTGCCGAGGCTCTGGCCTCCGGGTCCCGAGACGCTTGGCGCCGCGGCAGCGGATGTGGTGCGGTCGATGCTGACCCGCTCGCCGCGGACGCACGCGCTGCTGGTGGCAGGAGCTTCCGTGGAGGCGACCCTTCAGGGTCGCCTGAGTTCTCGCGGCCGGACCGCGATGCTGCCCGCACGCGTCCACAGGCACGGCATCCTGCGGATCGAGACGCCGTCGCTGTCGGGGAGAGAGAGAACGAGGCTCGAGACCACCCTCGCACGTTGAGCACGACGGAGTCGAATCTCTTGAACGTCATATCTTGACAATCAAGATGAGCGCACGTAGTCTGCCCGCATGGCCGCGCCCAGCACCGACCTCATCCAGGGCACGCTCGACATGCTCATCCTCAAGACCCTCAGTCTGGAGCCGATGCACGGCTTCGGCATCGCGCGGCGGATCGAACAGGCTTCCCGCGGCGTGTTCAAGGTGAACCCCGGATCGCTCCTGACCGCGCTCAAGCGCCTCGAGCGCGCGGGATGGCTCGACGCCGAGTGGCGGCTA
Source organism: uncultured Bifidobacteriaceae bacterium (assembly GCA_964543955.1). GTDB lineage: Bacteria > Acidobacteriota > Vicinamibacteria > Vicinamibacterales > UBA2999 > VFZN01. Next base: position 21,375 of record CAZJBN010000020.1, read on the forward strand.
TCGGAAAACGGGCGCCGCGCCAGGTACTACACGCTCACACGCGCGGGACGCCGGCAGTTCGAGACCGAAACCGCCGACTGGGCGCGCCGCACATCAGCAATCGCCCGCCTGCTCAATGCGGAGAGCTGACGCCGATGTCCTCCTTCCGGACGCTCATTCGCGGCATCCGGGCGCTGCTCCGTCCGTCCGCCGTCGAACACGACGTGGACGACGAGGTCGAGCACTACTTCGACGAGGCCGTGGCCTCGCACATGGCGCGGGGCCTCTCCAGGGAGGACGCGATCGGTGCTGCGCGATCGGAGATGGGGCAGAGCCTGCCGGTCCGGGAGCAGGTCATGGACGTGGGTTGGGAGGCCCGGGTCACGTCTCTTGCGCGTGACGTCCGGCAGGCGGTCCGAAGCCTCCGCCGCGACGCCGTCTTCACGACGGTGGCCGTGCTCACGCTCGCCCTCGGCATCGGAGCGTCGACGGCCATCGTTGCCGCGGTGACACCCGTCCTCTTCGAGCCGCTGCCCTATCCCGGCGCCGAGCGTCTCGTCGGCATCATCGAGTCGGCTCCGTCGAACGCCTCCCGCAATCCCGGAACCTACGCGATGTTCGCGCAGCTCGCCGGGCGAACCCGATCGTTCGACGCCATGGCGGTGCTGCGATCGTGGCAACCGGCGCTGACCGGGGTGGAGCCGCCAGAACGACTCGAGGGCCAGCGGGTCAGCGCAGACTACTTCACCGTGCTCGGCGTCGCGACGGCAGTCGGCCGGGGTCTCCAGGCCGACGACGATCGACCCGGCTCTCCGAGGGTGGTCGTGTTGAGCCACGCGTTGTGGCAGCGCCGGTACGCCTCCGACCCGACGATTGTCGGACGGACGGTTCAGCTCGACGACCGCGGCTATATGGTCGTCGGAATCATGCCAGCGCGATTCGAGAACGTCCTCGCGCCGTCAGCGGACCTCTGGAGCCCCCTGCAGTACGACCTGTCCGAGGATCGCGCGTGGGGCCATCACCTCCAGACGATCGGCCGCCTGCGCCCGGGCGTCGATGCCGAAGCCGCGTCGAGCGACGTGCAGGCCGTCGGTCGCGCCGTCCTCGAGGAATTGAAGCCGGAATCCTACGATCCCCTGACCCGGTTCTCGGCGGCACCGTTGAAAGACGATCTCGTTCGAGGCGTCCGGCCGGCCTTCGCGGTCGTGCTCGGCGCCGTTCTGGTGCTGCTCGCGATCGCGGGCATGAACGTCGCGAACCTGCAGCTTGCGCGCAATACGGGCCGCCGGGGCGAGCTGGCGCTTCGGAGCGCGCTCGGGGCCAGCCGCGGACGTCTGACACAGCAGCTGGTCACCGAGACGGTCGTGCTCACGGCGCTGGGCGGAACGGCAGGCATCCTGTTCGCGCGACTGGCTGTGGATGTGCTCGTTGCGACGGCGCCCTCGAGCCTCTTCAGACTGCAGGCCGTCGCGGTGGGCGGTCCCGTGTTCTGGTGCGGCATCGGAGTGACCTCGGCGATTGGGCTGGGTCTGGGGTTCCTGGGTGCTGGACATGCGGGACGAGGCGACCTGCGCGCGGATCTCGGCGCCCGCTCGCTGCGCGCCACGGGCGCCCGCCGGCCGGTCCGCCGCGCGCTGGTCGTGGTGCAGGTCGCACTCGCGGTCGTGCTGCTCGTGGGCTCGGGGTTGCTGCTTCGCAGCCTGGCACGCGTGTTCGCCATCGATCCCGGCTTCGATCCCTCACACGTGTTGACCGTGCAGGTACAGCTCACCGGCAGGCGTCTCTCCACACCGGACGAGGCGTCGCGATTCGTCGATCGTGTAGTGGAGGCGATCCGCGACATTCCCGGCGTTCGGGTGGCAGGCGCGACGAGCCAGTTGCCGCTCAGCGGCGACAGGGACGAGTACGGTACGCACTTCGAGGCCGACGGGGACCAGCCGGCGGCGTCGTACAGCTCGTTCAGGTACGCCGTCAGTCCTGGCTACCTGGAGGCCATGGGGATTCCGCTGCGGCAAGGCCGGCTCTTCGATTCCCGCGATCGCGCCGAGTCGCCGCGGGTCGCCGTCATCAGCGAGGCGCTCGCGCGCAGGAGGTTCCAGGACGCGCCGCCTGTCGGCGCGCGCCTGCGCATCGGCCCGCCTGACAGCGCTCCCTACACCATTGTCGGCGTCGTCGGCAACGTTCGGCAGGTGACGCTTGCCGCCGACGAGGCGGATGCCGTGTACACGCCAGCCGTTCAGTGGGACGCTCTGGAGCCGGTTCGCTCGCTCGTCGTCGGCACCGACGGGGATCCGCGCACGCTCACAGATTCGGTGCGCGAGGCGATCTGGTCGGTGGACAGGTCTCAGCCGATCGTCCGCGTCGCCTCGATGACCGACCTCGTTCTGGCCACGGCGAGCGAGCGCCGGTTCGTCCTGCGGTTGCTCCAGGGCTTCTCGCTCGCGGCCCTGCTGCTGGCTGCCGCGGGTCTCTACGGTCTGCTGGCCGGAAGCGTTGCGGAACGCATGCGCGAAATAGGCGTGCGGTCGGCCCTCGGCGCGTCGCGGGGAGCCGTGCTGTCCCTGGTCGTCGGTGAAGGGATGGGCCTGACCCTCGCCGGCCTGGCCGCAGGTCTGGCGATCGCGACCTGGGGCACGCAGTTCATCGGCGGGCTGCTGTTCGACGTCTCGAGGTTCGATCCCTGGACCTATCTCGGTGCAATTGGCCTCCTCGTTGCCGCCGCCGCTGTCGCGTCTCTCGTGCCGGCGTGGCGTGCCGCGCGAATCGATCCCGTGGTGGCGCTCCGCGCCGAGTGAGCGGTGACGTTCGTGGCGGGACGAGCCTTCGATGCGGCGTGGGCCGGCCGCCTGCTATGCGCGGGTTCGGCGCGCGCGCGGTCGCCGGGATCGACCTGCCAGCGGCGTGCCTCGGCGTCCCTCGAGCGATCGAACACGGATGCCGTGGTCCTTCAGGATGGCGTGAATCACGCGCCGATCCGCCCAATGCTCTTTGCGCATCGCCACGTTCATCCGCCGCATCTCGGTCATGGACGCCGAGAGATGCTCGAGGACAGACTGAATCTTGCCTTCCAGCGTCTCGGTCATCACGTCAATCTTGCGGTTGAGGAGGCTCACCTGCTCTTCGAGCCGGTCCATGCGCTCTTCGAGGCGATCCATGCGCTCTTCGAGCCGACCTACGCGCGCCTCGAGACCGTTGATGCGGCCGTCGACACTGCGCCCGTGTCCCATCAGCTCGAAGAAGCCCTGGGCAACCGTCGTCTCGAGCCGGCTCATTCGCTCGTCCAGCAGCATCACGTCGTCAGGCATCGTAGCATCGTCTTCTCCCGTGAGATGGTGCGAGCGGCGTGCCAGATGAAATAGGGCGACGTACCGAGGAATCCATGCCGTCTCGACGCGCGTGTTGTCGCCAGCGCGCAGAATGCGCGATCCGAACAGGGCGGAGGGATGGCAGGTTGTGCAACGTCGCAGGCCGCGCGGTTACATCTGCGGGCCGAAGCGTGCCCGGAGGAGCGGACCCGCCGAGTCCCAGTGCATCTCGCCGAAGTACTGCTCGCACCGCGCCGCGGAGTAGTACTCGTAGCTCTGGACGTCCCTGCTCTGGTGAATCGGTGCGTTGGGCAGCAGTTGGTGAACGAGCTCGTGCACGGCGGTGCGTCCGATGCCTCGTCCGATGGCTTCGACGACGGCAGTCCTGTCGGCGTCGTCTGGAGCGCAGGCTACGGCGCCGCTCGCCAGGAACGAAAAGCTCACCGCGCTGGATCCGCCAAACCCCGACACCGCTCGCGATTCGCCGGCCACGTCGATATCTCCCAGCAGCCGGCGATCACGGACGCGCGGCACCACCGAGATCCGGTACGTGGCGCCACGGCGGTCGGAGAGCGTCATGCGCAGGCCTGCGAAGGCACTCGCCAGCTCGGACCTCGCCACGGAATGGATGATCGCCATCTCGCTGGCCGTGACGGCGCCACCCAATCCGGCCGACTCGTGAACCTCCGCTTCGAACCAGAACCCGACGTCGATGGTGCGTGGTCCCGAGGGCCTGGCGAGCAGCCAGAGCGCCGCGGCACCGGTCAGCACGGCTCCGGCGGCAACCATCACCGGACGGGAAGGACGCATCAACCGAAACGCTACAACGAATCACGGACGATCGCCCGCTACTCGTTGCGCAGCGCGTCGACGATGTTGATACGCCCGGCGCGGCGGGCGGGCAGGTAGGACGCCAGGCCGGATGTCGCCGCGATCAGCAGGAACGCCCCCAGGCTGTGCAGGTGGATCCAGCACGTCAGCATCCTGATAGAGCCGTGTCCTTGTGGAGCCGCGGCCTGGCGCCGCACCTGCCAAGCGCGGTTCCAGCGGCGATCGGATCGTGCGGGCGGAATGCATGCGCCGAGACGCTACGACAAGACCGGCAGGTACTCCGTCCGAGCGTGGGGCCGACTATGGCTCACGAGCTCCAGGCCCGGCTTCGTCGACGATGGCCTGCAGGAACTGGCGGTCTGCCGCGTCGGACGGACGCAAGGTGTCCTTGGTCCGGATGAGAGTGCGCGGGCTCGCGACGAGAATCGGCACGCCGCCGAATACGATCGTCACGGCATCACGGCGTGCGTCTGCGTAATCCACGTCGCAGGCGCGCCCCATCAGGTTCACGACGATCTCGTCCGCGACGCGGACAGCCGTGTAGCGGGCGACGTCATCGTCGGCCACGTCATTGATGGCCCCGTCTTCGAGAATCTGCAGAGCCGCACGCACCCGGGCGATGTTCTGGGGTGCCGGGTCGATCAACAGGTCGATGTCCTTGGTCGTGCGGCCGCCGCCGTGTGCGATGACGGCAAAGCCGCCTATCAAGACGTACTTCGCGTCGTGTGCGTTCAGCGCTCGGGCGAGGCGGACGAGGTCATCGAGTTGCGGCTCACGTGCGTACGTGCCATCATGCGCGTCATCCACGCGTCCGCCTCGTCGAAGCTGCGAAACCGGTAGACGCCGCGCGGTACGAGCGCTCCGGTGCGCCGCACGGCGGCCAGCGTACGCTGCAGGGCCGCGGGATCGTGTCCGTCGGTTCGCCGATGGCCGACCGTTTTCATCACGGCTCGATCATGGCAGGAAGGGCGCACGCTATACTCCGTACATGTCTCTGCCGGCACCCGTTCCATCGCCTGCCCTGCAGCAGCCCGCGGACCACATCATCGTCCTCACCGAGGTGACCTGGGCCGACTACCAGCGCCTCCTCGAGATCCGCGGGGATCGGCCCGTGCCACGCCTGACCTACCTCGAGGGAGCGCTGGAACTCATGACTCCGTCGCGATCGCACGAGTACATCAAGTCGATGATCGGTCGCCTCGTCGAGGCGTGGTGCCTCGAACACGACGTCGCCATCACGCCGTACGGCTCGTGGACGCTCGAGAGCAAAGAGACCGAACGAGGCGTGGAGCCGGACGAATGCTATGTCCTTGGCGACGTCGAGGACCCGGCGCGCTGCGATCTGGCGATTGAAGTGGCCTGGACGCGTGGCGGGCTCGACAAGCTCGACGTCTACCGCAGGCTCGGCGTGCGGGAAGTCTGGATGTGGAAGGCCGGAGCAATTGCCATCCACGCCCTGCGCGGCGAGACCTATGCGCCGATCGAGCGAAGCGAGCTTCTGCCGGACATCGACCAGGCGGTCCTTCTCCGCTTCGTGGACGTACGACCGATGACGCGCGCGGTGACGGAGTACCGTGCGCTCCTTCGATCGACCCGGTAGTCCTTCATCGAGAGAGACACGCGGCGGATCGGTCACGCGCAACGATTCACGAGGGCCGACGATGTTCTCCGACGTTCGCGATGCCTGGCGTTCTCTTGTTCGGGACCGTGCTTTCACGGTTCTCTCGGTCCTCCTCCTCGCGCTGACCATCGGCGCCACCACTGCCGTCTACGCCGTCGTCGACGCCGTACTGCTGAGGCCGATGGCATTCGCCGATCAGGACCGGACGGTCGTGATCTGGGAGCGCGACGATACTCGCGGGACGCCCGTGGTGGAAGTGGCCGTCGGCGAAGTGGAGACGTGGAGCCGGCACGCGGCGTCGTTCGACGCGCTGGCCGTGTTCGGATCGGTGAACTGGCCGCTCACGCTGATCGAAGGCGACTCGCGCACGCGCGCGTCCTACGCCTCGGTCTCCTCACCCTTCTTCAGCATCGTCGGGATACGGCCAGCGCTCGGGCGCGTGTTCGATGCCCGGGACGAGACGGGGAACGAACCGCGCGTGGCCGTCATCAGCGACGGTTTCTGGAAGGGGCATTTCGGATCCGATCCGCTCGTCGTCGGCCGATCCGTCCGCGTGCAGCGCGGCTTCGGACCTGCGCAGCAGGAGCGCACGCTCGAAGTGGTAGGCGTCATGCCTGCCGGCTTCGACGTTCCGCGAGATGCGGAACTGTGGCTTCCTGCAGCGCCGGAGATTCGCGCTGCCGCGCGACCCGATCCGACCGATCCGGCAGACGTCGCCTGGTACCTCGCCCATTTCAAGGTCTTCTATGCGCTGGGCCGGCTGCGGGACGGCGCCACCGCGGCGCAGGCGCGGGAAGAGCTGGGCGGGATCATCCGCCAGGTCGAGCAGTCCAGTCCGACAGGCGCCCCGACGGACGCGGTGGTGACCGCGATGGACGACTACCTCGTGGGTCCCGCAAAGCCCGTGCTGTGGACGATGCTGGGGGGCGCGGCGCTGATGGTGCTGCTGGCGTGTACGAGCGTGTCGGGCCTGCATCTGTTCCGATCGGCCAGGCAGGACCGTGCCATTGCCGTTCAGCTCGCGCTCGGCGCATCGCGTAGCCGCCTGATCCGGCGGTCGCTCGTCGAGAGTCTCCTGGTGACAACAGCCGGCGCGGCTGCCGCCATCGCCACGGCGTGGGTGGTGACACGCGCGCTGGTGTTCGCAGCGCCGCTGGATGTGCCCCGGCTCTCGTCGGCGAGCATCGGTGAGCCGGCCGTCCTGGCTGCAATGGCCGGCCTGGCCACGCTCGCCGGCCTGCTCAGCGGCATCTGGCCCGCGGTGTTCATCGGCCACGTGGATGCCGGGCGCACGCTCAGCTCCGGCGCGAGGACGGCGATGCACCCTCGCGAACGCCTCCTCCAGCGCATCGTCGTCGGATGGCAGGTGATGGTCGCCGTCATCCTGTTGTCGGGTGCGGCGCTGTTCGTGCGCAGCGTTCATCAGCTCGACAGGACCGCGCTTGGATTCAGCCCGGCCGGCCTCGTTGCCATCGATGTCGAGCCCGCGACGACGGACCTCGATCGGTGGGATCAGTTCTACGAGTCGCTCCTGGCGCGGCTGGAGCACCTGCCGCACGTGAAGAGCGCAGGCGCCGTGTATCTGAGGCCGCTGAGCGGCCCCATCGGGAACGACACGATACCGGTGCTGCGCAGCCAGGCCGGTCTGGGGCCCGATGCGCCCTGGCGCGGGAACGCACGCGCCAACCTCGAATCGGTCACGCCCGGCTACTTCCGCACGCTGGGCACGCGCGTGATCGCCGGCCGCGATTTCACGGCGGACGACCGCGCGGCCGCTCCGAACGTGGTCATCGTGAGCGAGTCGGCGGCAGCACGCTACTGGCCGGGGCGCGATCCGGTCGGCGAGCCTGTCCTCGTGGCGACGCAGCGGGCGCCCGGAAGCCTCGAGGAACCGCGCTGGCAGACGGTGGTCGGCGTGGTCGAAGACGTGCGCTACCGCGGTCTCACCGATCCGCGGCTGGATCTCTACCTGCCGGCGGCGCAGTCCAGCATGCGCGTGAAGCAGGTGATGGTCCGCACGACGGCCCCTGCAGCGCAGGCCGCCGCCGATGTGCGCGCGATCGCCCGGGACCTGGACCCTGCGGCGCTCGTGGGCGGAGTCGCGGTCATGAACGACGTCGTGGCACGTGAGAGCGCGCCGTGGCGCTTCGCGATGAGAGTGCTCGGCGCTTTCGGTGTCATGGCCGCCGTGCTCGCGACGGTCGGCCTCGTCGGGCTGGTCTCGCTCGTCGTTGCGCTCCGACGGCGCGACCTCGGCATCCGCGCCGCGCTCGGCGCAACGCCGCAGCGACTCTGTTCGCACGTGCTGGCGGAAACCGTGTGGACCGCATCGGCCGCGGTCCTGGTGGGAGTGCTCGGGGCGCTGGCTCTCGGGCGTCTGGTCGCCGGCCTGCTGGTGGGCACGCCCGCGCACGACCCCGTCTCGATTGGCGGAGCGGCCGTGCTCACCCTCGTCGCGGGCATCGTTGGAAGCCTGTGGCCCGCCACCCGCGCGGCGCGCAGCAACGTGACCGAGGCGCTGAGGGAGTGACGCGCGGGTCGAGCGCGCAGGCAGGCCGCAGGGCGGCTCTTCAGAGCCGCCGCCGCTATCCGAAGACCTCCGCGAACGCGTCGACGAAGCGAACCTCGACCTCTGCGATGTCGTGACGGCGGCCCGTCAGCTTCTCGAGCGACGTCACCCCGCGATCGGCAATCCCGCAGGGGACGATGAGGTCGAAGTACTCGAGGTCGGTATTGACGTTGAATGCGAATCCGTGGCTCGTCACCCAGCGCGAGATGCGCACGCCGATGGCGCCGATCTTGGCCGCCCCGCCCGGGCTTTGCGCGTCGAAAACCCAGGCGCCGGACTTCCCCTTCTCGCGGCCCGACTGAATGCCGTAGCTGGTGCAGACGCGAATCATCACCTCTTCGAGATCGCGCACGTAGAGATGCACGTCCCGCCGATCCGGGTTCAGGTCGATGATGGGATAACCGACGATCTGCCCTGGGCCGTGGTAGGTGACGTCGCCGCCCCGGCCCGTCTCGAACACCTCGACGCCGAGCTCGGCGAGCCGCTCCGGCGATGCGAGAATGTGCGCGCGGCCGCCGTCCTTCTTGACGCCGACCGTGAGGACATGCGGGTGCTGGAGAAGGATGAGAGTGTCGGGAATGCGGTCGGCCTTGCGATCCTCCACGAGGGCCTTCTGCATCGCCAGCGCCTCGACATAAGGGACCATGCCCAGCCGCCGAACCTCGACAGGCAACCCTGAAGGGTTGCCTCCACAGTTGTCCGAGGTGGAAGGGTTGCCTCCACAGTTGTCCGAGGTGGAAGGGTTGCCTCCACCGCTGTCGAAGGTGGAAGGG
>CAZJBN010000020.1:30552-44066 GCA_964543955.1 uncultured Bifidobacteriaceae bacterium
AGGTGGAAGGGTTGCCTCCACCGCTGTCGAAGGTGGAAGGGCTGCCTCCACAGGTCCCAGACAGAGGCGACCCTGAAGGGTCGCCTCTACCACTGTCAGACCTGACCGGCATCGTACTGCTCGATGCTCCGCTTGACGTCGGCCATGAACTGATCCGCGACGGCGCCGTCCACAAGGCGGTGATCGTACCCGAGCGTCAGATACCCCATCGTCCGGATGCCGATCATGTCGTCGATGACGACCGGCCGCTTCTCGATGGCGCCGACGCCGAGGATGGCCACCTGCGGCTGGTTGATGATCGGCAGGCCGAACTGCGCGCCGAAGTTGCCGGGGTTGGTGATGGTGAACGTACCGCCCTGCACCTCGTCGGGGCTCAGCTTCTTGCTGCGCGCGCGGTCGGCCACATCCTGGATGGACCGCGACAAGCCGAGGAGGTTCTTCTCGTCGGCGCCCTTGACGACCGGCACGATGAGCCCGTTCTCGAGCGCCACGGCAATGCCGAGGTTCACGCCGCTCCGATACACGATGTTGTCGCCGTCGATGGAGGCGTTGATGACGGGATGCTTCCGGAGACAGTCCACGACGGCCTTGGCGATGAACGACGTGAACGTGAGCTTCGCGCCGGCCTGCTCGTACTCGTCCCTCTTCGCCTTCCGGATTCTGTCGACGGCAGTGTAGTTGACCTCGAAGACCGAGTACACGTGCGCGGAGGTGCGCCTGCTGAGCACCATGTGCTCGGCGATCTTCCTGCGCATGACCGACATGGGCTCGACGCGATCGCCCGGGAGCGACGGCACGGGCGCGTGAGGCAGGCCCGGCGCCGCCGGCGGGGCAGGCTGACGCGTGTCCTTCGACGCGATCCGCGCCGCGGGGGCGGCGCCTCCCTTGTCGATGAAGCCGAGGATGTCGTTCTTGGTGACACGTCCGCCGATGCCGGTTCCGGCGATCTGCGAGACGTCGACATTGTGCTCCTTCGCGATCCGGCGCACGAGCGGCGACGATCGCCGGCGCTCGCCACTTGCGGGCGATGCAGCCGCGGGTGCCGGGGTCTCGGGCGCGGCGGGCGACGGAACTGCCGAAGCCGGGCCTGCCTGGGGCGCCGATCCATCTGCCGCCGAGGTCGGTGCCGGCGGCGCCGGCGCGCTCGACGCTGCCGTTTGGACCGCCGCCCCGGCCGCGCCAATCGTGCCGACAACGCTGTTGACGGGAACCGTCTCGCCTTCCTTCACCGCGATATCGAGCAGCACGCCGGCAGCCGGCGACGGAATCTCCGCGTCGACCTTGTCCGTCGAGATCTCGAACAACGGCTCGTCACGATCGACGGCGTCGCCGACCTTCTTGATCCAGCGGACGATCGTGCCTTCGGCAATCGACTCGCCCATCTGGGGCATCACTACGGGTGTGGACATGGTTCGCTCTCAGTGAAGGATCGGGGGTTGGGCCTCTCGACCGCTAGACGTGGATCGCCGCGCCGTGCGCCGCATGCGCGGCCTCACCCACGGCTTCCGCCATGGTGGGATGCGCGTGAATCGTCTTGATCAGCTCCTCGACCGTGCACTCGAGCCTCAGGGCCAGCACGGCTTCGGCGACCAGTTCCGTCGCGCGCGGGCCGATCACGTGCACGCCGAGCACTTCGTCGTATTTCTTCTCGGCCACGATCTTGACGAAGCCGTCGGTTTCGCCGGCCATGCGCGCGCGCGCGAGCGCCTTGAAGGGGAACGACCCGATGCGCACGTCGTAGCCCTTCTCCTTTGCCTGTGTCTCGGTCAGCCCGACGCTGCCGATCTCCGGGTCGCAGTAAGTGCCGCGCGGCACATGGTCGTAGTTGAGCGGCGCGACCTGTTGGCCCGCAATCCGCTCCGCGAGGACGATGCCTTCCATCGAGGACACGTGCGCGAGCTGATAGTGAGGGCCGCCCATCGTGATCACGTCGCCGATGGCGGACACGCCCGGGACACTGGTGCGGAACAGCGGATCGACCACGACGTATCCGCGGTCCATCTTCACGCCCAGGGCCTCGGCCCCGAGCCCCTCGGTGACGGGCCCGCGGCCGGTGGCGACCAGCAGGAGGCTGAACGACGCCTTCTGGCTCTTCGCACCGGCGCCGCTCCCCTGCATCTCGATCTCCACGCCCTTTGCGCCGGCTCGCGCGCTCGTCACCTTCGTGCCGGTGTGGACCTTGATGCCCCGGCGCTTGAAGGTCTTCTCGAGCTCCGCGGAAACGGCCTCGTCCTCTCCGGGGACCAGCCGCGGCAGCAGTTCGATGATCGTGACCTCGCTGCCGTAGCTCCTGAAGATGGACGCGAACTCCACGCCCACGGCGCCGCTTCCCATGATGGCGATCGACGCCGGCACATCAGGCAGGTGGATCGCCTCGTCGCTGAAGACAATCTTCTCGTGATCGACCTCGATGCCCGGCACGCTGCGGGCCGCCGACCCGGTCGCGACGACGATCTCCTTCTTCGCGGTGAGCGACTGGCGGCTGCCGTCGTGGAGCGTGACCTCGACGCCGAGCCCGCCGGCCAGCCGTGCGGTGCCCTTGATCCAGTCGATCTTGTTCTTCTTGAACAGCATCTCGATGCCGCCGGTCAGCCCGGCAATCATCTTGTCCTTGCGTGCGTGCACGGCCGGCATGCTGATGCCGACGGCCTTGCCGTCGACGCCGGTCAGGCCCCACTCGGCCGCGCCCTGCGCCACCTTCAGCGCATGGGCGTGCTCCAGCAGCGCCTTGGTCGGAATGCAGCCCCAGATGAGGCACGTGCCGCCAAGTGCCTTCTGCTTCTCGACCACGGCGACCTTCAGACCCAGTTGCGCCGCGCGAATCGCGGCGACATAGCCGCCCGTGCCTGCGCCGATGACGACGACGTCGTACTCGTTGGCCAACGTCCATGCTCCTTATCAGTGCGATGCTGCTGCGGTATCGAAGACGAAGAAACGAACCACCCACTGTCGCTTGGAATGCACGACAGCGTCAAGGACCGGGCTGTCTCCGAATGTCAGGCGCGAATCGCCCGACACGAGGCCGTCACGACTGGCTGGAACGCTTGATCGAACCGAGCGGCACGAACGCACTGGAGGGCGCGGGCGGATCCGGCGCCGGCGGCATCACCGTCGCCTTGAGCTCTCCGTGATCGTAGCGGAGCTGCCAGTACATCTCGGTCAGCTCCGCAATCCTGCGGCGCTGCTGCCGCACCTGCACGAGCGCGAGCACGGCGACGATCAGGGCAACGAGGGCAACGGAGGCCATGGCATCATCGAGTGTCGGACGTGAGCCGTCGGGCGCGAGCCGCCGGTCATGAGAGGCGCGCAACGTCCGGAATCGCGGTCTCTCCTCTCCCAGGAGCCTTGACGGCCTCGAACGTTGACCCGATGTGCCATGTTGCTCCGTCAAGGCGACGCCCCGCCGGAGGCGGGGCAAGAGTCATAGAGGCCAGCGAGGCAGGGCATGCTCGGCGGTCAGAGGCATGCCTCGCTAAACGTTATACTCCACCCGATGTCCGCGCGCCGCAAGACCATCCTCGTGGTGGACGACGACGACGACGCCCGCGACGCCATGGCGACGCCGCTCAAGCGCGACTACCGGACCCTGCGCGCGGCGTCCGGCGAAGCGGCCCTGGCGCTCATGGACCGCGAAGACGTGGACCTCGTGATGGCGGAGGCGGCCCTCCCCGGCATCAGCGGCTTCGAGCTGCTGCAGATCATCCGCGAGAACTACCCGCTCGTCGAGGTCGTCCTGACCTCCCACACGCCCGACGTGGAAGAAGCGGTCCGCGCCATCAAGCTCGGCGCGTATCACTTCCTCTCCAAGCCGGCCGACCCCGACGCGGTGCGCGTGCTCGTGGGCCACGCGGGCGAGCGTCAGGACCTGAACCGCCGCGTGCTGACGCTCGAAGACGAGGTCGACGATCTCGACCGGCGCGAGTTCGTCGCCGGCCCCAGCCCGGCGCTGAGGGACGTGCTCGACACGGTCCAGAAGGTCGCGCACCTGTCGGCGACCGTCCTCATCCTCGGCGAGAGCGGCACGGGCAAGGAACTGCTCGCGCGGCGCCTGCACCGGGAGTCCTCCCACCCGGACGGCCCGTTCGTCGCCGTCAACCTCGCGGCGATCCCGCGCGAGCTCGTCGAGAGCACGCTCTTCGGCCACGAGAAGGGCTCGTTCACCGGCGCGATGCAGCAGCGCATCGGCAAGTTCGAGCTCGCGCAGGGCGGAACCCTCTTCCTGGACGAGGTGGGCGACCTCAAGATCGACCTGCAGGCCAAGCTCCTCCGCGCGATCCAGGAGGGCGAGATCGAGCGCGTCGGCGGCATGCGCCCGATCCGCACCTCGTTCCGGCTCATCGCCGCGACCAACGTGGACCTGGCGCGTGCGGTCAAGGACGGCACGTTTCGTGAAGACCTCTTCTACCGGCTCAACGTCATCCCGGTGCGGCTCCCGCCGCTCCGCGAGCGCATCGAGGACGTGCCGGGCCTGGTCGAGTTCTTCCTCAGGCGCTACAACACGCGCTTCAAGCGCAACGTCACCGGAATCGCGGCCTCGACCGTGCGCATGCTGTCGCACTACTGGTGGCCCGGAAACATCCGCGAGCTCGAGAACCTGATGGAGCGGCTCGTCGCCACCGCGTCGGGCGAGTGGATCACGGACGAGGACCTGCCCTTCGAGTTCCACGTCGCGGAGCTCGACCGCACGGCGTCGGACACCGGACTCCTGGAGCGCGCCCTCACCACGTTCGAGCGCAACTTCCTGGTGCGCGCCCTCGAGCGCAGCGGCTGGAACGTGTCGCAGACCGCGCGCTACCTCGGCGTGCCGTTGAGCACGCTCAAGTTCAAGATGGAGCGGCTCGAGATCCGGGAACTGGCGAAGAGGCTGAAAGGCAGCTGAACCGGCGCCGCATCGCGCCGTTCGCGCGGGCCGGCGATGGCGAAGACGCCGGGTTCATCGCTCGCCGAGGGGGGCGCGACAGATGAACCCGGCGACTCCGGCTACTTCCTGGGCAGGACCGAATCCTTCAACTGCTTGATGATCCGCGCCTTGACCACCGTCTTGGCCGGAATCTTGATGGGCTCGCCCGTGGCGGGATTGCGCCCCGTTCGCGCCTTCCGCTTCTGCACGACGAGCTTCACCACGCCCGGGATGACGAACTCGCCCGAACGTTTGAGCTCCTTCTCGCAAAGCTCGGCCAGTGCATCGAAGTAGTCGCGCGCCTGAGTGCGCTTGATGTCGAATCGCTCGGCGAAGTACGAAAAGAGCTCCGACTTGCCCATCCTCCGGGCTTCTTGCATCGTGTCCCCCTCTGGTCTGGAAATGTCGCGCGCGTTCATGATCGTGACCCGCAAGGCCGCAGTTGCCGCACGCGAGATGCGGCCGGCGGAAGATGGCAGAAAGCGACGTGCATCCTAACCCCGTCACCGCAGGGTGTCAAACGCCCGCTGCCGGGGATTCTACTGCGCCCGCGCCCCGGGATGACAGCCGCAAGGCGGCCGAGGCATGATCGAACCGTGACCGACCGACCCACCGCCCTCGAGACCTTCCCCAATCCGCGCCCCGGGCGCGACTACGAGATCGCCATCGACTGCCCGGAGTTCACGTCGATGTGTCCGAAGACGGGGCAGCCGGACTTCGGCACCATTCGCATCCGCTACGTGCCCGACGCGCGGTGCATCGAGCTCAAGTCCCTCAAATACTACCTGCACGACTACCGCAACCGCGGCATCTTCTACGAAGCGCTGACCAACCAGATACTCGACGACCTCGTCGCCGCCTGCGCGCCACGCTACATCTCGGTGACGGGCGACTTCACCGCGCGCGGCGGCATCACGACATCGGTGAAGGCCGAATACAGGGAAGCGAGTGACTAGTTCAAAGTTCAAGAGTTCAAAGTTCAGAAAGACGTCGTGGCAACAGTCCGATACGTCCCGACGACAGGGCGAGTCGAAGCAGCTGGTCACGACGTTCCTTGAACTTTGAACTCTTGAACTTTGAACTGACCAGGTGTCCATGACTCCCGATCCACCGCCCCACGAGGTCCCCATCGAGGATGCAATCGACCTGCACGCGTTCGCACCACGCGATGTGGTCTCCGTCGTCGATGCCTATCTCGAAGCGGCGGCCGAGGCCGGGTTTCGACAGGTGCGCCTCATTCATGGCAGGGGCAAGGGCGTCCAGCGCGCCGCCGTGCAGCGGCTCCTCGCCACTCACCCGCTGGTCGAGGCCTACTGGGACGCACCGGATCGAAGCCTCGGCGCCACGGTCGCCGCGCTCAAGCCGCGCACCTGAGCACCCTGAGCACCCTGAGCACCCTGAGCACCCGGGGCACCCGGGCACCGGCGCACCCAGGCACCCGGGCACCCGGGCACCTTGAGCACCTTGAGCACCTGAGCACGATTCCGCGGAGCTAAGCCCCGACGGCAATGGCCCGCGCAATCGTTTCGATTTCGCTCTGCAGCGCCGTTGCGCGGAGCGTGCCGACCGGGACGCCCGATGTGACCGCCGCCGCCACCGTTCGGTAGTCGCTCGCCACGCTCCAATCGATCGTGAGGTCGAGCACCGTCTCGATCTGCAGCAGCGAGACGAAGCCGAACTCCGAGGTGCGATTGAGCAGCACGCGCAGCCGCTCGCCGGAGACGCCCGAGAGCTTGACGGCGTCGATCAGCCGCCGCAGGTTGCGCAGGCAGGGCACGTCGGGATTGGCGACGAGCACGACCAGGTCCGATGCCTGGAGGGCCGCCACCGTCGCCGGCCCAATCGTGCTCCCGCCATCGACGACGACGAACTCGTAGAGGGAGGCGAGGCAGAGGAGCATCTGTTCGACGGACTCGGCGTCGCGCCCCGACGGCCGCCCCCATTCCTCGCCGGCACCGAGCACGTGGACGCCGCACGGGTGTTCGGCGAGGAACCGTCCGGCGGTTCCGGGGTCCTGCCATGCCAGTTCATTGAGGAAGTCGGCAACGGCGTGCCGCGTCCGAAGTCCCAGGAAGAGCGCCACGTCCCCTGGCGCAGGCTTGAGGTCCACGATCGCGGTCGAGCGATCGGCCACGCGGCGAAGCTCGGCTCCGGCGTTGACCGCCATCGTAGTCGTCCCGGTGCCGCCCTTGGTGCCGAGAAACGTGACGATCATGCCGATCTCGTCGCAACACATGTGCCATGCATGTCCGCGCGCGAGTACAGGGCAATCCGACAGGGACCCGCCGCCGGCCTGACCGTGCCCTTGCAGAACTGTAAGGAAGGCGCTGAGTTTGGTGGCCGATGCATTCCCGTCACAGGCGCCCTCGCGCGAAAACGCCGGCAACACCGGCCGAGCTGGCCGAAATTGCCGGAGGCACGGAGATTGCTCAGTGGGCGACTGCCGTCTTCCCCCCGGAGCCTGAACCCATGCCGACGCCACCGACGCCGTCTTCACCCGAGCGCCCCACCGTCGATGAATGGGGACTCTACGACCCCGAGCGAGCGGGCCTCGTCGCCCTGTACACGCGTCTGGCGGGGCGCCCCTCCCCGCCGTCCGCCGGAGCGGGACAGCCTGGGCGCAACAACCCGGCACCTCCCTTGCCCCGGAAACCGAAGGACCGCTGAGCAACCCCCGATAGTGGCGGTTTCTCCAGCGGCCACGCGGTGGCCGAAGTGCAGGAACTGCCCCGTGGCGTCAGGCCCGGCCTCGTCGTCCGTGCACGCGGCGAGGTCTGGATGGTGGTGTCGGCGACCGCGCATGCCGACTGCGCGCTCGTCACGCTCGCCGGACACGAGGCGTCGAACTGCGGGCGGCGCACTCGCCTCATCGCCCCATTCGACGAACTGCTCGCCGAGGGAGCGTCGGTTCCACGCCGCCAACACCGCGTCCGCCTGGGCTCTGCGGTCCTTGCCGCCGCCGCTCGCAGTACTGCGTCGGATGGTCTCTGGACGGTGGACGGGGGCTTCGACGTGCTCCCGTGGCAGCTGGCGCCGGCCCTCTCGGTCGTCGGTGGCGCGACGCGACTGCTGCTGGCCGACGCAGTGGGGCTCGGCAAGACGATTCAGGCCGGGCTGCTGCTCGCAGAGACGCTGGCCCGAGGCTGGGTCGAGCGCGCGCTCATCCTCACACCCGCGGGACTGCGCGAGCCCTGGGCCGACGAGCTCGTCTCACGGTTCGGCCTGAACGTCTCCGTCCTCGACCACGACCGCGTTCGACGGTTGTCGGCGAACCTGCCCGCCGCGGCCAACGCCTGGTCGACCACCCCCATCGTGGTGTCGTCGATCGATCTGGTCAAGCGGCCGGACGTGCGCGCGGCCGTGGAGCAAAGACCGCTCGACCTGCTGATCGTGGACGAAGCGCACCACGTGACGCCTGGCACCGATCGCGGCTCGGTGGTCGAGCGACTCGCCCGCCGCACGCCGTGGCTCGTCCTGGCGTCGGCCACGCCGCACACCGGCGATCGGCGGGCCTTCAGGTTTCTGCTCGGTCTCGGTCGCGTGGGTGCGCGCGAACCGCGCATGACCATCTTCCGGCGAACGCGGCGGGATGTCGGCCTCGACGCCCGGCGGCGCACGACGGTCCTGCGTATCGCCCCGACACCGGACGAGGAACGGCTCCACGCGTCGATTCGCCGGTATGCGACGGCCATGCATCGCGGGCCGCACGCGTCCCACCAGGGCATTCACCTGGTCAGCCAGGTCGTGGCGCGGCGCGCGACGTCGAGCGCGATCGCGGTCGAACGCACGCTGGCGCGGCGCCTCGCACTCGTCTCCGGCACGACCATGCCGATGGAACCCCGCCAGGACCGCCTTCCGTGGGACGAAGCCGATGAGGATGCGGATCTTCACGACGAGTGGCTCGGCGTCAGCGGACTGGGCGATCGCGACGGCGAGTGCGCGTGGCTGCGGGAACTGGTGGCGCTGGCGCGCGTTGCCGCACGGCGTCCATCGAAGCTCGCATCGCTCGCCCGGCTGCTTCGCCGGACGGACGAACCCGTCATTGTCTTCTCGGAGTTCCGGGACACGCTCGACGCCTGCCTGCCCTGGGTCGCTCCATTCGCAAGCGTGGCGCTGCTGCACGGCGGCATGGACGTGGCCGCGCGCCACCATGCGGTCGCGGACTTCACGAGCGGCCGCGCCAGGCTGCTCCTCGCCACCGACGTCGCCGGCGAGGGCCTGAACCTGCAGGCTCGCTGCCGGCTGGCCGTGACGCTGGAGTGGCCGTGGAGCCCTCAACGGATCGAGCAGCGCACCGGACGCGTCGACCGCATCGGCCAGCTGCGGCGCGTGCACGTGATCCTGCTGACCGGCCGCGGTACGTTCGAAGATCGCGTCGTCGCGCACCTGCTGCAGCGCGCGGCGCGCGCACGACAGGACTTCCGCGACCAGGTCCCGGGGCTCGGCCGCGCGGTCGAAGCCGGAGTCTTCTCCGACGAAGCGGACGGTCCGAGCGAGCTCTCGCATGCCGAGGATCGAGGCGACACGAAGGACACGCGTCCGCCCCGCCGGGCGCACGCCGCCGTGGATCCCGCGGCGCGATCGGAGGCGGCGCGGCTCGAGGGCCGACGCCGGCTGTTGCAGCAGTTCGAATCCACTCCGGCAATCGCCGGGTGGGCGTACCCGTCTCGACGTGTGGGCGCGACGAAGGTCGCGGTGATCTTCGAGGTGACTGCGGTCGGGCCGACGGGGCGCGTGGACGCCAGATCGGTCACCGCCGTCGAAGTCACGCTGGCGCGCACGGTCGTGTCACGGCGCGAATGGCGCTGGCTCTGCCGCGCGCTGGCCGGCTGTCAGCCCGTCCTCTCCGCGGTGCTGGGGGCAGCGCCTCTCGTCTCGGTCCCGCCCGACATCGTGCAGCGGCTCGACGCCCTGCTCGAGCTGGCGTCCAGGTGCGAAGCACCGCGCGTGCAGCCGTCGCTCTTCGATCGGAGGGCCGTCAGGGCCGCCGCGATCGGCCGCGAAGCCAACAGGCGGCTGGCCGAGCACCTCCGTCACAAGGCGAGGGCATTCGCACGTGACGCCTCGGGAACCACCGTCGTGCCGCGGCTGCTCGCCGTGTTGCCGTTCGCCTAGGTCCGGCATGGTTCCAGGCGTCCGCGGCGATCTCGTGTCGGGGACGTTCCTGGCGCGAGCCTGCACGGATCGCGCTCCCTGCGGTCCGCAGTTCGACGCATGGATTCGCACGCTCGCCGGATGGTGGCGCCGGGCGCGCCGGGCCCTCGGACCGGCCTCGAGCCATCGCGCACTGGTCGATATCGGCGCGCGTCCACTGCTCGGGCACCTGGGTTTCTCGATCGGCCAGATCGTGCCGCACGAGTGGGGACATGCGGGCGTCCTGATGACGGCCGGCCGCCCGTGCGCGGTCCTGCTGTCTCTCGGTTGGGGACGTCCGCCCGACTCGGCGTGGCGGGCTGCAACGCGGCTTGGCCTCACCGCATCGGTTCCCTGGGCCTTCATCCTCAACGGCCACGGCCTCGCCATCGTCGACTGCGCACGCCCGTGGGCGCGGCGAACGCTCACGTTCGACCTGGACGCTGCCTGCGCGGCGCCGGACGCGGCGACGGCGCTCTGGATGCTGGCCCGAGCCGACGCGCTGGCAGAAGCGCCCGATGGCCGGTGCCGGTTGGCCCGGACGATTGCCGCGTCGGATCGGCATGGTGTCGAGGTCTGCGGCCGGCTCGGCGCCGGCGTGCTCGAGGCACTCGACGCGTTGATTGCCGGATTCGACACCGCGGCTGAACGACGCCGGCAGTGCGAGGGACGGGAGCAGGATGCCGCGATCCTCGATCAGGCGCTGACGGTCGTCTATCGGCTGCTCTTCCTGCTCTTCGCCGAAGCGCGCGGGCTGGTGCCGACGTGGCACGAGGTGTATCGCGACGCGTACAGCATGGAGGCGCTCTGCGAACGCCTGCTCACCCAACCATCGAGGCGCGGCACGTGGGCCAGCCTGCAGGCCATGGCGCGACTGGCGCATGCCGGGTGCCGCATGACGGATCTCGACGTGACCGCGTTCAACGGCCGGCTCTTCTCGCCATCACGGACGCCGCTTGCCGAACGCCGGCACGTTCCCGACGCGGCGGCGCGGCAGGCCGTCCTGGCGCTCAGCACGACCCGAACACCACAAGGCCGCGCCCGTATCCGGTTTCACGATCTCGGCGTCGAGCAGCTGGGCTCCGTCTACGAGCGCGTCCTCGACATGGAGCCGGTCCGCGAGGGCACGCTGACCCTTCGGCCGACGTCGACCGATCGCAAGACGACCGGCAGCTTCTACACGCCGCGCGCGGTGACGGACTTCGTCGTGCGCCGGACGCTTGGACCGCTGGTGGACGGGCGTGCATCCGAGGCGATCCTGCGGCTGCGCATCGTGGATCCGGCCATGGGCAGCGGTGCGTTTCTCGTCGCCGCCTGCCGATATCTGGCGGCACGCGCCGAAGAGGCACTCGTCGCAGAGGGGACCTGGCTGGAGGCGGAGGTCACCGACACCGATCGGGCCGAGCTTCGACGAACCATTGCCGAACGCTGTCTGTACGGCGTCGACCTCAATCCGACGGCAGTGCAGCTCGCGCGGTTGTCATTGTGGCTCACCACGCTCGCCGCCGGCCGGCCGCTCACCTTTCTCGATCACCACCTGGTCGTGGGCAACAGCCTGGTGGGCACGCGGCTCGTCGACGTGTCACGTCCGCCGGCCTGCACGGTCGCGCCGTCCGTCGACGATCGACAGGCGTCGCTCTTCGACGACCGCGACGCGGCCGGGCTGCTCGGGACCGTCGTGCCCGAGCGGCTGCGCCTGGCGCTCGATCCGTCGGACACCGCCCGGGCGGTCGGCGACAAGGAGCGCCGTCTCGATCGGCTCCACGCCGCTGACGGCCCGCTCGCACGCTGGTGGCGCGCATCGGACCTCTGGTGCGGCCTCCACCTCGATCCACCGAAGGCTCTCTCGCACGGCCTCTACGTGGAGCTGCTGAGGCACGTGGCGGGGCTCGAGACCACGGTTCCACGCCGCCAGCTGGATGCCCTCGCCGACCGGGCCGTCGCTGCGGCCCGCGCCGAACGCGCGCTCCATTGGGAACTGACGTTCCCGGAGGTGTTTGCAGCCGGGGACGAACGGCCCGCCTCCGACGCGGGCTTCGACGCGGTCATCGGCAACCCGCCGTGGGAGATGCTCCGGGCCGATACCGGCGGGGCCGACGCCAGGCGCGATGCTCGCGGGCGTTCGCAGGCGCTCGTGCGGTACACGCGGCGGTCGGGCCACTACACGCTGCAGGGCGGGGGGCACGTCAACCAGTACCAGCTGTTCGTCGAGCGGTCACGTCAGCTGGTGCGGCCTGGCGGCCGTCTCGGTGTCATCCTGCCCTCCGGCATCGAGTCGGACATCGGCAGCACGGAGCTGAGGCGCGCGCTCCTCGACAGCTGCCGCATCGATACGTGGATCGGCTTCGACAACCGGCACGCCATCTTCCCCGTCCATCGCAGCCTCCGGTTCGTGATCGTCTCGGGCGCCTGCGAAGGCACCACCGAGAGCATCACGATGCTGGGCGGCCTCACCGACGCCTCGGACCTCAGCCGATTGCCGGACGACCCCGATACCGGCCACGGCGGGCTCACGCCGGTCGTACTGGGACGAACGTTGATCGATCGCATCGACCCGGCACATGGCACGCTGCCGCACGTCGCACGCCCGGTCGACGTGGCCGTGCTCACGCGCGCGATCGAGGCCCCGGCGCTCGGAAGCACCGCCGGCTGGGGCGTGCGGTTCGGCCGGGAGCTGAATGCCACCGAGGACAAGCGGTTCTTCACCGGGCGGAGAGCGTCGCGCGGGCCGCGAGCGCGGGTACGCGATCTCCTGCCGATCGTCGAGGGCAAGCATCTGCGGCCGTTCGGGGTCGATGTGGATCGCGTCGAGATCGGCATCGACCGGATGGTGGCGGCCCGCCTGATCGACTCCGCCAGCTTCGAACGCGCGCGCATCGGGTATCGCGACGTCGCGAGCGCAACCAACCGCCTCACGCTCATCGCGGCGGTCGTGCCCGCCGGCACGCTCACGACGCACACCGTGTTCTGCGCGAAGACGGCGTTCGACGAGGCCGACCGCTGGTGCCTCACAGCGCTGCTCAACAGCCTGGTGGCCAACTTCCTGGTGCGCCTGCAGATGAGCACGCACGTCACGACGGCCTTGATGGCGCGCCTGCCGGTGCCTCGTCCGGCGAGCGGGTCGGCCGAGCACCGCCTGCTTGGTTCGCTTGCCGAGCAGCTGTCGGCAACCGGGATTGACGGCGACCCGACGGCATACGCGCGAGTGAACACAGTGGTCGCGCGACTCTACGGGCTGTCCGCCGCGGAGTATCGGCACGTGATCGAGGGGTTCCCGCTGCTTGGGGAGACGCTGCGGTCGTCTTGCCTGGAGGACTACTGGCGGCACCACCGAGGGACCGAAGCTCGCTGACATGGACGGGACCGCCGAGACACAGCGGCATGGAGGCGTGACGGCACGGACAGGACCACCGAGGCATCGAGATTCGGAAACGTCACCGCACCGACGGGACCACCGAGGCGCAGAGGCACCGAGGCGCGA
>CAZJBN010000021.1:0-43746 GCA_964543955.1 uncultured Bifidobacteriaceae bacterium
GGTGCACGGGTGCTCAGGTGCACGGGTGCTCAGGTGCACGGGTGCTCGTAGGGCGGGTCTTCAGACCCGCCCTAGCTCGGGTGCTCATGGTGCTCAGGTGCCAACATGCAGAGAGCGGTTTTGCAGGATGCAGAGTGCGAGTGCCGGGGCAGCGTGCAGCGTGCAGTGAACCGGCACCCGCGGAGAGACGGCATAGAATGAACCGGCCGGCCTGCCGCCGGCACGACCGACGATGACACTTCGAAGAGAGGCCCGGGCCGCGCTCATGGGTGCGCTGGTGGCCGCCGCGTTCGCCCTCCTCGCACCGGCGCCGCGCGTGACGGCCGACGTCGTTCAACCGGCAGCCCCGCCAATCCCCGCCCCGCCTCGGCCGGACACGCCGCCGCGCATTGCCAGCTACGACATCGACGCCGCGCTCGACGATGCGTCTCGCGCGATCGACGGCACGGCGACCATCACCTGGCGCAACCCCGGCACGGTCTCGACCGATGTCGTTCGCCTGCACCTGTACTGGAATGCCTGGCGCAACACCAGCTCCACGTGGCTCCGGCAACAGGCGCTCGCCGGTCTCGACGAGGAGATGCTCGAGCGGCCCCCGGCCGACTACGGCTGGCAGACGATCACGGACCTGCGCCTCATCGAAGCCGACGGCTCCACCGGTGCCGACATCCTCCCCACTCTCCACTTCGTCCAGCCCGACGACGGCAATGTCGACGACCGATCGCTGGCCGAAGCCACGCTGCCTGCCGCCGTGGCGCCGGGTGAGGAGCTGAGGCTGCGCGTGTCGTGGCGCGCACACGTGCCGCGAACCTTCTCGCGCACGGGCGTCATCGGGCAGTACTACTTTCTCGCGCACTGGTTCCCCAAGCTCGGGGCGTTCGGGCCCGACGGCTGGAAGGCGCGTCAGTTCTTCGCGAACACGGAGTTCTTCGCGGACTTCGGCCGCTACGACGTCCGCCTCACGGTGCCGCGCGGCTGGACCGTTGGCGCCACCGGCCAGGAGATCTCGCGCGCGGACGGGCCCGGGGGCACGACCATCCACCACTACGCCCAGGACGACGTGCACGACTTCGCGTGGACAACGAGTCCGGACTTCGTCGAGTCGGTTCGCGTGTTCGAGCACGACGGTCTGCCGCCGGTCCGGATGCGGCTCCTCCTGCAGCCCGAGCATCTCGGCCAGGAGGATCGCCACTTTGCCGCCACCGCTGCCGCGCTGCGCTACTACGGCGAGTGGTACAGCCCCTACTCCTACCCGCAGATCACCATTGTCGACCCGGCATGGCAGAGCGGCTCGGGCGGCATGGAGTATCCGACGATCTTCACAGCGGGATCGCGATGGCTCGCGCCCCGGCAGTCCAATCAGCCCGAAGCGGTCACGGTCCACGAAGCCGGCCACCAGTTCTGGTACGGCATGGTTGCCAACAACGAGGTGACCGACGCGTGGATGGACGAGGGGCTCAACACGTTTTCCGAAGAGCGGGTGCAGTCGCTTGCCTTCACACCCAACCTCCGGGTGGATCGGTTCTTCGGCGGCTTCGTGCCGTGGCAGTACCGGCACATTCCCCTCTCTCGCGAGACGGATGGCAACGGCCTGAACGGCTATCGGGCCGCGGCGGAACGGGACGTGCCGGCGACTCCGACCTTCCGCTACTGGCCCGGCACGCACGCGGCGATTTCCTACAGCAAGACCGCGCTCTGGCTCCACACGCTGGAGCGCCACCTCGGCTGGGAACGCCTTCAGCCGGCCCTCCGCGCATACGCCGAGCGGTGGCGCTTCCGTCACCCGGTGCCCGACGCGCTCTTCGCGGCCATCAACGAGACGACCGGCGAAGACCTGACATGGTTCTTCGACGAGGTCTATCGCAGTTCCGACACGTTCGACTATGCCGCCGAACGGCTCGACTCCCGCCCCGTCGTCGCACGCGGATACTTCGAGCCTGCCTCCGGCGGTGCGCCGGTCTTCGAGGAGCGCCGCACGGACGGGCGCTTTCGCACGACGGTCGTCGTCCGCCGCCTCGGCGAAGCCATCTTCCCCGTCGACGTGCTCGTGCGATTCGAGAACGGCGAGCAGACGCGCGAGCGCTGGGACGGCCGGGCCCGGTGGCAGGCGTTCGAGTACGAGACGCCCGCACGGGCCGTCTCGGTCCACGTGGACCCGGAGCGCGTCCTGCTGCTCGACGTCGACTACACCAACAACAGCATCACGCTCGCGCCGCAGGCCGAGGCGGCCGCCGATCGATGGACTCTTGCCTGGATGGTGTGGCTGCAGGATCTGCTGATGACCTGGGCGTTCTTCGTATGACGCGGGCGTTCGTCGACGGCTGGGGCCGCGTCGGCCGGGCGACCTGGGTGGTCGTCGGTCTCTGGCTCTCGACCTTCATCCTCGCCCTGCCGCTCGCGCTCGTGCTGCACGAGATGATCGGGACCGATCTCGGGGCCAGCCTGATGGCGGATGAAGCGGCACGCGGCGTCAACCTCGACTGGTGGAACGAGTTTCTCGCGGAGGCCACCGGGGTCGGGCAGACCTTCGTGCCGGCCGTCATCGGCTTTGCCGCGGTCATGAAGAACCTGAGCGACATCGCCGATGCCAGGACCCTCGTGCCCGCGCTTGCTGGCGTCGTCGGGGCGCAGATCGCGGTCTCGATCTTCCTGGCCGGCGGCGTGCTGGACCGCCTCGCGCGCGACCGCGTCGTGAGGGCACACGCGTTCTTTGCCGCCTGCGGAGTCTGGTTCTGGCGCTTCCTCCGCCTTGGCGTCCTGGCCGGCGCCGCGTACGTCGTCCTCTTCGCGACCATCCATCCGTGGCTCTTCGAGACCCTCTACCCGCGGTGGACCGCCGATGTCAGCGTCGAACGGACGGCCTTCGCCTGGCGCGTGGGGCTCTACGCCGTGTTCCTGTCACTCGTCTGCGCCGTGAACCTGCTGGTGGACTACGCGAAGATCCGCGCGGTCGTCGAGGACCGCCGCAGCATGATCGGCGCCCTCGCCGCCGGCACGCGCTTCGTCGTCCGCCACCCGCGGCAGACCGCCGGCCTCTATCTGCTCAATCTCGTCGCGTGGCTCGTCGTCGTCGGGGTGTACTTCCTGATCGCACCGGCGGAAGGCGGCCTTCCCGCCTTTGCCATCGGCCAGCTCTATATCGTCCTGCGCGTGATGGTGAGGCTGCAGTTCATGGCGTCGCAGGTTGCGCTCTTCCAGGGCAAGCTCGCCCACGCAGGATACGTGGCGAGGCCCGTGCCGGCCTGGCCGGATTCGCCGGCGGCCGATGCCGTGCTCCGCGGATGATCTGACGGCGCGTTAGACAATGCCGGTGCCGGCGCCATGGGTAGCGGCCTCGCGCAGCTTGGCCTGCGCTTCGAAGGCGGCCGCGCGCAGCAACGGGTCGGGGTCCTCGACCCAGCGATCGAGGACGGCTGCGAAGCGGGCCAGCTTGAGTTCGCCAATCGCATAGGCCGCGCACGATCGCAGCCATGGGTCCTGGCTGGTCGTCAGCACCTCCACGGCCTCCTCGCGGCCGCCGAGCGATGACCCGAGCAGCTTGTCGGCCATCTCGATGCGGCGCGACAGCGGGACGTCGCGATCGAGCACGGGGATCAGGAGACCGCGGACTTGCGGCGGCAGCACGCTGTCGAGGAACTCGAGCGCGTTGTCGTGGACGTTGGCATCGGCGGACTGCAGGCCGACATAGGCGCTGTGCAGGTCGTGCTCGGGATAGAGCATCTTGAGCAGGCGGAAGATGCGCTCGCGCTCCTTCTCGATGGACTCCTCGATGCCCTGCCTGACAGGGTCGGCGACCTCCCGCAGCGAACGCACGAGGGTGCCCATCACCTGGTAGGAGCGGTAGTGGCCCATGATCTCGGCGGCGAGCACCGACTCGATGATCTTGCGGTCGACGCGACGCTCCGGGTGGAGCTGCCCCAGCTTGTTGAGCGCGGCAATGCACCGGTAGCGCAGCACCACATCACCGTCGAGCACGCTCTCGGTGAGCACCGCCTGCGCGCCGGCGCTGCCGATGCTCTGCAGGACCTCGGGGATCGCGCGACGAACCTCGATGGACCCTTCAGCGTCGACGAGCATGTCGCGGAGCGTACCGACGATCCGGTCGCCGAACTGCGACAGCGCCTCGACGGCGGCGGACACGAGCGCCGGCTCGGCGAGCCGCTCGATGATGCGGCCGACGTAGATACGCTTCCTGAGCCGGCCGGCGGCCGCGATGGCCGCTCGCGCGACGTCCACGTCCTCGTCCTGGATGAGGATCCTGACCTCCCGATCGAACTCGTCCGGGAGCGATGACAGCAGGCGCGCGGCCTCGAGCCTCGTCCGGTGGCTGTCCGGGCCGGTCTCGTCGACCATCCGGGAGAGCATCACGCGTGCGGCGTCGAGGTTCTGTGCGCGGCCCGGCCTCGCGAGAAACGCCACCATCGCGGCGCGGATGGAGAAGCCCTCGAAGTCGCCCACCGACTCGATGCGCGCCAGCGGATCGGCCGCCGTGTGCTCGGTCAGGTACAGGAGCGCCTCGGTACGCACCTCCAGGTCAGGGTCCTTCAACAGCTCCGTCACGTCGTCCTGCACGCTCAGGTCGCCGGCCCGCGACAGCAGCGCAACGGCCCGGCGCCGGACCTCGGGTGACGAGTGCTTCAGGAGTCCGCGTACGGCGGGATGCACCTTCCTGTCGTGCGCAATCTCGAAGAGGCCCAGCGCATACACGATCTCGGCGGTGTCCCCATGGAGGCGTGCCGTCAGCAACTCGGTCGCCGCCCGATCGAGCGTGGGGGCCGATGCCCGTTCGGCGTCCAGCCGGTGCTGGTGAATGCTCTCGCGCAGGCTGTCGACGTACTCGCGCCTGGCGACCGTGGCTGCCGCAATCCAGCCCGCGAGGAGGGCCAGGCAGATCCAGGACATCTGCGCCGGGCTCCACCCGAGTGCGGTGGCGAACACCAGGATCAGCACTCCGCCAATGCCGTCGCCCATCCGGTAGACGACGGTGTCGATGAACGACTTGACGCCGAACACCTGGCTGGCGGGCACGGGGAGGTAGAGCAGCTCCACGGTGGCCTTGTCGATCGAATAGCGCAGGACCTGGTCGCTGGCACGAAGGAGGATCACTGCGGCGAGCGTGCCCGTCAACAGCACGCCCATCGATGAGATCGTCAGCGCCACCGGGACGATGAAGAGCGTGATGCCGACGCCGCCGCGGCGGAGGATTCGGCCGGTGAGGAAGAGCTGCAGCACGAGCGAGATCGCACCGGCCGACATCGCGAAGGTCCCGAAGAACATCGCCAGCCGGTCGGTGTCGGGGATGCTCTGCTTGGCGATCGCCTTGAACTGCCAGGCCTCCACGGTCGTCGCCAGCGACGAGAACAGGATCACGGCCCCGATCGCCTTGAGATACGGCGAACTGCCGAGCACGTCGAGCGCCGCCCGAAGCCCGCCGGCCGAGACCGCCTCGGGGCCGGTGGCCTCGGATCGCGTGCCCGCGGGCCGCTGCCGCCAGATGAGGACGACCAGACCCGCGCACACGACGAGCATGAGCGCCGTCAGCGGGAGCATCGCCTCGGTCCCGAACTCGCCCACGGCAAGCCGGGTCAGCGCACCGCCGACGATCCAGCCGAGGATCGCCCCGCTCCCGATCAGGCCGAACACGCGCTTGGCCTCCCGCGTCGTGAGCACGAAGTTGGCGAGGGTCCACACCTGCGCGGGCGCGACGACCGAGAGGATACCCACCCAGACATAGATGATGAGGAACAGCTCGCGGCCCTCGCGCACGTCGACCGAGGCCCACCACCAGAGACCGAGCGCCGACGCGGCAAAGCCCAGCAGGGTCACGACCTGCAGGTTGCGCAGGTTGAGCCGCTCGCCCACGCGGATGTACACCGACATGACGATGCCGACGATGACGGCAATCGCGATGTCGGCGTACGGGAGATCCACGGCCGAGAACCGGTCCAGGAAGAGCGCGTCGCGGGCCGCCTTGCCCGCGACCGTGCCCGCCATGATGAGAAAGAGGTAGGCGAAGAGCGGCAGCGAGCGCTGGAGCTCGCGATGGTTCATGCCGAAGAGGCGTTCGATGAGGGCCGACATGCCGCCGAAAGGGAGCGCGTCCGAGTGTACTCCACCGGCTCCCGGGCGCCCCCCGGCCCGGCCCGGCTTTCACACGAGTGCGGTAAGATTCGCTCGGTGATCACACGCCTCTTGAGGCCGGTGGTGCAGCTCCGTGACGGCGAGAGCCTGACGGTGCTGTTGATGTTCCTGTATTCCTTCCTGGCGATGGCCGGCTACAACATGATCAAGCCGGTCACGCGCGGCCTGTTCATCGAGCAGCTCGGCGCGGAGAACCTGCCGTGGGTGCAGTTCGGCGCCGGCATCGTCATCGGCCTGATCATGCAGGGATACACGCGCGTCATCACGCGCGTGCCGCGCCGCTGGATGATCCCCGTCACCCTTGGCGGCATCGTCGTCCTCATGACCGCGTTCTATGGGGGATTCCAGGGCGCACCGGACAGCCGGTGGGTCGCGGTCGGCTTCTACCTGTTCGGCCTCATCATCGGCATCCTGCTCATCAGCCAGTTCTGGACGCTCGCCAACGACGTCTACGATCCGCGGCAGGCCAAGCGCCTCTTCGGGTTCATCGGCGCGGGCGCCAGCCTGGGCGGCTTCGCGGGCGCGACGCTCACGTCGCTGGTGGTCGAACGGATCGGCACCAACTCCGTGCTCCTCGTGAGCGCGGCCACGCTTCTCGTGTGCACGGTCGCGGTCGCCGTCATCGTCCGGCGGGAGCCCGAAGCCGGCAAGAGCGACGCGAGCAAGACCGGCGAGGAAGCGAGCGTGAGCGGGTCCGAGGCCGTGCGCCTGCTCCGCTCGTCGCGCCACCTGCAGACGATTGCGATGGTGATTGGCTTCGCCGCCATCGGCGCCGCGATCATCGAGCAGCAGCTCAACATGGCGGCCGCCGAATCGAGGGGCGCGCACAACGCCGATGCGGTCACGGCGTTTCTCGCCCAGGTCACGGCGTACCTGTCGATGATCGGCTTCCTGATCCAGGTGTTCCTGACGAGCCGCATCCACCGGTATCTCGGAATCGGGTTCGCGCTGATGATCCTGCCGGTCGTGGACAGCGCCACCGGCCTGCTGATGCTGCTGAACGGCGCGCTGTGGACGGCGGCGCTGGCCCGCATCATGGACACGTCGCTCCGCTACACGGTCGACAAGACGACCCGCGAGATTCTGTTCCTCCCGCTGCCGGTCGACATCAAGTACCAGGCCAAGCCGTTCATCGACGTCACCGTGGATCGCGTGGCCAAGGGGCTCGGCGCCCTTCTCCTGCTGGTGCTCGTGCAGGACTGGGGCCTGTCTCTCGGCTGGCGTCAGCTGAGCTACGCCAGCCTGACGATGATGGCGCTCTGGGCCACGTTCGCCCTCACGGCCCGTCGTGAGTACCTGCGGGCATTCCGCCGCAGCATCGATCAACAGGACGTGCGGCCGGCCGATGTCCGGCTCGAGTCGGCGGACCTCACGTCCATCGAGACGCTGATGACCGAGCTCGGGAGCCCCGAGCCCCGCCGCGTGCTGTACGCCATGGACATGCTCGAGGCACTCGACAAGCGGCAGCTCGTGACACCCCTTCTCCTTCGCCACGATTCGCCGGAGGTGCGGGCGCGCGCGCTCCGCGTCGCCCGCTACGCCAACGCGGAAGACGCCGCGCGATGGCTGCCTGGCATCGAGCACGCGCTGAGCGACGAGGATGCCGACGTGCGCCTCGCCGCGGCGCGCGCGCTGGCGACGCATCGAGGCCAGGAGGCCGCGGATGTCATGCGCCCGTACCTCGACCACCCCGATCAGAACCTCGTCGTCACCGCGGCGGCCGGGCTCGCGTCGAGCGCCGTGCCCTCGGACGTCGAGCGCGCCGAGGAGACGTTCCGCCGTCTCACGGCGGACACGCGCGAGTCCGTCGCGCCGCTCAGGCGCCAGGTCGCCCGGGCGCTCGGTCTCGTCGCCAACCCGCGCTTCCGTCCGCTCCTCGTGCCGCTCCTGTACGACGACAACTACCTGGTCGCCAGGGCCGCGGTCAACAGCGCCGGCACGATGGGAGGCCACGACTTCCTGTTCGTGCCGACGCTCGTCACGCTGATGCGCAACCGCCGGCTCAAGGGACCCGCGAGAAACGTGCTCGTCGAGTACGGCGAGCCCGTCGTCCCGGCGCTCTGCTACTTCCTCGCCGACCGCGACGAGGATCTGTGGGTGCGCCGGCACGTGCCGGGGACGCTTGCCCGGATCCCGTGCCTCGCCGGCGTCGAGGCGCTCATGAAGGCGATGGACGACCCGGACGGCTTCCTGCGCTACAAGGTGATGGGCGCCCTCGAGAAGATCCGGCGCGACCGGCCCGATCTTCCGATGGACAAGGCCGTGATCGAGCGGCACGTCATCGCCGAAGCGGGCCGGGCGTTCAGCGCGCTGACACTCGACACC
Organism: uncultured Bifidobacteriaceae bacterium; assembly: GCA_964543955.1. Lineage (GTDB taxonomy): Bacteria > Acidobacteriota > Vicinamibacteria > Vicinamibacterales > UBA2999 > VFZN01. Next base: position 8,467 of record CAZJBN010000021.1, read on the forward strand.
AACCTCTTCGTCGTCGGCGGGCTGGACAGGAGCTGCCTGCTGGCCCGCGCTCTCGGCGAGAAGCGCACGCGGGCGATGGACCGGATGTTCCGGCTGCTCGGCCTCGTGCATCCGCCCTCGGACATCGCGGCCGTGCAGGCCTCGATCGGCATCGCGGACATCCGCAAGGCATCTGGCGCGATCGAGTTCCTCGACAACATCCTGTCAGGAGACGTCCGCAAGCGGGTGATGCTGCTCGTGGACGAGATGCCGGACGAGGAACGCGTCCGAAAGGGCAATGTCATCTACAGGACGCGGACCCGCGACGTCGAAGACACGCTGGCGCAGCTCATCCACGACGAGAACCAGACGATTGCCGCAGCCGCCATTGCGCTCGTCGAACGGCTCGGCCTGTGGTCCCTCAGCGACGACCTGGAGCACGTCCTCGGCCACCGGAAGACACTCGACTGGTCCGTCTTCGAGGCCGCCTCGTGGGCCCTCGCCGCCTCGCGCATGCCCGCCGAGCGCCGGCGCGAGCTGTGGCAGGAGCCGCTGCCGGCCGTCGAGCTCGCCGACCGCCTTCGCCAGCTTCCCCTGTTCGCCTTCACGTCGGTGGACGAGCTCTTCCGCGTGGCGCGACTCGGCGAGCAGGTGCGCCACGATCAGGACCGCGTCATCTACGAGCGAGGCGTCACGCCGCAGACGCTCGAGTTCCTGCTCGATGGCTCGCTCGAAGCGACGACCGAGCGCGGCGAGCGAGTCACGATCCGTCCGCCCGCGCCGCTGGCCTTCGAAGAGATCCTCGAAGGCCGCCCCATGCACGCGACGATCAGGGCGGCCGCGCCTTCGATCGCGCTGATCATTCCCACCGAGGCGTTCCTGTCGCTGCTCGCGGAGAACGTCGAGCTCGCGGAGGGGATCTTCCGGTGGCTCATCGACGTGCGGCCACAGTTGGCGGCGCGCGTCCACATTCGAGGCCAGCTGAGCGCCGACGTGATCAAGCGCGTCAGGGCGGGACTGCAGCCCGTGGACCGCGTCCTGCTCCTGCAGGAGAGTCCGATGCTGGCCAACGCGACCGGCCTGCAGCTGATGCGCCTGGCCGCCATTGCCAGGCCCGAGAGCTTTGCCGCCGGTGCGGAGCTGAGCACGGGCACCGGCTCCGACTCGATGACCATCGTCCTCACCGGCACCGTGACAGTGACCGACAGCTCCGGCCAGACGACGACGGCCGATTCGGGCGACGTGATCGGGATGTACCAGATGCTGGGCGGCATGCCTGTCGGGGTCACGCTGCACGGCGCGTCGGACGGCACGGCCCTCCGGTTCAACCACGCAGACGTCTTCGACGTGCTGGCAGACGAGACGGCCTTGCTCCAGACGATCTACTCCGGCCTCCGGCACGCAGGCGAGCAGCCGCGGCCTCATGGCGAACAGGCGGAGCTGACACGATAGGACGCCCCGCACCTCCACCGCTCGACCACGACGCAATCGACGATGCCTTCGTCGAGAAGTCCCCCGTTGTCTGGTCCTGGCACAACGTCCGCTGGCTTCATTCGCCAGGGGCGGACTGACGGAGCGACTGCGTCGGCAGCTCGATCTCGAAGACCGTCTCGAGCCCGGGCGTACTGCGAGCCGCCACTCGACCGCCGTGACGCTCCACAATCGCACGCACGATCGACAGGCCGAGGCCGGAGCCGCTCGCTGCGCGTGACGGGTCGGCTTTGTAGAACCGATCGAAGACGTGCGGGAGGTGATCGGCGGCAATCCCCTTCCCCGTGTCGGCGACGCGCAGGATCGTGCGGCCGGCCGCGCGCTCGGCGCTCAACGTGACGCGGCCTCCCGGCGGCGTGTGCCGCAGCGCGTTGGTCGCCAGGTTCTGCAGTGCCTGCTCCATGCGCCCGCGGTCGGCGACGAGGCTCAGCCCTCCATCGGGCAGGCGCACGTCGAACACCACGCCATTCTCGCGGGCCGCATGTTCGTGCCGATCGACGACACGATCGAAGAGCTCGGCGACTGACACGGTCTCGGCCACGAGCGAGACCCCTCCGGCCTCGTACCGTGCAAGGTCGAGCAGGTCGCCGACCAGGCGCTCGATGCGCTCCACTTCTTCCTGAATGATCTGGACGTAGCGCTGGCCCTCTGGGCGCTCGGGGCCGAATTGCGGCAGCGTCAACGTCTCGGCATATCCGCGAATCGCGGTGAGCGGCGTCATGAGCTCGTGCGACACGTCGGCCAGCAGCTGACGCCTCGCGCGGTCGGCATCGACGAGCTGCGCCTGGCGGGCCGACAGCTCGCCGGCCATGCGATTGAAGGCCTCGGCCACGGCCGCGACCTCGTCGGCCCCGCCGCCGGGCGCCCGCGCCGAGAGATCGCCTTCGCCCAGTCGGCGCGCGGCGTCTTCGAGCGATCTTAGCTGCGCATGCGCGGGACGGAACACGAGCAGCGCGGCCACGGCGGTACCGCCCACCAGCAGCAGCAGTGCGCCCACGGCAATCCAGGGCCCGAGCACTTCGGCGAGGCGCCTGCCTCCGACCGAGGGCGACACCAGCACGACGGCCACTGTTCGTCCCTCGAAGCGGACCGGTGCGACCGCCAGGCGGCGGCGGCCGAACATCGGCGGCGGCCCCTCGGGGCCGGGACCGGGCCACGGTCCGCGCTCGTCTCGGGGGCGACCGGACATCTCCGGCGGCGGCCGGCGCTCGGGTTGAGTTCGGGGACCACGGTCGGGGAAGCGCCGCCTGCCCGAGAGCTCGGCAAACCGCTCGACCCCTGGCGGGACGGTCTCGCCTGGCGGCGCCACCACCGTGCCGTCTGGAAAGGCCACGAACGTGGGCCGCGACAGCTCCTTCAATCGCGCCGCGGCGTACTGCTCGAGATCGAGGCCGGGATCGCCCGCAAGCGCCGCTTCGAGCTCGCCGGCAACGAGCTCCGCGAAGTCCCTCCCCACGCGCTCGGGCACGCCGCCCTCGGTCTGGACGGCAATCCACACGAACGATGCCGCCTGCGCGCCGAGCATCAGCGCCAGCAGGGCGATGAAGCCGAGCGCGATGCGCCAGTAGAGGCTGCGATACCAGCGTCGTTCAGACATCGGCGAACTTGTACCCGCTGCCCCACACCGTGAGCACGAGCGTGGGCTCGCCCGGGGACTCCTCGACGCGCCGCCGCAGGCGCTTCACGAGCGTGTCGACGCTGCGCGGCGTCACGTAGGTCTGATCCGGCCACACCCGCGACAGCAGCGCTTCGCGGCTGAACACGATGCCGGGGTGTGATGCGAGCACGTGCAGCAGGCGGAACTCCTGGGCGGTGAGATCCACTTCTGCGCCGCGCACTCGCACGCGTCGCCTGGCCATGTCGATCTCGACTCCGTGTACATGGATGGGGCGCTCGGCAACACCGCCATCGCCGGACGCCACAAGCTGCGATGCGCGAGGACGCCGCAGGAGCGCCCTCACGCGGGCGATGAGCTCGCGAATGCCGAACGGCTTGGCCAGGTAGTCATCGGCGCCGCTCTCGAGGCCCAGCACCTTGTCGCTCTCCTCGCGGCGCGCGGTGAGCATGAGGATTGGGGCATCCTGGTTGGGACCGGTCCGCCGGATGGCGCGGCAGATCGTGATCCCGTCGACGCCGGGCAGCATCAGGTCCAGCACGATCAGGTCGAACGGCTCGGAGGTCGCGCGTGCCAGCGCCTCTCGGCCGTCGCCGAGCTCGGTCGTCCGATGGCCCTCCAACCCCACGTGGAGGACAATCAGGTCGCGAATGTGCGTGTCGTCTTCGACGATGAGGACATGGGCCATGACTGAGGCGCGCAGAAAGCCTCATCCAACGTTACCGGACTTGTCTGCCGCATGGCTACCCGAGGGCGGCTGCCATTGATTTTTCACACGGCGACCATCCCCGTGCCACGCGGATCACGTCTCATCAGACAGGTGGACGGAAGGAGACTCAGATGACAAGGATTCGGACGATTGCACTGGCAGGCGTGCTGGCTCTTTCGGGCGCCGTCGCGGCCCCGATCGTGCTGGCCCAGGACGGCCCGCCCACAGGGCCGGGATTCGGGCCCCGCGGCGGTCCGGGTGGAAGGGCCGGGATCGATCTCCCCTTGCGACAGCTCGACCTGAGCGACGCACAGCGCGAACAGGTGCGCGCGATCAGGAACACCCATCAGGCGGCGTTCAAGGAGATCGGCGAACGGCTTCGTACCGCTCACCAGGGCCTGAGGGGAGCCGTCGGCGCCGATGCGCTGGACGAGGCCGCGATCCGCGCCCGGAGCGCCGACGTCGCGGCGGTCGAGGCCGACGCGGCGGTGCTGCGGGCCAGAGTCAGGCAGGATGTGTTCTCCATCCTGACCGCCGAACAGCAGGCCAGGGCGAAGGAGCTTCGCGCCGCTGCCGAGACACGCATGAAGGAGCGCGCCGGCAAGATGCGCGAGCATCGCGAGCGGCGTCCCCAGCCGCAGCAGTAACCCTCCGGAGACCGGGCGCGGGGGCACCGGGCGCCCCGCCCGTCCTACCGCGCCCGCAGCAGGCGCAGCCCGTTGAAGGTGACCGCAACCGTCGCTCCCGTATCGGCGAGGACGGCAAGCCACAACGGCGCTGCGCCGAACGCGGCCGAGACGAGAAAGGCCAGCTTGGTCGCCAGGGCCAGCGACACGTTCTGCTTGATCACGTTCATGGCGCGGCGGGCGTGCCGGCCGGCAAACCGTGCGGGTTCCTCGGGCGCGCCGGGCATCAGCACGATGTCCCCACGCTCGATGCCGCCCTCGGCATCGACTGCCGCACGCTCGATAGCCAGGCCTCCCCTGAAGAGCACACCCCGGCGCGCGGCCGACGTCTGGGCCGCCACCACCGTGACCGGCGTCGAGATGACGAGCGCGCATGGACAGGCCAGCACCAGGAAGATGAGGCCGCGGTAGAACCACGTGGCCCACTCGCCGTCGAAGAGCGGCGGCACGACAGTCAGCGCCAGGGCGGCCGCCGTGACGAGCGGCGCGTACACGGCTGCAAACCGCTCGATCCATCGTTCGACCGCCGCCGTCGACACCGTCCCGCCGTCATCCCACCCCGGCTCGTGGCCGACGAGCTCGGTGACCGCCTCGCGGGCCCGCTCGATGCTCCACGCTTCCATGAGATGCGCGAGCGAGAAGAGAAACGCGACAGCCGCGCCCTCCGCCCACTGCCCCACGATGGCCGCCCCGATGGCGGAGATGGACACGAGCACGTGCATGTCCAGCCGGAAATGCCGGAGCGATGCCGCCGCACGCGGCAGCACCGGCGCCAGGCCCAGCGCAATCGCCAGGCCGTAGGCCGCCATCGAGGCCACATGATGAGAATGGCCCTGCTCGGTGTGGTCGTGCCCGACGATGGCCTCGACCCACGAATCGGCCGTCGACGCGTCGATGGCCCATCCCGCCAACATCGCAAGGCCGCTGGCCGCCGCCCACCACGTGCCGCGCCGATGATCGTGAACGTGCCCGTGCGCGTGCGCATCGTCGTGCACGTGCTCGCCGCGGGCGTGCGTGTGCACGCCAAGTCCGGTGCGGGCCGCGAGCGCGACGATGGACTCGGCCGAGATCAGCGCGGGATCGAAGGTGACATCCACGCGCCGGCCGACGAGATCGAAGCCGAGATCGAGGACGCCCGGCACCGCCAGCACGTGGCGGACCAGCGAGGCTTCGTCCGCGCAGTCCATCCCGTGCACGTGAAGGCGCAGCTCCGCCCGGGATGGGCGGACGCCTGGATTGTCCGTTGTCACAAGTCTGTATTATCCCCTGCAGGTCGCGACGCGACGGCAGCCAGACGCGCCGCGGCCTGCTCGGCCGTCTCGAGCAGTCGTGCCACACCGAGCGTGCCGAGGTAGTTGCCCGAGAGAGCCAGCCACGGCGGAAGGACGCCGGAGATCGCCCGCATGTGGACCACCGCGTCGTCATAGACCGGGATACCACGCGGCCATCGCGTGATCCGGGCGTGGAGCGGGTCGGCGTTGCGCCTGTACAACCGGCGCCGATCGTCCACGAGCGCGGCGACGAGCGCGGCGTCGGACCAGTCGGTCACCGCGCCGGCGTGGTCTGCGAAGATCCAGCTTTCCGAGCGCAGGGAACCCCTCCCTTCGAAGATCTCCGCGTTCATCAGCACACCCGAGGCGTGCACGCCGGACGCTCTCGGAAAGAGCACGCCGAAGCCGCGGAGATCGTCGGCATGCGGTTCGAAGAACGCGGTGACTGTCGCGAGCGGGGATGAGCGGATGCGCCCGATGGCGGCGGCGGCCCGGGGCGCGTGCGGGGCGAGCAGGCGGGCGGCTTCCGCGGCCTGGGTGCACACCGCGGTGGGAACGTCCGGATCGAGCGCCTCGACACGCGTGCCGAAGCGGAACGTCACGCCCCGTTCTGCCAGCCGGCTCGCGAGTCGATCGACGAACTCCCCCATGCCGCCTCGTGGCGCCGCCATGCGGAAGCGGCCGCGACGCCGGCCGCCGAATACGGCCTCGGCCGACAGCGACTGGGCCGGCGCGGCGTAGATGCCCATCATGGCCGGCTCGAGCAGCCACTGCCGCGCGGCGTGCCCGACGGCGCGATTGCCCCAGTCCGCCACGGTTTCCCTGGAGCGCGGCGCGAAGGAGCGGCCGGCCGCGGTCACGCCCAGTCGCCAGGCCATCGCCAGCGATTCGGCAGCGGTCAGAGGCCAGCGGCGTGGACGCTCGCCGCGGAAGATGTAGCGGCGCCTGCTCTGGGGACGCGCGAACGCCGGCTCGATCTCCAGCTCGGCAAACCACCGGGAGACAGTGTCGGTCCAGAGGAAGGCGTTGGCGGCCGTCTCAGCCGGGCCCAAGGGAGTCCGAACGGTGTGGATCAGCCCTCCGGCGCGCGGCTCGGCCTCGACGACCGTCACCGCAAGACGGTGGTCGGCGAGCCGCCACGCGGTGGCCAGCCCGGACAACCCGGCGCCGACCACGAGAGCCCGCGTCATATCGCGCGCGAGTAGATCGGCCCCTGCTGATCGGAGCCCCGCAGGAAGGCGTCGAAGAACGCGGCGACGTTACGAAGGAACGGCTTGCCGTCGGCGGTCACGTGCAGTTCGGTGTCCGCGATCTCCACGAGGCCGTCGTTCACGAGCTCGTCCAGGAACGCGCGCGCGTCGACGGCCTCTCCCGGATCGAGGGGCGCGTGCCCGGTCGTCATGAGCGACAGGATCCGGTCGGCCCGGCGCCGATCGTCGGCGCTCAGCACATGGCCGCGCAGCGTCGGGATCTCGCCCTCCCCGACGCGCCGCTCGTAGACGGTGATCACCTTCTCGTTCTGATGAAAGCACGTCGGCGTCTCGGAGATGGCGCTCACGCCGAGACCGAGGAGCGCACGGGTGCGGCGGTCCGTGTAGCCCATGAAATTGCGGTGCAGGGTGCCGGCCCTTGCCGATGCCGCCAGCGAATCGTCCGGCAGCGCGAAATGGTCGAGGCCGATCTCCTCGTAGCCGGCCACAAGCAGGCGCTCGCGCACGATCTCGTACAGCCGTCGCTTGGGCGCGCCAACCGGGACGTCCTCGTCCTTGAACTTGCGCTGCGCCGGCTTGATCCACGGTACGCGTGCGAAGCTGTAGACGGCCAGGCGGTCCGGACGCATCCTCACGACCTCGTCTGCCAGGCGGGTCATCGTCTCGGGCGTCTGCCCCGGCAGGCCGTAGATGAGGTCGAAGTTGACCGATTCGAAACCGCACTCGCGGGACATCCGGCACAACCGGTCGACGAACGCCACGGGCTGCGGACGGTTGACCAGCCGCAGGACGTCCTCGTCGACATCCTGCACGCCCAGCGAAATGCGCGTCAGGCCGGCGGCGTGCAGCGCCTCGAGGTGCTCGCGCGTCGTGAGCACGGGCGCCACCTCGACGGAGCCTTCGAAGCTGCCGGCGCGCATGGGCAGGCGCGCGGCCAGACCCGCCAGCAAGTCGCGAAGCTCGTCCGGAGCGAGGAACGTCGGCGTCCCGCCGCCGAGGTGCAGCTGCGATACCGGCCGGTCGCCAAGCCGCGGCACCTGCGCGAGATGGAGATCCAGTTCCCGCAGCACGACCTGCACGTAGGGCCCGCTGCGCGAGTGGTTCCTGGTGATGACGGTGTTGCAGCCGCAGAACGTGCAGAGCGTCTCGCAGAAGGGCAGGTGCACGTAGATGGCCAGCGACGCATCGGCCGGATCGAGCGCGTCGGAGAGTGCCTGCCGCCACACGTCCGTTTCGGGGATGTCGTGCCAGTGCGGGACCGAGGGGTAGCTCGTGTACCTGGGCACGGCGACGTCGTACTTCTCGAGCAGCGACGAAAGCAGCGGGCCCGTCATCACAACACCTCGCGGACCGTGGTCACGAACGTGCGGACGGCGTCCTCGGGCGTTCCCGGCAGCACGCCGTGGCCCAGGCCGCAAATCCACCCGCGTCGTGACGCGGGATCGAGCGCGGCGACCGGACGGAGGAAATCCAGGAGTGCCTCCCGCAGATCGTCCGGCGGCAGGAAGAGCCACGCCGGGTCGAAGTTGCCCTGCACGAACCCCTGGCGTCCGGGATTCTGCAGCAGTGCCGCCAGGTCCCAGCGGGAATCGTACCCGAACCCCGCCCACGGCGCCTCGGCCAACGCTCCGCTCATCAACGCGGGATGTGCGGCCTTGGCGTAGTAGCCGACCCGGTCCGGAAAGCGACGTGCGAGCCCGGCAATTGCCGGCGCGACGTCGCGGTCGAAGTACGCCGGCGGCAGGTCTCCCGCGGCCGTGTCGAGCATCATGACGACATCCGCGCCCGCAGCCAGTTGCATGGCGATGGCCTCGCCGATGAGCGGCGTTGCCCGCGCGGCAAAGCGTCGATAGAGGTCCCACGACGACTTGGCGACTCTCATCGGGCCGCTGTGCCCACCTTCCATCGCGTACACGAAGAGGGTCCACGGCCCGCCGACGAAACCGATGAGCCCTTTCTCCGCGGGCAGCACCTCCCGGGTCGCGGCCACGCCGTCGGCCTGGAAGCGCAGGAGCGATGCGGCCTCGTCGAGGGAACGAAACTCCGCAATGCGACGCTCGTCGAGCGGTCCGTCGAGCGCCGGCGGTCCTTCGTCGTAGGACAGCGCCATGCCGAGCGCGGCAAGCGGGAACAGGAGGTCGCTGAAGAGGATGGCCGCGTCGAAGTCGAAGTCGCGGATCGGGCCCATGGCCACTTCCGCCGCCAGCTCCGGAATCCGGCAGAGGTCCTCGAACGAGTGGGCCTGCCTCAGCGCACGATACGGCGCATGGTAGCGCCCGGCCTGCCGCATGAGCCAGATGGGCGGCACGCGGACGGCCTCGCCTGCCATCGCGCGCCGAAACGTGTTGGTCACTTCGAGCTGGCTGCCCATTGGTATCCGATGCCCCTGACCGAGCGAATGATTGTGCCGTCTTCGTCCCCGAGCGCCTGGCGAAGCCGGACGATGGCGTTGTCCACGGTGCGCGGCGTCGGGAACTGGTGCTCGCCCCAGACGCGGTCGAGGATCTCGGATCGCCCGACGGCGCGCGGGGCGGCCTCCACCAGCATCTGCAGTACCCGCGCATCGCGCACCTGCAGGAACGTGCGGGGATGCGACGGCCGATCGACCGCCATCGCGTCCAGATCCACGACCGCTTCGCCGGCCGCAAGGCGGCGGCGCGAGGGCTGGGTCGTGAGGACATGCCGCACGCGCAGGATGAACTCCTTGAGATGAAAGGGCTTCGGCAGATACTCGTCGGCACCGAGCTCGAAGCCGGTCAACCGGCTCTCGGCCGAGTTGAGCGCCGTCATGAACATGATCGGCGTCAGCGATCGCTTGCGGATCTCCGGCGCGAGATCGAAGCCCGAGCCGTCCGGCAGCATCACGTCGACGATCGCCAGGTCGAAGGACTCGGCGAGGGCCGCGTCACGGCCCGCCTGAAAGGTCTCGGCCCACCGCACGTCCAGGCCTTCCTTCGCCAGGCGCTCGGCGAGCGTCGTGCCGAGCGAGCGATCGTCCTCGACGAGCAGCACGCGCGCCATCAGGCCGCCTCCGGCAGTTCGATCGCGACGGCAAACCCGCGACGGGCCTCGCTCAGCAGGCGGATGCTGCCCTGCATCTGGGACAGGAGACCGCGGCACACGTACAGGCCGACGCCGGAGCCGCTCGTCGCAGACGGCCGCACGAAGGGACGCTCGAGCGCCGTCGCCGCCTCTGCCACCGCGCCCACGCCATCGTCCGCCACGGTGATCTCGACGCGGCCGTCGCGGGCACGCCGGATGTCGATGCCAACCGCGCTCGCGCGGCCGTGGACGACCGCGTTCTGCAGGAGGTTGCGCAGGATGCTGTCGAGCGCCCGGCGGTCCGCGGCCACGCGCGCCGCGCCCGTCACGTCGATCCGGAGCTCCGGCCAGTCTTCGCGGAGCTGATCGATCATCGTGCCGAGGTCCAGCGACTCGATGAAGACCGCGCCGTCGGTGCGCGTGAAGAAGAGCGCGTTCTCGAGCTGGAGCTGCAACCGAACCGCGTCCTTGAGGAGGCGGACGAGATTGGGATTCTCCGCGGCGTCGGGCAGGTCCTCGCGCAGGACTTCGGCCTGCAGGAGCAGCGAGGCCAGCGAGGTCTTGAGGTCGTGGGTGAAGGCCATGAAGAAGGCCCGCATGTCCTGGCGCCGCCGCTGCTCGGCGCGGATCGCGGCGACGAGCCCGATCCCGCCGCCCATGAGCAGCACGATGAGCGCCCCGCCTTCCCAGAGCAGCATGCGGGTCACGCGCGCGAACTCGGCGCTGCCCTCGATGGCACTGAGCGCACGCGCCTGCCCCAGCCCGAAGATGAGCCACCACACCGCGAGGCCCACGGTGAAGACCAGCCACGACAGGGCGGCGGCATACCGCCACGTGCCGTGCTTCAGGCGCATAGCCTCTCCGCCTCCGCGGCGGCCTCGACGAGCACGGTCGCCGCACGGCTCAACGTCTCGCGATCGTGCGCGAGCGACAGGAACCCGACCTCGTACGGCGAGGGCGGGAGATAGACGCCCCGATTCAAGGCCTCATGGAAGAAGTGCGAGAACCACGGCGCGTGGGCCTGGGGAATGGCCGACGGCCGGCGGACCTGGCCGTTGGCGCGCGCGCGGATCCAGAAGACGGAGCCATGACTCACGACGTCTGGCGGCGTGCGGAGGCTCGCGAATCGATCGGCCAGCTCGCCGGCAAACCACGCGGTCCGCGCGTCGAGCTCGCGCCAGCCATCGACCGACTGCATCTTGGTCAGGGCCGCGAGGCCGGCGCGCATGCCCACAGGATTGGCGCTGAGCGTGCCCGCCTGGTAGACGCGGCCTGCCGGCGCAACCTGGTCCATGAGATCCCCTCGGCCCGCGTACGCGCCAACGGGGAATCCCGCGCCGATGACCTTGCCGTACGTGACGAGGTCCGGCGTGATCCCCAGCTGCCCGGCCATGCCCGTCAGGCCAATGCGGAAGCCCGAGATCACTTCGTCGAAGATCAGCAGGGCGCCGGACTGGCGGCACCGCGCTTCGAGACCGCGCAGCCATTCCGCCCGCTGCGGCAGAAGCCCGTAGTTGGCCGGCAGCGGTTCCACGATCGCTGCGGCGATCGCCGACCCGTGCGCGTGGAACACGCGATCGAGGGCCTCGTCATCGTCGAGCGGCGCAACCAGCGTCTCGCCCGCGACGGCGTCGGAGACGCCGGCGCTCGAGGCGAGTGCCTGCCCCGCCAGTCCGCTCCCGGCCTTGACCAGCATGCCGTCGGCGTGTCCGTGGTAACAGCCGTCGAACTTGAGGACGTGCGACCGTCCGGTCGCGGCTCGCGCGACACGTAGCGCCGACATCACCGCTTCGGTGCCCGACGACACGAATCGGACCCGCTCGACCCACGGCACGTGCGCGACCATCCACTCCGCCAGTTCCAGCGAGTACGGCTCCGCACACCCGTAGGTCCAGCCGTCGTCGAGTGCGCGCACGGCAGCGGCCTGCACGTCCGGATCCCGATGGCCCAGCACGAGCGGCCCGAAGCTCTGGCAGAAGTCGATGAGCGTCCGGCCGGTCACGTCGACGAGCGTCGGTCCCTCGGCCCGCGCCACGAACACGGGCACGCCGCCGACCGACTGGAACGAACGCACCGGGCTGTGCACGCCGCCCGGCGCGACGCGACTGGAGCGGGCGAAGAGCGAGGCGTGGTCCGTCATGCGGGGATACCCAGCCGACGAGCGTGCCGTGCTCCGTAGGTGATGATGTAGGCCGCCCCTGCGCGTCTGAAGACGTGCCACGTCTCGACGAGCGCCAGGTCGAATGTCGTGAGGCCGGCGCGTGCGAGCGCGCACAGCGAGGCGTACTCGCCGCTCACCTGGTAGGCGCCGACCAGTTTCCCCGTCGCCTCGCGGATCGGCTCAATCAGGTCGATGGACGTGAGGCCCGGCTTGACCATCAGCAGATCCGCCCCTTCCTCCGCGCAGCGGACGCTCGATTGCACGGCGTCGGTCCGCGAGCGTACGTCGATCTGGTAGTGGCGACGGTCGCCGTGCGTGGGCGCGGAGTTGGCGGCGGCGCGAAACGGTCCGTACATGTTGCTGGCGAACTTGGTGCTGTAGCTCATGATCGGCACGGCGCCGTGGCCGTGCTGGTCGAGGGCAGCCCGCAGGTGGCGGGTCCGCCCATCCATCATGTCACTTGGGCTGACGCCGTCGGCGCCCGCATCGGCCACCCGCGTCGCCATGGTCCCCAGCGCATCGAGCGTGCGATCGAGGTCAATGCGCCCGCCCTCGTCGAAGATGGCGCAGTGCCCATCGTCGGTCGTCGAGCAGAGGCAGATGTCCACCCACAGGCAGAGCGACGTGCCGAAGCGCTGCTTGACGGCCTCCACGGCCCGCGCGGCGAACGATGGACCGGTCCCCTTCGTCCCGGGTACCGCAAACAGCAGGACATGGCGAACGCCGGCATCGACATCGCTCGCGACGGTGTCGAGGGCCGCCTGGATGCCGAGACGCTCGTTCCCGTCGAGACCGGGGATGGGCTCGGTCCCCACCAGGCCCTCGACGATGAAGATGGGCTGGATGAAGTGCGCCGTGGTGAACGTCGTCTCGGCGCAGAGATCGCGGAGGTGCGGAGACTGTCTGAGCCTCAGCCGAGACCACGGCGCGGCGGATCCGAGCTTCACTGGCATACGTCCCTCTCCCACGACTCGCGGTCCAGCCAGACGCCCGCGCGCCCGGCGCCGATGATCTCGGCAATGATCTGCCGGGTGCGGCCCGGGCCCGAAGCGTGCCAGCCGGCGCGGATGGCCGGCCATCGTTCGATCGCGCGCAGGAACAGCTGTCCGCTCGTCCAGTAGAAATGCGTGCGGTCCGACACGTCGTCCGGCAACTGCGCTTCCGCCTCGTATGTCCCGAGCTCTCCCGGCCTGGCCGCCGTGCGGTGGGTCAGGCGAATCCACGACACGTCGCGCCCCGCCAGCGCATCGACACTCGGCGGTTCGTCTTCGCCCAGCCCGTCGGCGCTCCCATGCACCCAGACACCGGCCGCTGCCAGCTTGCGCCACGTGACTGACCCCGCGGCCCACACGAGCGTCTCCGGCGTGACCGCCCACGCCGGCGGCAGCGCTTCGGCGCGCGCAACCCACAGGCCGCTGGCGGCGTCAGGCCGCTCCACTTCGAGCCGACGCCTGACCGTCGGAACGACCTCGCCGGCGCGCGGCCAGATGCTCGACGGCGTTGCACGCGGCATCGCCGGCGACGAGCCGGCGTCCAGCGTCCAGCACGATTCGTCCGCGCCGTCTGTCCCGCGCGCCCTGACGCTCGTCACGCGTCCGAAGTCCCGCTGCACGATGGCCGCCCCGAGCGCCTGGTGGCAGCCCCCACCATGATCCGCCAGAATCCAGCGCTCACGGTTGACGGCGTCCCATGTCAGCGAGTGCGAGATGGCGGCGACGAGCTGCGACAGTTCCGGCCGCCGATCGCTGACTTCGATGGCCAACGCGCCCTGTGCCGCCGCCCAGGGGAACTCCTTCATGGGCAGCACCATCCAGTGGCACCGCGCCAGGTATCCGCGAAGCACGTCGGCGGTGTCCTGAAACGGTTCGTCGCCCGACAGCAGGCGATCGAGCGCGGCCTTGGCCATCACCAGCGCGTGCGTGCCGCCTTCGACGAGCTTGCGGAGGCGCGTCTCGATGTTCCCGCGCACCGGCTCGCACGTCACGTCGTCGACGCGCCAGGGCAGCAGGCCGGGCAGGACCTTCGGCAGCAGCCAGGCCCGGCGCGGGGACGAGGAGAGCACCGCGACGCGCTCCGGCCGCTCGACCACCGCCGCCCGGCGGACGATCAACACGTCGCGCGGATCGGCACGCTCGAGCGTGCCGGCAATGTGCGTCCCGGAAGTCTGCTCGATCGGAAGGTCTTTCCAGGAGTGCACCACGAGGTCGGCCTCGCCGTTGACGATGGCCCCCGACAGATCGGCGGTGAACGCGCCCTTGTCTCCCATCTGCCACAAGGGGGAGGCGAGATCGCGGTCGCCCGTCGACGCGCGGGTCATGCCCGCAATCTTCACACGCGGATCGGCCGCGACAAGTGCGCGGCCCACGAGCGCTGCCTGCAGCCGGGCCAGCTGGCTGGCGCGGCTGAGGAGCCTTACGCGCACAGGTCGTGCCAGCCCGACGGACGCAGCTTCTCTCGTGTCACGTACGCGAGCGCGCATCGTTCGATCTCCCTGCGCGCCGCGGCCACTCGCCGATCCACGCCACGAACGGCGCGGCTCACCTCGGCAAACACATCCTGAAGCGTCACGATCTCCGCCACGGGCGGCGGCGGATCGTCGACGCCTTCGGCCCTCAGATCGACGAGGCGCACCAGGCGGCGGTAGCGTGCCGCCATGCGGGCGATCCCGTCCGATGAGAGCGGCGCGGCAACCACCATGACCGTCTCGTCGCCGGCGACAGGCGCGGAGACCGGCTCGTCCAGCCGGCGATAGGCCACGCCGGGCGGCAGGGCCAGGTCGACCGTCTCGCGGCGTCCCCACACGTCGACCGAGCGTCCCTCGTCGGCGACGAACGCGAGCACGTCGGACGCCAGCATGCCCGTTCCGACGAGCGCCACGCGCGGCACGTCGCGAACGTGACGCCTGACGGCGCTCCCATACGATCGGGAGCCGAGCCCAACCAGGTGCCGGGCACGAATCGTGCGCGCGTCGGCCAGGAGGCGCTGCCCGATCTCGCGAATCGCCGCGTGCTCCGCGGGCAGCGAGGCGACAAAGATCTTGAACTGGTGCATCACCTCGGTCTCGCCGGCGATGGGCGATGAGAGCCCGCAGATGACGTGAAGCAGGTGGGCGTAAGCAGCCGAATCCCGAAGCGCGTCCCCCCCGGACACGCTGCCGCGAGGATCGATGAAGGCTATCTCCCGCAGGCAGGTGCGCCAGACGGGCACGTCATCCGGAATCTGGGCCGATCCGGGGGGACGCTGGAGTACGTGAAGATCCACCACCGTGGGATGATCTTATGAAGCCCGGACGACGGGATTGTCATGGGTTTGTCGCGCTTCTGGGGCCGACCCTAAAGGGTCGCCTCTACGGCGTCGAGCACCTCCTCGGCGTGGCCGTCCACCTTGACCGCGTCCCACCGCTTGACGACCTTGCCGTCAGGGCCAATCAGGTACGTGATGCGCGCCACGCCCATGTACTTCTTTCCGTACATGGACTTCTCCTGCCAGGCGCCGTACTTCTCGATGATCTCGTGATCCGGATCGGCCAGCAGGGGAAATGTCAGCGAGTACTTGTCGGCGAACTTCGCCTTGCTCTTCTCGTCGAGCACGCTCACGCCCAGCACGGCCGCCCTGCCCTTGCCGAAGCGGGGCAGGTTGTCCTGGAACGCGCACGCTTCCTTGGTACAGCCGGGCGTGTCGTCCTTTGGATAGAAGTAGAGGATCACGGGGCGGCCGGCGTAGTCCGCCAGGCGGTGCGTCGTGCCGACCTGGTCCTTCAACGAGAACGCGGGGGCTTTCTTTCCGGGTTCGATGAGCGGCATGTCTCGACTCTCGATGGTCGTGAGTTATTGGGCGGTCGTGCTGCGCGCGGTGCCGGCGGCCACGGCCGCATGCGAACGGCGCGGTTCGGCGCCGCCTTCGACGCGGCCTGCGGCGACGTCCAGCGTGATGGCCGCCGCGTATCCGTAGCGCACTTCGCCCTTGCGGCCGATCTTCTGGAACCGGTGGCCGCGCCGGCCGAGATCGTCGAGGATGGCGCGCGGCACGCGGTCCTCGATCTCAATGCGCGCGCCGTTCCCGAGCGGGTCTGCCGGATCGCGGCCCGGCAGGAAGCGCGCGGCTTCGATGGCGCGCTGCGCGCCGAGCCCGCCGTCGACGACGCCGGTGATGATGTTGTACACGGACACCGGGATCCACGCATTGCCGGCGCAGCCGACAGCCAGGCGCGGCACTTCTTCGCCGCTCGCCTTCTTCTCGAAGACGAGCGTCGGCACGCTCGCGGTCGACGAACGGGTCAGCGGCAACAGGCTTCCGTACGCGCCCGGCGTCATGCGATTCGACCGCAGGTGGTTGTTGTAGAGAAACCCCAGCCCCCTGGACACGTAGAACGTGCCGCCCCAGGTACTGAGCGTCTGCGTCACGGCAATCATGTTGCCTTCGGCGTCGGCCACGGCAAACGACGTGGTGCCTGTCGAGATTCGCGGGTTCACGGTCGGGGCCGTGGGCTCGCCGCCCGGGCCCTCCTCCGGCGGCTGCCGCTCGTACCGCGACGCCTTGCCCGGATCGATCTTCCCGAAGAGCGTCCTGGCGTGCGCGGCGGTCAGATGCTCCTCGAAGTCCACGGGCCAGCGCTCCGGATCCGCCACGCGACGCAGCGGATCGCGTACCTTCCATGCCTCGATGAGGTAGTGAAAGTAGTCCGCGTCGCTCACCAGCCGTGCGCCGGGCTTTGGCGTGTACTGCTCCAGCACCTGGAGGGACTCGAACAACTGGATGCCGGTCGACACCGGCGGGCCGCCCGCATAGAGCGTGTGCCCGCGGTACTGTCCGGCCACCGGCTCGCGCTCGATGGCGCGGTACTGCGCGAGGTCGGCATACGTGATGATGCCGCCGTTGGCCTCCATGTCGGCCGCGATCTTCTTCGCAATCTCACCCCGGTAGAACGCGTCGGCGCCGCCGCGCTGAATCGCACGCAGGGTCGAGGCGTAATCCTTGTTGACGAATCGGTCGCCGGGCCTGGGCACCTTGCCCTCCGGGAGGTAGATGCGTGCGGCCTCCGGCCATTTCTCGAGGAACCGCCGGCCTTCGGCAATGCTCGTGGGCAGCGACTCGTCGAGGATGAATCCCTCGTCGGCCAGCTCGATCGCCGGGGCGACTAGGTCCTCCCACTTCACTTTCCCGCTCGCGTAGTTGCGATAGAGATAGTCGAGGCCGGCCACGACACCGGGGATGTTCGCGGCCGCGGGACCATCCGCAACCAGGCGCCCGTCCTTGACGATGGCGGGGTTGGTCGGCGTGGCCCGGCTGGGCGTCATGTCCTTGTACTCGATGACGGTCGGCTTCTTCATGCCCGCGAGGTAGAGCACGGCCGACCCGTCGCCGCCGATGCCGGACGCTTCGGGCTCCACGACGCCAAGCGCGAACGACACGGCAATCATCGCGTCGACCACGTTGCCGCCCTTCTCGAAGGCCAGGCGGCCTGCCTCCGACGCGAGCGGATGGCCCGACACGACGACCGCGCCGCTCGAAGTCACGACAGGCTTGATCAGCGGCTGGGCGGCGACCAGGTCGTCGAGGATGGTCTCGAAGTCGGCCTCGTTGCGGGCCGCCACGGCGCGCGATCGATGCGCGTCGCGTGCCGAGCTCCACGCCTCGGCTCCCGCGCCCGAGCCGTAATAGAGCCCGCGCAACGTCTCCCACACGCGATCGAAGGCCGCGCCGAAGAGCGCAGGCGAGGGCTCGAGGTCGGCCGCAATGGATCCGCCGGCGTCGTGCGGCGGCAGCGGCGCCGGCACGCGCCACAACTGGAACGCGTCGTTCAACGCGAAGAGCGGCGGCGGCTCGGCCTCGCTCCTGAGCGGGTTGCCATTGTAGACGGGCTGCGGATCCGGAAGACCCGACACCACGAGCGTCCGGCCATCCGGCGACCACGCAGGCGCGCCGCCCTTTCGCGACACGAGTTGCGGGGGCGCCGATGGCCGGAGCCGCGGCTCCGGATCGGCCGTGCCCTCTGGCTGGGCGGGTTCGACCGTCGCCACCCACACCGAGCCGAGGCCCTCCCGCACGGCGTAGAACGCGATCCGCTGCGAATCCGGCGACCAGGTCGGGAACGACTCGAAGCCGCGCGCGCGTGTGATGCGCGTCGCCTTCGGCGCCGCACCGTCGACGGCAGGGCTGGACGCGCCAGGCGCCGCACGAGGAGTGCGCGCCCCGAGGGGCACCGGCTTCTGGATGTCCGCCGCCGGCATCGGTATCCACCACAGATCCACATCGTCCTCGGCCTCGCGCTCGGAGACGAACGCCAGGCGCCGTCCGTCGGGCGAGACGCGGGGATACGACTCGCTGTCCTTCGTGTCCGTGAGCTGGACCGGCGCCTGCCATGAATCCGATCCGGGCACGGGCGCGATGACGTACAGGTCCCACTGCAGCGCGGGGTCGCCGTGGCGGCCCGAAGGCGGCGGCGGACGATGGGCGAAGACGAGCCGGCCATCCGGCGTCCACGACGGCCATCGCTCGTCGCCGGGCATGGTCGAGACGGTTCTCGTCGCGCCGGTCTTCACCGTTGCCACCACGATGTCGAAGCCCGTCCCGCTCTCGCGGGCAAACGCAATGCGCTGTCCGTCGGGAGCCCACGCCGGCTCGCGTTCGACAGGTGTCGAATCGGCCGTGGTCAAGGCCCTGGCCTGCCCGCCGTCCGGCGCCAGCGTCCAGATGCGGTCCAGATACGACACGGCCAGCCGCCGCCCGTCGGGCGACCAGGCGGGCTCCTGCACACCGCCGGCAGCCTGCTGCGCACCGCTGCCGACCTGCAGGGCCACGAGCGTGGCGAGAACCACAACCGACGTCCGTCGAACGGGCACGCGCGCCTCCTCTGGGGGTGAAGGTCTACTTCTGGTCCTTGATCGCATCGACGATCGCCGAGGCGGAGATGCCGTAGCGCTGGATGAGCTCGTCGGGCTTGCCGCTGCGCGGGACCGCCATCACGGCGAGGCGCCTCACGGTCAATCCCGCCGGGGCGACGGCGGTCGCCACCGCGTCGCCGACGCCGCCGGTCTCGTAGTGATCCTCGACCGTGATGAGCCGCCCGGTCTCGCGACCAGCCTTGATGAGCGCGTTGGCGTCGATCGGCTGGATCGAATAGAGGTCGATGACGCGAATCGCCACGTCCTCGGCTTTCAGCGTCTCGCAGGCCTCGAGTGCTTCGAAGAGCGTCACGCCGACGCCGATGACCGTCGCCACGTCCTTGTCGCTCTGGCGCAGCACCTTCAGCCCGCCAATCGGGAACGACTCGGCGTTGTCGTAGATCACCGGCGTCTTGGGCCGCGACGTCCGCATGTAGACGGGGCCGGCGTGGGCGGCCATCTCGGCGACGAGCCGTTCGGTGCTGACGGCGTCTGCGGGACAGAGGACCGCGAACCCCGGCTGCGCGGCCATCATCGCGAAGTCCTCGAGCGCCATCTGCGACGGCCCGTCTTCGCCAATCGACACGCCGGCATGCGACCCGGCAATCTTGACGTTGACGCCGCTGATGGCCGCCATGCGGATGAAGTCCGCCGCGCGTGTGAGAAACGCCGCGAACGTGGACGGGAACGGGATCGCGCCGCGGGCCGCGAGGCCCATGGACGCGCCGATCATCGCCTGCTCGGCAATGTAGAACTGGTAGAAGCGATCGGGGTGCGCCGCCTCGAAGCGTTCGCTGAACGTGGAGTTCTTGACGTCGGCATCGAGCGCCACGACGCGCGCGTCGACCGAGCCCAGCTTGGCGATGGCCGTGCCGTAGGCCTCGCGCGTGGCCACCTCGTCGCCGAGCGCATAGGCGGGCGCCGGCATGGGTCCGGGCGCCGGATCGGGCTTCGGATCCTTCGGCCGGGGAATCGGCGGCAGCGTCGCGGTCTCGGCCTCGAAAGTCGCTTCGAGCTCGGCGATGGCCTTTGCGGCCTCGTCCTTCTTGTAGGCCTTGCCGTGCCAGCCCAGCTTGCCCTCCGAGAACGACACGCCCTTGCCCTTGAGCGTGCGCGCCAGCACGATGGTCGGCCGCCCGCGGGTCGTGCGGGCATCGGCATAGGCGGCGAGCACCTGCGCCATGTCGTGCCCGTCGATGACCACGGCGTGCCAGCCAAAGGCCTCGAAACGCGCGCGATGCGCCTCCATGTCGTGATCGAGCTCGGTCGGGCCGCTCTGTCCCAGCCCGTTGACGTCGGCAATGGCGCACATCGAATCGAGTTGGTGCAGGTGCGCAATCGAGGCCGCCTCCCACACGGAGCCTTCGGCCATCTCGCCGTCGCCCATCAGCACGTAGGTCCGGTAGTCGGCGCCGATCCGGCGCGCGTTGAGCGCGATGCCGAGGGCGGCGGCGAGGCCCTGCCCGAGCGATCCCGTAGCGACGTCCACGAACGGCAGGCGCGGCGTCGGGTGGCCTTCGAGATCCGACGTGATGAGACGCAGGTGCTCGAGCTCGGCCATCGGGATGAACCCCGCCTCGGCCCACATCGCATAGAGCAGCGGCGCCGCGTGTCCCTTGGACATCACGAAGCGATCGGCGCCCGGATGCTGCGGGTTCGCCGGATCGAAACGCATCTCCGCGAAGAACAGGGCGGCCATGAGATCAGCAGCCGACTGGCACGTGGTCGGATGACCACTGCCGGCGGCCGTCGTCGCGCGGATCGATTCGATCCGCAGCCGAGTGGCGATGTTCCTGAGATTGGGCAGCACGGACGTGTCAACAGCCACGATCATCCCTCCCGCGGGCGGTGGAATCTCGAAGTTTAGCAGGGTCCGGCACCTATAATGAACGGATGTTCCTGTTGCGGTTCCTCTACCTCCTGGCACTGGCGATCTGGCTGGGCGGGATGGTAGTGGTCGGGCTCATCGTGGCGCCGTCGGTCTTCGGCGTCCTCGGGGCCTGGGATCCCGCCGAGGGACGCGTGCTGGCCGGCCAGGTGGTCGGCGAGATCCTGGGCACGCTCCATCTCGTGTTCTATGCCGCCGGCGTGGTGATGTTCGTCGTGCTCACGATCCGCCGCCTGCTCGGCCCGAGGCCGGTCGTCTACGGGATCCGTGCCGGCATCATCGCGGCCATGCTCGGCATGGCCCTCGCGTCCGGATTCGGCATCAGCCCGCGCGTCGAGGCCATGCAGAAGGAAATCGGTGCCCCGGTCGCCTCGCTGCCCGAAGGCGATCCCAGGCGCCAGTCGTTCTATCAGCTGCACGGCTTGTCCAACCTGCTGCTCGCGGCCACGGCCGTGGGCGCGTTCATCCTGCTCTTCTGGGAGTCGCGCGAGTAACAGTCCGACGGATCTCTTCATCCTTCCCGGCTCCCGACCCGATCGCATATGACCCACACCATCACGCTGATCCCGGGCGACGGCATCGGGCCCGAAGTGACCCGCGCCGTGGTGCGCATCCTGGACGCCACCGGGTTCCGGGTCAGCTGGGAGTCTTTCACCGCCGGCGCCGCCGCCGTCGAGGAGCATGGCACGACGCTCCCGCAGGCGCTGCTCGATTCGGTGACCCGCAACAAGGTGGCCCTGAAGGGCCCGATCACGACCCCGATCGGCAAGGGCTTCACGAGCGTCAACGTCGGGCTCCGGAAGGCGCTCGCGCTCTACGCCAACCTCCGCCCGGTGTCCAATCTGCCGTCGGTGCCGTCGCGCTTCTCCGACGTGGACCTCGTCATCGTTCGCGAGAACACGGAGGACCTGTACGCGGGCCTCGAGCACGTGGTCGTACCCGGCGTCGTGGAGAGCCTCAAGATCATCACGGCCGAGGCCTCCGAGCGCATTGCCACCTTCGCGTTCGAATACGCGCGACGCCACGGCCGCAAGACCGTCACCGCCGTCCACAAGGCCAACATCATGAAGCTCGGCGACGGGCTGTTCCTCGAGACGGCACGGATGGTCGCGGCCCGCTACCCCGACATCGGGTTCGACGACCGCATCGTGGATGCCGCGTGCATGCACCTCGTGATGCACCCCGAACGGCTCGACGTGCTGCTCCTGCCGAACCTCTACGGCGACATCATCTCGGATCTCTGCGCGGGCCTGGTCGGCGGCCTGGGCGTGGTGCCGGCGGCCAACCTTGGCGAGGGAGGGGTCGGCGTGTTCGAGGCCGTCCACGGCACGGCGCCGGACATTGCCGGACGGGACATCGCCAATCCGACCGCCCTGCTGCTCTCGGCCGTCCTCATGCTGGAGCACCTGCAGGAGAACGAGCGTGCCGCGCGGATTGGCGCCGCCCTGCGCACCGTGCTCGCGAGCGGCCACGTGACGCCCGACCTGGGGGGCCCGGCCACCACGACGTCGTTTGCCGATGCCATCTGCAGGGAGATCGAACGGGCGTGACGCCGGGCGACGGTCCCGGATATCATCGGTTGCACTCATGACATCCGGCCGCAGCCTCCCATCGCGTAGCGAGACGCCACGGCTGCGGGACACCGTGCGGGTGTCGCGTGTGAGACGGAGATCGGCGCACAGGCAAGCTCACCACGGCCTGGCGGACGTGCGGCGGGATGGGGTGCGGCTGGTGGCGCGATGCGTCAATGGATGACATAACCCAGGCAGTCCTGAGGCGGGACGAGGTGGCGCGGTACGTGGCGGGCAGCCACGGTCTCAGCCCTGAGGAGGCTCGCGCGCGCATCCTCCTGTACCTGGACGAGCTCCGGACCACACAGCGCTACGAGCTCTACCGCGCGCTCGAGTATCCGCTCTACCCGATTCTCCGCAAGATCGAGCGCATCGGCGAGAATGCGGAGTTCGCGGTCGAGGCCACGCGCAACGGGCGCGTCGTCTGGGCCTCGAACCATCGGAGTCACACGGACTATCTCGTCGAGCCCCTCGTCCTGGACGATGCGGGGGTGCGCCCGCCGATCATCGCCGCCGGCATCAACCTGTTCGGCGGCCCCCTGGGGCTCATCCACAAGCACGTGACCGGCGCGCTCCCCATCCGGCGCAACACGAAGGACCCGGCCTACCTCATCACGCTCAAGGCGTACGTCGGGACGCTCCTGCACACGCACGACCTCTTCTTCTATCCCGAAGGCGGCAGGAGCTACAGCGGCGAGATCAAGTCGCCCAAGACCGGCCTCTTCAGCGCGGCCCTCAGCGCCGATGTGCCGAACCTCGTCATCGTTCCCGTGTCGATTGCCTACGACCTCGTGCTCGAGGATCACACGCTCGCGCGGCAGAAGGTCAAGCGCCGGCAGCGCGCGTTCAGCCGCGAGCTGGCCGAGATGGTCCGCTACGCCGTCGGCTACTGGAGCCGCGCGTACGTCACGTTCGGCCGCCCGATCGCGCTCGCCGACTACGATGGGGAGTCGCGCCGCTCGGTGCTCGACCTCGCGCACCGGGTCAAGGCCGAGATCGGCCGGCAGTACAAGGTGCTCCCGACGGCCGTGCTGGCCGCGGCGATGCGGCCGTCGATCGGTCGGCAGGATCTCGAGGACCGCGTCACGGCCATCCTCGACACGCTCTGCGCGATCGGCGCGAACATGGGCGTCGCCTCCGCGGACGAGGTGCTGGCCTCGGCCACCGAGCCCTTCGAAACCCGCGGCGTCATCGTCGTCGAACACGGGCGTTACCGCGTGCGCGATCGCAATGTTCTCCGTTACTACGGCCGCAGCCTGCAGCATCTGCTGGCGCCAGCCGGCGCCACTCACTGAACGCGGCACGGGATGCGAGATGCGCGCCGCCGGACACTGCCTCGTCGATGATTGACGCTCTGTCGAAGGCCTTCTTCCATTCCCTCGCCCGCTTCGACCTGATCCGGCGGCTGGCGTCCCGTTACGGCATGCAGCCCGGCGGATTCGCCCGCCGTTTCATCGCCGGCGAATCCGTGGACGAAGCGATCGCTGCCGTGCAGGCCCTGCCCGGTCAGGGCCTGCGCCTGACCCTGGACTACCTCGGCGAGAGCGTCGCCACCTTCGACGAGGCGCACGCCGCCTCGACGGAGTATGTGGCCATCCTCGATGCCATCGTCCAGGCCGGCATCGAGCGCAACGTCTCGCTCAAGCTCACGCAGCTCGGCCTCGACGTCGACCGGGCAACGGCGGTGGACAACATGCGCCGCATCCTGGAGCCGGCCGACGAGCACGGCTTCTTCGTGCGGATCGACATGGAGAACTCGCCGTACACGGACCTGACGCTGCAGGTCCTCGAGACGCTGCGCCAGCAGGGCCACCGGCAGCTCGGCACGGTCATCCAGTCGTGCCTGTTTCGGTCCGCGGCCGACATCGAGCGGCTGAACGCGCTCGGCGTGCGCGTGCGGCTGGTGAAGGGCGCCTACAAGGAGCCGAAGGCGGTCGCGCACCAGCGCAAGGAGGACGTCGATGCCTCATTCCTGGACCTGATGCGCACGCTCCTCGACCGTGGCGACTACCCCGCAATCGCCACGCACGATCCGGCCATGATCGAGGCCACGAAGCGGCATGCGAAGGAGAAAGGGCTCGCCTCCGACCGGTACGAGTTCCAGATGCTCTACGGCATCCGACGCGACCTGCAGTCCGCGCTCGTGGCCGAAGGCTACCGCGTCAGGGTCTACGTGCCGTTCGGCCGCCAGTGGTTTCCGTACTTCATGCGGCGCCTCGGCGAACGGCCCGCGAATGTCGGCTTCGTGTTGAAGGGAGTCTTCGGGGAGCGCTGACAGCAGAGCGGAGCTTCCGCCTTCGCAGATGCTTCGGCGGACCGAGGTAGCCTAGGCGGAGGCTGGTCAGCTCCGCCACCGGTAGACGCTCTGAAAGCCGCCTTACGCCGTCCAGCGCCTCGCAAGCTCGACCAGCGCATCCCGGCACGTGAGTACTGATTCGACCTCCACGTATTCTTCGGTGCTGTGCAGGCCCGCGCCTGTTGGGCCGAAGAGGAGCGACGGGATCCCCGCCTCACCAAGCACCGACGCGTCGGTCCAGAAGCTCATGCCAATCGGGGCGGTGGATGGTCCGTCCGCCGCGGGCGCGTCCGGCAGCACGCTGCGGGCCGCGTCCTGCATGGCGCGGACCAGCGGGTGGTCGGCCGCAATCTCGTAGGGCGGCCGCGCAAACAGCGGGCGGCTCACGGCGCGGAAGTCATCGTCTGCGGCGCCGAGACGTTCCAGGATGGCGGACACCTCGCGCGCGGCGACGCCGGGCGCTTCGCCCGGTATCGTACGCCGCTCGAGCTGCAGGTGGCAGCGATCGGGATACGAGCTCAACTCGCGGCCGCCCGCGATGGTCGAGGCGTGGAGTGACGCCGTGCCCAGCAAGGGATGCCGCGTGCCCGCCTGGAGCGCGCGATCGAGGATGTCGAGCTCGCTCAGCACGCGTCCCATCAGGCGAATCGCATCCCGGCCGTCTTCGGGCCGGCTGCCATGCGCGGCACGGCCTTCCGTTTCGATCTCGACCCACTCGAAGCCCTTGTGCGCAATGGCAATCCCGAGATCGGTCGGCTCGGTGACGACGCCCGCATCGGCACGCCACCGCGTGACGAGCGCATCGGCGCCGATGCTCGCATGCTCCTCGTCCACGACGCAGGCGACGAGGAGCTCGCCGGCGTCGAGGCCGCCGCCTTCGGCGATGGCGCGCACGGCGCCAACCATCGCGGCGACGCCGCTCTTCATGTCCTGCGATCCGCGGCCGTAGACGCGGCCGTCCCGCTCGACGGGGTCGAATGGCCGTGCCATGCCTGCCACGCCGACCGTGTCGATGTGTCCGCAGAACATGAGCGATCGGCCGGCCCGGCGTCCGCGCAGGGTCCCGACCACGTTGGGGCGGCCTGGCGCCGCTTCCTGGATGGCCACGTCGAGCCCGATCGCACCGAGCACTGCCGCAATCTCGCGCGCGACGGCAGCCTCGCCGGCCGCGCCGGGCACGAGCGACGGGTTCACGGAATCGATGGCAACGAGCGACTTCAGCAGGTGCAGCGTCGGATCAGCGCGCATCGGCGTCGCCGGTCGTCTCCACACGGAAGCGGCGGACGTTCGAGTAGGCGGCCGTCGCTTCGACGTAGGCGTCGGCGCGTTCCGGGTAGTCGTACATCTCGCGCATGCGCACGGGCACCATCAGGTCGAGACGCTCGTCGAGGCCGAACCACGTAGTCAGCCGCATCTCCATGTCGCGATCCGACAACTGCAGATCGGTGCGGTGGATACGGCCGCTCTCCGGCTCCACCCACAGGAGGCCGCGGCTCCGCCAGTCGTGGCCCTCCCGCGTGATGATCGTCGGCGACGCCGTCTCGGTGAAGGCGACGAGCGCCACGCGAACCCCGTCGATGACGTCGTAGCCGCGCAGCTCGAACGAACAGCGGCCCGCGTTGTCCGGGCTCGCGACGAGAAGCGTCAGCGTCGGCACGTTGAAGTTGCGGCGCGCGGGTCCGATGTTGAAGCGGGCACTGGCCTCCGCCACGCGCGACAGCTGCTGTTCCGAGGGGAAGCGCCGCTCGACGAACAGCTGCTCCAGGCGCGCCTGGCGGTCCGGCACGGCCTTGCCGTCGACTTCGAGCACGTCGCGGAAGCCGAACCACATGCCCGGCTCGGGGAACCACGCAAAGCCAATCTCGGACTTGAGCTCGCGGCGGGTCAGTCTCGGAGGGGCCGGGTAGCTGGCCGTGCGCTGCGAGAACATCTGCTGATAGCTCTCCTCCGCGACAATGCCCGCCAGCGCCTTCTCGTACTCGGCGACATAGGCCCGCATGCGCGGCAGAATCTCCTGGGGCTCCGCCTTGACTGCGGGGGGCGGCGCGATGGGCTCGGGCGCCTCGACGGCCCCGACGGCGCCAGCCCACTGTTCGACGAGCCGTGCCGTCTCGTCGGCGGCCGACTTGACGATGTCCGTGCCGCCCTGGTTGCGTCCGCGAAGCTCCCTGATGTGCTCCCCGTCCGACACCGTGACGCGAATCAGCGCGACCGCATCCGATCCGCTCCGCGCATCGGTCGGCAGGGCGGTCAATCCCTGGCTCAGGACGCGCTGGCCGACCACCTCGACACGCACGGTCGCTTCGGCCGCCGATCGCGCCGACGAATAGCCGCGCGCGGCCAGCGACGCGCGGAGCGCGTTGAGGGTGTCGATCGTCTCGCTGGACTTGCGCTCGGGATGCAGCGGATCGACCGACACGAACACGGATCCGCGGGCCGTGGCCGCAGGCCGTTCGCCCTCGGCCGCAGGCGTGGACGGCGCCGGGGGCGCCACGGGAGCGGCCGCGGGTGCCGCGGTCATTCGACGCACGTTGTCGGCGACGAACTCGCGGCGCGCGCGCACCGTCAGGGACCGTCCAGGCACGTTCACCGTGATCTGATGCGGCCGTCCGTCGCGATCGCCGGCGGCGGTCTCGACGAGCAGGAAGTAGGCCGCCGAGATCTCCGACACGATGCGATCGACGACCTTCGGACTCGCTCCGCTCAGGCTGAACAGCCCACCGCCGGTCCAGTCCGCGACCAGCTCGAGCCCCTCCATGTCACGCCGCCTCTCCGCGAGCGACGGGGACGACACGATCGCGCCACCGCGCGCGTACGTGTCACCCGAATCGGAGATGGCGTTCTGGGAATGCATGATGTGGATGCGCGTCTGGGCGGAGGCCGCGGCGCGGGACATGCGCGCGACTTCCACGCGAGCGTCATCGGTCGGCAGCTCCGCCGAGAACAGCAGCATGGTCTTGGGGCCGTCGATGCGGGCGAGCGTGGCGAGCACGCCCTCCAGGCCGTTGATCGACGCCGCCGACCGGGCGGTGGTCTCGGCCAGGAGCCGTCGCGCCTCGCTCTCGAGCTCCGCCTTGCAGCCCGCCCGCGCGAACTCGTCTCCCCAGTTGCACCGATCGTTGATGAGCTCGGTCAACCGGTTCCCGCCGCGCTGGTCGTCCATCACGTCGACGATGGTGAACGGCAGGTCGCGACCGAGTCGGCGAGCCCACCCGCCGATGTCCTCGAGCTGCTTGCGGTTGAGCGCTCGATTGGTCGTGAACCCCACGGTGGCAACGCGCAGCGGCGACGCCACCACCGCCACGAGGTCGGCCGGCGACAGCCGGTCCAGGATGGCGTTGGCTGCCGCCAGGACCTCGGTGCGCCGGTCGAGGCTCGTCGCCGCGACGTCCACGGCCAGGACGACCTTGTTGGCCATGACCGGCGCCGCGCTCCGCAGCTGCGCATCCTGTCGGTCGGCCTGCTCCGCGCCTCCGGCGGCCGAAGGGTCGCTCGACGCGGAGCCGATGAAGTTCGCCGAGAACACGGCGCGCTTCTGGCCATCGACGGCCACTTCGAAATCACGTGCGTCGAGGTCCGCCACCTGGCGCCCGTCGCGGTCCACGACCGTGACGTCGATGGTGATGAGGTCCACGCCCGATCGGAAGATGGGTTGATCGGACGGCGTCTGTGTCTGCGCCGCCGGGGACGAGGCGGTGGCCATCGCCAGAGCCGCCGCGCCGATCAGCCGTGATGTCCTGCCAGTACCCATCGGAAGCCTCCGCCTCTCATTGTAGCCACGGCCGGCGTGCTCGCGGTATGAACGCGCGTTCGGGAACATGCCCTGGCGCTTCCGCAGCCTTTCACCACGGCCTGCCAGGCCGTCCCGACGTCTCGGCCCGGAATGTTCGGAAATTCGTGTAGTCGGCGGTGGCCTCGATGTCGACATCGTCGCGCCGCGGGGCATCGTACATCTCGCGCATCCTGAGCGGCACCAACAGGCCCAGACGCTCGTCGTCGGTGAACCAGGTCGTCAGCCTGACCTCCATCTCGTCTCCGGGCAGGTGAAAGTCCGTTCGGCGGATTCGCCCGGTGTCGGGCTCCATCCAGAGCAGGCCGCGGCTGGGCCAGTCGCGACCTTCCCGCGTGATGAATGTCGGCGACGCGGTTTCGGTGAACGCGACGATCGCCACGCGGACGCCATCGACGACGTCGTAGTCGTGGAGCTCGAACGAGCATCGCTCCGCGTTCTCCTCGCTGGCCACGAGCAGCGCCATCGTCGGGATGTTGAAGTTGCGCTTGATGGGACCGAGGTTGAAGCGCGCGCTCGCGGCCGCCACGCGGGAGAGCTGCTCGTCCGACGGCAGCTTCCGCTCGACGAACAGTTCCTCGAGACGTGCCTGACGATCCGGGATCGCCTTGCCGTCGACCTCGAGCACATCGCGGAAGCCGAACCACGTGCCCGGCTCCGGGAACCACGCGAACCCGATTTGCGACTCGAGCTCGCGTCGGGTCACGTGCAAAGGGGCTGGATACGCGCCTGCACGCTGAGAGAACAGCTGCTGGTACCGCTCTTCGGCCACGATGCCGGCCAGCGCCTTCTCGTATGCGCGGACATACGTGCGCATGTGCGCGAGGAGCTCGTTCGGCTCGGCCACCGTGGCCGGCGGCGGGAGATCGACGGCCGGGCCCGGTGTCGTGACCGCTCCGACCTCGTTCGCCCACCTCTGAACGAGCCGCGCCGTCCGGTCGGCCGCGGACTTCACCATGTCGGTGTTGCCCTCGTTGCGCCCGCGGATCTCCTGGATATGCGTGCCGTCGGTCACCGTCACGCGAATCAACGCCACGCCCTCCGACCGGCCGCGGGCATCGGCCGGAAGCGCGGTGGCTCCCTGGCCGCTGACACGTTGTCCGACGATCTCGACGCGGACGGTGGCCTCTGCCTTCGTAGGGGTCGACGCGTAGCCAAGCGCGGAAAGCGATGCGCGCAGCGCGTTGAGGGTGTCGATGGTCTCCCTGGACTTGCGCTCGGGATTGAGTGGGTCGACCGACACGAAGACGGACGCGCGGGCACGGTGACTCGACGGCCGGGAACGCGCACAGAGATTCCGTGAGCCCGTCCGTCGCGGTCACCCGGAGTGGTCTCGATGAGCAGCAGGTACGTTGCCGCAATGCCATTCACGATCCGGTCCGCCACCTTCGGGCTGGCGTTGCTGAGGCTGAAGACCTCGCCGCCAGTCCAGTCCGCGATGAGCTCGAGCCTTCCCTGTCGCGCCTCTGCTCGGCGAGCGCCGCCTTGCGCTCGAACATGTCGCCGACATCGGTCGTCGCGTTCTGTGAGTGCATGACGTGAATGCGTGTCTGGGCCGCCGCGGCCCGGAGCGCCAGTCGCGCCGCGCCGCCACCGCGGCAACCCCGACGCGCCGCGAGGTCGATCCGGTTCTCATCAGACCCTCCCGCCATTGTTGTCAACCGCCCGTGTAATCTCATGGATGTGTCACACCTCCCAGGAGCCTCACCTGACGCCGTCCCGGACGACGACGCGCGGGCGATTGCCGAGCTCGTCAGGCGTCACGGCGGGCGGGCGCTGGTCGTGGGCGGGGCGGTCCGCGACCGCCTGCTCGGCCGCGCCTCCAAGGATCTCGACATCGAAGTGTTCGGCGTTCCGGGCGACGCGCTGGCCGGCGTCCTGTCTGAGCTCGGCCGCGTCGATCCGGTCGGCCAGGCGTTCCCCGTCTACAAGCTGGGGGCCATCGACGTCGCGCTCCCGCGGCGCGAGTCGAAGACCGGCCACGGCCACAAGGGCTTCGCCGTCGTCGGGGACCCGTCGATGTCCCTGGACGAGGCCTCGCGGCGCCGCGACTTCACCATCAACGCGATCGCCTGGGATCCGCTGACGGGCGAGTACCTCGATCCGTGGAACGGCCGTGCGGATCTCGAGCGGCGCGTGCTGCGCGTGGTCGACCCCGCGACGTTTGCCGACGACTCGCTTCGCGTGCTCCGGGCGATCCAGTTTGCGGCCCGATTCGACCTGACGCTGGATGACGAGACCGCCCGCATCTGCTGCGGCATCCCGCTCGACGACCTGCCGGCCGAGCGCGTCTGGGGCGAGATCGAAAAGCTGCTGCTCGTCGCCGAGCGGCCCTCCATCGGCTTCGCTTTGGCACGCGAACTTGGCGTCGTCGAGCAGTTGCTGCCGGAGATGGTCCCGCTCTACGACTGCCCGCAGGATCCCGAATGGCATCCGGAAGGCGATGTCTGGACGCACACGCTGATGGTGATCGACGAGGCCCGCGCCAGGAACGCGGACATCGATCGGCCGCGCCTGGCTGCCGTGATGCTCGGCGCGGTGTGCCACGACCTCGGCAAGCCCACCACGACGATTCATGCCGACGGCCGGATCAAGTCGCCCAATCACGAGGCCGAGGGCGTGGCGCCGGCCACGCGCATCCTCGATCGCCTCAACGTGCAGACGCTCGACGGCTTCGACGTGCGCGCGCAGGTCCTCGCGCTCGTCGCGGAACACCTGCGGCCCTCCGCGTTCTACAAGGCGAAGGACACGATCACGGACGGCGCGTTCCGCAGGCTGGCTGCGCGCGTGGACATGGAACTGCTGGCGCGCTTCGCCCGTGCAGACTGCCACGGGCGCGCGGGCACGTTCGACTGCTCGGCCATGGACTGGTTCATCGAGCGCGCGCGGTCGCTCGGCGTCGAACATCGCCCGCCGGCACCGATTCTCATGGGGCGACACCTCATCGAGATGGGCGTCGTCCCGGGTCCGCGCATGGGCGCGATCCTGCGGGCGGTCTACGAGCTCCAGCTCGATAGTGTCGTCACGACGCTCGACGAAGCCCGCGAGGCGGCGCGACAGCACCACCGAGATGCCGGCTGAACGTGACCACAGAGACGCCGAGATGAAGAACAGAGTCCTGACCACAGAGGCGCCGAGAACCTCGACTTGACGACGCCGGACGGAACCACCGAGGCACCGAGGGGGAGACAACGGCTTGACGACGCTAAGGCCGCCAGGCCGATCGGTACGACAGCCCGCGGAAGCGGAAGGAAGGGCCCCCGTCCCCCGTCAGCCGAGCGGGATGCGTGTCAGGTTCGCGCGCAGCCAGGCGTCGAACGACTGGAGCGACGGATTGAGCCCGCGCGCGACCTCCGGCGAGCGGTGGCGGCGGAACTCCTCCCCGAGGATGGCGTGGTGCTCGTACATGTTGCCCATGTCGTCCGCGCCCGGAAAGCCGAGGGCCCGGTAGTCGTCGAACGGCATGTCGTAGAACGAGACCGGCGCGCCCAGGTGGCGGGAGAAAGCGGCCGCGTACTCGGGACCGGAGAGGACTTCGCCGGCAATGCCGAAGCGCTGCCCGGCGACCTCCGGTCCACGCCTGAAGATGCCGTACGCACACCCGCCGATGTCTTCGGCCGCGATCCCCGGCAGCTTGCCGCCGCCGAGCGGCAGCGCAAGCACGATGTTGCCGTCGGCGTCCTTTCGCGGCCCCTGGCCGAAGTGGATGAAGTTGTCCCAGTAGAAGGCGGCCATCAGGTAGCTGGTCGGCGCCGCCTCGGCCGCGAAGATGGCATCCGCCTCGCCCTTGGCGTCGAAGTGCGGGACCTTGTACTTTCCACGCAGGGTCTCGAGGCGCGGGTCGTCGAGCGGGAACGCGAGCCGCGTGTCTTCGAGCGTCGACCAGACCGCGTGCGCCATGCCGGCAGCCCTCGTCGCCCGCGCCATCGCGGCTGCCTGCCGCAACTCGCGCTCGGGCGAACCGTGTTCCCAGAAGTTGGTCACCAGGAAGGCGCCGTGGGCGCCAGCGAAAGCGCGCTCGAGGCTCGGCGGATCGTCAGCATCGCCGGCCACGACCTCCGCACCGGCTGCGGCCAGCGCTCGCGCCTTGTCGGAATCAGGCTTGCGCGTGATCGCACGCACGGCAAACCGCCGCTCGGGATCGGCGAGAATGGCGCGCGCGAGGCCCCCGCCCTGCGCTCCGGTGGCGCCGGTGACGGCAATGGTCTTCACGTCGGACATGTGTCGATCTCCCTCTTGCTTGTCTGCAGCCGTTCACCCGCGGCAACCGCAACCATCGTCCGTGGGTCTTCGATCGGATCTCGCGCCGCATCGCCCGGCGTCCCTGTGCCTCTGCCTCTCGGCGTCTCGGTGGTTTCCGTACCTCCCTCGGCGTCTCGGTGGTTTCGTGCCTCTCGGCGTCTCGGTGGTTTCCGTGCCTCCCTCGGCGTCTCGGTGGTTTCGTGCCTCTCGGCGTCTCGGTGGTTTCGTGTCTCTCGGCGTCTCGGTGGTTCCGTGGCGCTACGCCGTGATGTACCTCGCAAACGCCTCGGGTGCGACATTGCCACCGCTGAGCATGGCCACGACCGCCCCGGCCGTCGGATCCGCGCCGCCCAGGCCCTGGAGGACTGCGGCGGTAGCTGCGGCGCCGCTCGGCTCGGCCACCAGCCTCGCGTGGCGGAAGAGCCACGCCACGGCGCGGGCAATCGCGGCGTCGTCCACCGTCACGACCTCGTCCACGAACGCGCGGGCGTGTTCGAACGTCAGGTCGCCGGCTCGAATCGTCAGCAACCCGTCGGCAATCGACGCCGTCTTCTCCAGCGTCACCGGCCCGCCCGCCGCCAGGGCGGTCTTCATGGTCGGCGCACCTGTCGGTTCCACGCCGACGACACGCACCGATGGCCTGGAGAGTTTGAGGGCCGCGGCAATGCCGGAAACCTGCCCGCCGCCGCCGATCGGCACGAAGACGGTGCCGACGTCCGGACACTGATCCAGGATCTCCAGCCCGGCAGTGCCCTGACCGGCAATGATCCACGGGTGGTCGAACGGCGGCACGATCGTCAGCCCCCGGCGTGCGGCCTCGGCCTCGGCATGACGCTGCCGGTCCGTCGAGGTCGTGCCCGCGAACTGCACTTCAGCGCCGTACGACCGTGCGCCCTCCACCTTGACCGCCGGCGCCGTCGTCGGCATGACGATCACGGCGGGCGCACCGAGAATCTGCGCGGAGAGCGCCACCGCCTGCCCGTGGTTGCCGGACGAGTACGTGATGACCCCACGCGCGCGCGCGTCGGCCGCAAGCTGCGCGATCATGTTGAACGCACCGCGGATCTTGAACGCGCCCATGGGCTGCAGGGACTCGCACTTCAGATACAGCGGATGGCCGCCGTGAACGGCCGCCCCCGCCGGAACCAGAGGCGTGACGCGCGCGGCGTGCCTGATGCGTTCGCGTGCGGCGCGGATATCGTCGAGCGAGACCAGAGAGGCGGAGTGAAGAGACTGAGACATCGACATGTGGTGCCGCTCGTCAATTCTTCCGCGCATTGGCGAACTGATCGCCTTCGTTGTACGCCGGCATCTCCGGCGCGGCGGCAATCTTCCAGGCGAGCTCGGCGAGGACCTTCAGGTCCTCGACGGCGCCGCTGAAGTCCCACGACGGATCGTACTCGTCACTCGGCTGGTGGTAGTCCGTGCCGTTGTATTCCTCCTGCTTCTTCAGCAGCGCCTCGGCGTTCGGTCCCGTGAACTCCTTCGGCTCGCTGATGGAGAGCGCAGGGACGCCGGCTTTGGCCAGCGGGAAGTGATCCGAGCGGAAGAAGTACCCGCGCTCGGGATGCGAGTCCCCGCCGAGCACGCGGCCGTGGGCGGTGAGAATCGACTCGAGCATGGGCCCGAGCGACGAGCGGTCCGAGCCGAGCTGCACCATGTCCCTGGTCGGTCCCAGGTAGTTGAGGCCGTCCACGTTCAGGTTGGCGGCCATCTGTGCGGGCGGGATCGGTGGATGCGCGGTGAAGTACTCCGAGCCGAGCAAGCCCGACTCCTCGGCCGTCGTGAAGACGAAGTACATCGAGCGGCCAGGCTTCTCCGGCGCCTCGACCATCGCCCTGGCCAGCTCCAGCAACCCGGCGACACCCGACGCGTTGTCATAGGCGCCGTTGAAGATGCGATCCGCGTCCGGCGCGTCACCCGGCGCGGCCTCGCGTGTACCGAAGTGATCCCAGTGCGACGTGAAGACGATGGCCTGCTGATCGTTGACGCCGGTGAGCTTCGCCACCACGTTCGGCGATGTCTTGCGCGACGAGGCCTGCTGCAGCGTGGCGGCGGCGCGAATGCCGAGAGGCGTGGCCTTGAAGCCGCGCTGGCTGGCAGCCTTGCGCAGCGCGTCCAGGTCCTTGCCGCCTCGCTTCGCCAGGTCGCGCGCGGCCGACTCGGTCATCCAGGCCTTGATGCGCAGCGCCGGCGCACCGGGCTCGGGCGGCAGCCCGTATTGCACGCCGCTCCAGGACGACTGCACGACCTGCCACGGGTAGGTGGCCGATTCGTCGGTGTGGATGAGGATGGCGCCGGCGGCGCCCTGCCGCGCCGCCTCTTCGTACTTGTAGGTCCAGCGCCCGTAGTACGTGAGGGCGGGTCCGCCGAAGAGATCAGGCTCGTCGGCCGGCGCGGGCGGATCGTTGACCATGATGAGGACCCACTTCCCCTTCACGTCC
>CAZJBN010000022.1:0-43027 GCA_964543955.1 uncultured Bifidobacteriaceae bacterium
GAGAAGCGAGAAGCTTCTGACTTCCAGCTTCTCACCTCTCACCTCTCACCTCTCACCTCTCACCTCTCACCTCTCACTTCTGCCTTCTCACCTCTCACCTCTCACTTCTGCCTTCTCACTTCTGCCTTCTCACTTCTCACTTCTCTACGCTCACCACGATCTCGTTCGACACCGGGCTCGAGCCCGCGCCGTTCACGGCCCTCACTCGCACGAAGTACGTATGGGACGGCACGCGGGTGACGGCCAGCGCCGTGCCGGGCGCCGGAACCGTGAAGCTGGCGATGGGCGGACCTCCGGACACGTACGATGCCGTGACGGCGTAGCCGGTTGCGAGGTCGCCGGTCGCTGCCGGCGTCCAGGCGAGCGTCACATTGGATCCATCG
Organism: uncultured Bifidobacteriaceae bacterium; assembly: GCA_964543955.1. Taxonomy (GTDB): domain Bacteria; phylum Acidobacteriota; class Vicinamibacteria; order Vicinamibacterales; family UBA2999; genus VFZN01. Next base: position 384 of record CAZJBN010000022.1, read on the forward strand.
ACGGTTGCCTCTGCCAGCGTCGGTGTGCCGGGCGGCTGCGGCGTGGGGACGTGCACGTGGATCTCGTCTGACGGCGGACCGGCCACGCCCATGTTCGTCGCAGCCAGCCGGACGTAGTAGTCGCCCGGCGGGATCCGCACGACTTGCGCACTCGACGCGGGTGCCGCGAAGCGGAGCGTCGCCATCGGGACACCACCTGGCGTCAGCGACGCGACGATCATGTATCCCGTCACGGCGCTCTCCGTGGTGGGCGGCGTCCAGGTGAAGTCGGCCGTCGTGCCCGTCACCGTGGCCGCAAAGTCGGTCGGCATGCCCGGCGGCGTGACCACGATCGGCACCTGCACCGTCACGCCGGCCGACTCGGGACCGGGGCCCGACGCATTCGACGCGCGAACGGTGACGAAGTAGCTGCCGTTCGGGGCATTGACCGTGACGCCACGCACGTTGCCGAGGGGGACGTTCGCAATCACAGGGCCGTCCTCGGTGGCGCGCGCAATCACGGTGTAGGCCGTCGGCGTGCCGCCCGCGGCTGGCGCCGGCCAGTCGAGCCGTACGCTGTTACCAGCGCCGGTGACGACGGGTGTGCCGGGCGCGCCGGGCACGGGGCCCAGGAACCCGATGCGGGCCGCGTCGATGTCGATGCGGTGGTAGGTGCCGCCCGACGCCGACGTGTCGTCGATCACGACGCCCGTGTTCTGCAGCGCGCCAAGCACCTCGGACACGCCGGCCGACGGTACGACCTGCTTGAGCAGCGCCCATGCGCCGGCCACGTGCGGTCCGGCCATCGAGGTGCCCGACTTCTCCGTGTAGCCGCCGCCGGGAATGGAGGAGGCGATGTTGGTGCCTGGGATCGGCGAGCCTCCGCCGCCCGGCGCAACGAGCGCGACCAGGCTGGGCGATCGGTTCGCATAGGGGGGCATCGTGTCGGCCTTGGAGGTCGCGCTCACGCTGACCGCCGTGGAGATGCAGGAGGGCCAGCCCACGCCGCTCGTCGAGAACAGGTTGCCGGTCGCGACAATCGTCGGGATCCCGACGCTCCGCAGGTTGTCGATCGCCGACTTGAGCGAGGGCGATGCGTTGTCACACGCGGACGTGAAGACGTCGCCGCTCAGGCTCATGTTGACGGCCGCCACGCGACTGGCGTTGTCGGCGCCGGCGAGCGTCAGTACCCGGTTGAGCGCCGACAGTTGATCGACGGTCGAGGAGAGCAGACACGGCGCCGCTGACGGGGCGCAGACCGCGGTCGAATCAAACCGCGTGAACACCTGAATCGAGATGAGACCCGCGCCTGGAGCGACGCCGCTCGGGGCCTCGGCCGATCCGTTCGTGCCGACGGCAATGCCGGCCACGTGGCTGCCGTGGTCGCAGGCGGCGACTCCCGTGCAGGCCGCGCCGCTTCCTGCCGCGGTCGACTGGCTGGCGCCACCCGGGCAGAGCGACGTGGCGGAGCCGTTCGGATCCGTCGCGCTCGAATAACAGGCCTCGGCGCCGGCGACGACCTTGTTGGCGAGGAACGGGTGGTCGAGATCGATGCCGGAGTCGAGAACCGCCACGGTCCATCCGTGTCCGGTGGCCCCCGAATTCCAGACCGGCGGGGCGTTGACCAGCGGGACGCTCGTCGCGAGCGCCGGACGGGCAAAGCGCTCGGGCTCGATGCTCGTGACGCCGGGCATGGCGCGAAGCGCTGCGAGCGCCGACAGGTCCACGGTGGCCACGAAGAACGGCATCCGATCGAAGCGGCGTTCGATCGACGCGCCGGAGCCCGCCGCGCGCGACGTCACGTCGTCGAGGGCGAGTTGGATGGCGTCCTGTTGATCCGAGACGGCCGCGCCGTCGCGCAGGAAGCCCTCGGGCACGAAGCCGGCTTCGACGCCGACGATCACGCGTGCCTGTCCGGCGGATCCGATCTGATCGAGAAGGGCCACCGGAACGGGAAGTCCCGCCTGCGTCGAGAGCGGCACGCTGGCGAGGGTGAAGGCCAGCAATACGATGGACGACAGGAAGAGGTGTGTGGTCGTGCTCCTGGGCTTGGTCATGTCCGACGGCGATCCATGCAAGTTCGTCTCCGCATGCACACGGGTGCTTCGCAGGCCGATTGGCGAGAAATACGGCCCGATCCGATCAGGCGCCGACCGGCAGCACGCACAGGGAGTGTAAGAAGCGATGCCGCAGGGAGGTGATTCTGCGCCGACCTCCCGACAGGCTCGACACCTCCCGACCCGTTCTACACGTCCTTGATCCCATGTCCTCGCACCAGGAAGAACGCCGCCACCAGCACCAGGACGACGCCGTTGACCGCCAGCATGGCCGGTGCGGAGCCCACCTGCGTGATGAGCCATCCGCTCGCCAGCCCGCCGAGCGGTGAGCCCCCTCTGAAGGCGACCATGTAGATGCTCACGACGCGTCCGCGGAGTTCCGCCGGCGCGATCAGCTGCACGATGGACGTCGTGAGCGAGAAGCACATCACGAGCAGCGCGCCCGTGAAGAAGAGGAGGAAGGTGCTCAGGCGGACGTCGGTCGAGAGCGCAAAGCCCGTCATCGCGACGCCGAACGCGCCGAGCATGAGCAGGAGCGCGCGGCCCATGTGCTGGTGGCGGCCCATCCACGCCACGACGAGCGCCCCGCACACCGCGCCAATGCCGGACACGGTCATCATGCGTGTGTAGAGGCCGACGTCCTGGTGGAAGACATCCTTCGCGATGATCGGAAGGAAGGTGAGGAGCGGCAGGCCGAGGAAGGCCGCGACGAAGCCGAGCGCCGTGACGATGACGAGGTTCGGCGAATCGCGGACGTACCGCAGGCCATCCTTCATCTGGTCGACGAGCGGGATGGTGGCCGCGGGCGGGACGTGCACGTTCCGCAGCTTGAGGATGGCGGCCATCACGACGAGGAACGAGACGCCGTTCAGCCCGAAGCACATGACCATGCCGAAGGCCGCCAGTGCCACGCCGGCGACAATGGGCCCGATGATCCGCGCGAGGTTGTACTGGATGGAGTTGAGGGCGATGGCGTTGGGGAGGTCCTGCTTGCCGACCAGGGTGGGCACGAGCGACTGATACGCGGGGCCGCCAAAGGCCTGCGCACAGCCGGTGAGACACGAGAGCGTCAGGATGTGCCAGATGCGGATGAGGTCGAACCAGACGAGGCCGGCCAGGACGAAGGCGGCGGCCATCTGTACGACCTGGGACATGAGCATCATGTGGCGGCGGTCGCGCCGATCGGCGACGACACCGCCGACGAGAGTGAGGAGGAGGATGGGGAGCTCGCCGAGGAAGGCGTCGAGGCCCAGGAAGAACGCGGAGCGCGTGTCGGTCAGGGTGACGATGAGCCACGCCTGAGCGACTTTCTGCATCCAGGTGCCGATGCTGGAGGTGAGGGCGCCAAACCAGAGGAGCCGGAAGTCGCGGTAGGTCAGCGCGGCGGCCAGACGCCGTGCCGCCGTGGTCAGGTGGGCCTGCAATCGGAGCGATCTTACCCCGCGACTCCGGCAAGAGACCGGCGCGTCACCCCTGTGGCGGGAACACGCCCTGCAGCGCGATGCAGAAGCAGATGGTCAGACGTCACCTCTCCGCAACACGCTCATGCGGCCATGAAGTCGGTGAAAAAAAGGGCGTTGACTTTCGCTTTTAGATCGCTAGGATCGGGAGTCTAGGCGAACAAAAGGCGAATATCATGTGCGCACTTCACAGTCCCGTTTCATCGAGCGCGGCTGGAATCGAGACGCTGCAGGCGCTGCTGCGCGAGCGAAAGCTCGATCGCACGCTCACGATCGTGTCGTCGTCTGCGACGGCCTCGTCGGCGCCGTTCCAGTTGGAGGCGCTCGACCGCGTGCTTCGGGGAGGCATCCCGCGCGGGCAGATCTCGGAGATTGTGGGTCCGGCTTCGTCGGGGCGGACCAGCCTGGCCTGGACGGCGCTGTCGGCGGCTGCCAGCCGCGGCGAGTGGGTGGCACTGGTCGACACGTTCGATCGCTTCGATCCGGCCACGGCGGCCGAGGCCGGACTGGCCCTGTCACAGGTGTTGTGGGTGCGTGGACAGGCGCTGTCGAAGACCGCCAGCGCGCTCGATCCGGCATGGGTGCCCGGCGTGCGTGCCGCGTCCGGTCCGGGCACGCTTCTCGAGCGCACGGTGGACCGCGCGATCAAGGCACTCAATCTCATCGTGCAGTCCGGCGTGTGCACGTTCGTCGTGCTGGATTTCATCGACGTGCCGGCCGCCGGTGTGGCCCGTGTGCCCATGGCCACGTGGCTGCGCATCCAGCGTGTCATCGAGGGCACCGATACGGCGGTACTGCTGCTGGCCACGACGCCGGTTGCCCGCAGTGCGGGGGGCTTGTCGATCGTGACGGGCGCCCGGGAGCCGGGAATCGGGAACCGGGAACGGAACCCTGTAGAGGCGACCCTTCAGGGTCGCCTGGATGGGAAGGCAAGAGCGATATGGAAGGGCACGCACGATCGATCGCGACGGCTGGGGGGACTGACGGCGTCGGTACGTGCCATGTCGCCACGAGGGTTCGTGGGCGAGATCGTTGTCGAGGCGACCCTTTAGGGTCGCCCGTCCTTCAGGTCGCCTCCCGGATTTCTGGTAACGCCCATGTTTGCCACACTCCACTCCCGCGAGGCATCGGTCGCCGCGCTCACCGCCACGGCTGCGGAGTTCACCCCCCGCTTCCAGGTCATCGGCTCGCTCGTGCTGCTCGACGCTGGCGGCGTCTCCCGTCTGTTCGGGGATGCGGAGGCATTGGGGCAGGCACTGCAGTCGGCCGAGCCCACCGCGCACGTGGCGCTGGCGGGCACGGCCACGGCGTCGATGATCCTGGCCCTGTCCACGGATCGAGTGAAGGTGATCGAACCGGGTGCCGAAGCCGCCGCGCTGGCGCCGCTGCCGATCGATCTCCTCGCGGCGTTGGCCGAAGCACGCCTCGGCGATCAGGGGATCGGCGACCCTGACGGGTCGCCGCTACGTCATGGCCAGGCCGGCGGCTGGGCACATCCGCGCCACACGCACCAGGCGCAGCTGACGCGCCGCCCGCGCGCACATCCTTCCATCACCACCAATCACCAATCATCAATCGCCATTCATCAATGTCTGTCCACGCTCCACCGCTGGGGCATCCGGACGCTCGGCGCGCTTGCCACTCTCCCCCGGGCGGACGTGCATCAACGCCTGGGCGACCTCGGCGTGTCCTGGCAGCGCCTGGCGGCCGGTGAAGACGAGATGCCGCTCGTGCCGTGGATGGCAGAGCCGGTCTTCGAGGAGATGCTGGAGATCGAGTGGCCCATCGACGGACTGGAACCGTTGTCGTTTGTGCTGGCGCGACTGTTCGAGCCGCTGGCCGCGCGGCTCGAGCGCGCGGATCGCGGGGCGGTGGTCATCCGGACCTCGCTCAGGCTGACGACACGGGCCGTGCATCTCAGGACCATTCCACTGCCCGCGCCAATGCGGGATCCGAAGACGTTGAGGACGCTCGTCCTGCTGGATCTCGAATCGCACCCGCCGGATGCGGCCGTGGATCGCGTGCAGGTGTGCCTGGATCCCACGCCGGGACGCGTCCTGCAATGGACGTTGTTCGATCGGGCCCGTCCGGAGCCCGAGCAGGTGTCCACGCTCGTGGCGCGCCTCGCCGCGCTTGTCGGCGAAGGCCACGTGGGATCGCCGGCGCTCGAGGATACCTGGAAACCGGGCGCATTTGGCGTGGTGCCATTCGCGCCGGAAACCGCGGAGAAAGTTCAAAGTTCAAAGTTCAAAGTTCAAAACGAAACCCCTTTGAACTTTGAACGTGCAACTTTGAACTCCCGTTGCGCGTTCCGCCGCTTCCGCCTGCCGGTTCCCGTACGCGTCCGCGTGGAGGATGGCCGTCCCGTGCGCGTGACCACGGATCGCCACGGTCTTGCCAGCGGAGCGATCGTCCAGGCGGCCGGTCCATGGCGAACGTCCGGTGACTGGTGGGCGGCCGACCCTTCTGCCTTCGCCATTGCTTCCGCCTTCGCCGAGGCTCCGGCGGACCGCCGTCTTGTCCGCCGTCGCCCGCAGAGCGAAGGTGAAAGCCCTGGCGGAGGCTGGTCAGGGGCGCCGTCCGGGTTCCCACGGCCACGATCGTCGGCATGGGATCTCGACGAGTGGGACATTGCCATGGCCGACGGGACGCTCTATCGCCTGTCGGTCCAGCGGGACGTGGGACAGTGGTTCCTCGACGGGATCGTGGACTGAGCACAGGCAACCCCGCAAGACGCATCAACGTGAAGGGCGCATCGTTGCCATCCCCATGTACGTCGAGCTTCATACCGCTTCAGCCTTCTCTTTTCTTCGCGGCGCCTCGCTGCCCGAAACGCTCGTCGAACGCGCGGCGGCACTCGGCTATCCGGCGCTCGCGCTGCTCGATCGCGACGGCGTGTACGGCGCCCCTCGCTTCCACAAGGCCGCCCTCGCCGCCGGCATCCGCCCGATCATCGGTGCGGAGCTCACGATCGAATACTGTCGGGAACCGGGAACCGGGAACCGGGACCCGGGAACATGGAATCTCCCTGTCCTCGTCTCTTCTCCCGTCGGCTGGCAGAACCTCTGCCGTCTGATCTCGCGGATGAAGCTGCGCGCGCCGAAAGGCGCGGGCGCGCTGTCGCTCGAGGATCTCGACGGCTCGGTGGACGGGCTCGTGGCACTGGCCGGTGAGCCCCTCCTCCAGGTGCGGCAGTTCGGCGTTGGGGGACTGCTCGATCGGCTGGTCGGCATCTTCGGCCGCGGACAGGTGTATGTCGAGCTGCAGCGGCATCTCCGGCGCGACCAGGAGGACGCCAACGATCTCCTGGCGTCGCTGGCCGAGGCGTTTCGCGTGCCGGTCCTCGCGACCGGCGGCGTGCGGTGCGCGACGATGGAGGAGCGGCCGCTCTTCGACGTGCTCACGTCGATCCGCGAGCACGTGCCGCTGGCCCGCGCGGGACGGCTGCTCACGGCCAACGCCGAACGCTACCTGAAGCCTCCTGCGCAGATGGCGCGTCTCTTTGCGGATCATCCCGCCGCGATTGCCGCCACGATGGATCTGGCCGATCGCCTGCAGTTCTCGATGCGCGATCTCGGCTATCGCTTTCCGCGCTACCCGGTGCCGCCGGGCGAGACGGAGAGCTCGTTCCTGCGCCGCATGGCCCAGATCGGCGCGCGGGATCGCTATCGTCCGTATCACGACAAGGCGCGGACCCAGGTCGCACGCGAGCTGGATCTCATCGAGAAGCTCGATCTCGCCGGCTACTTCCTCATCGTCTGGGACATCGTGAACTTCTGCCGGCAGCAGGACATCCTCGTGCAGGGCCGTGGGTCGGCGGCCAACAGCGCCGTGTGCTACAGCCTGGGCATCACGGCCGTGGACCCGGTGGGGATGGACCTGCTCTTCGAGCGTTTTCTCTCGGAGGAGCGGGGCGAGTGGCCGGACATCGACCTCGACCTCCCGAGCGGCGATCGCCGCGAGCGTGTCATCCAGCACGTGTACGAGAAGTACGGCCGGCACGGCGCGGCGATGACGGCCAACGTCATTACCTATCGCGGCAAGAGCGCGGCGCGCGAAGTGGGCAAGGCGCTCGGCCTGGACGAGACGCAGATCGATCGGCTCGCGAAGGTGATGAACCAGTACGAGTTCGTCGATCCGTCGGACACGCTGTCGCGGAACCTGGCGGATGCCGGCCTGGCGAAAGACGACGAGCGCGTGCGGCATTTCGCGCGGCTGTGGCAGCAGATGCAGGACCTGCCGCGTCACCTGGGGCAGCACTCCGGCGGCATGGTGGTCTGCCAGGGCGAGCTGTCGTCGGTCGTCCCGCTCGAGAATGCCAGCATGCCCGGTCGCGTGGTCGTCCAGTGGGATAAGGAGGACTGCGCCGACATGGGGATCATCAAGGTCGATCTCCTCGGCCTTGGCATGATGGCGACACTGCAGGATGCGATACGGCTGGTCAACGGTCGGGAACCGGGAACCGGGAACCGGGAACCGGATCCCGGTTCCCGACAGTCTTCGATCGGCTCCCGGCTCCCGGATTCCGGTTCCCGACAGGTTTTCGACTTGGCTCATCTCCCTCCCGACGATCCGGCCGTCTACGCCATGCTGCGGGCGGCCGACACGGTGGGCGTGTTCCAGGTGGAATCCCGCGCGCAGATGGCCACGCTGCCGCGGCTCGCGCCGACGTGCTTCTACGATCTCGTCGTCGAAGTGGCGCTCATCCGCCCCGGGCCGGTCGTCGGGCAGATGGTGCATCCGTACCTGAATCGGCGGGCCGGCCGCGAAGAGGTGATCTACGACCACCCGCTGCTCGAGCCCATTCTGAAGCGCACGCTGGGCGTGCCGCTCTTCCAGGAGCAGCTGCTGCGCATGGCGATGACCGTGGGCGGGTTCACGGGGGGACAGGCCGAGGATCTCCGCCGCGCGATGGGGTTCAAGCGATCCGAGAAGCGGATGAAACAGCTCGAGTCGCTCCTCCGCGAGGGCATGGCCCGGCACGGCATTACGGGCGTGGTGGCGGATCGCATCGTGCTGTCGATCACGTCGTTTGCGCTGTACGGGTTCCCGGAGTCGCACGCGGCCAGCTTCGCGCTCATTGCCTACGCGAGCGCGTATCTCAAGGTGCACTACCCGTCGGCGTTCTACACGGCGCTGCTCAACAACCAGCCCATGGGGTTCTACCATCCCGCCACGCTGGTCAAGGACGCACAGCGCCGCGGCGTGCGCTTCGAGCCCGTGGACGTGCAGGCCTCGCAGTGGGACTGCACGGTGGAGGACGATGGCGCCATCCGCCTTGGCCTGCGCTACGTGAGCGGCCTCCGCGAGCAGGCCGGTCGGGCCATTGCCGGGCGACCTGCAGGGCGGAGCTTCAGCTCCGCCACGCGCTCCGCCGCCTCCTCATGCCCCAAGTGCGGCTGCGACGATGCTTCGATGATTGAATCCGAAGCCTGTCGGGAACCGGGAACCGGGATCCGGGATCAGGAAGAACGTTCCCCGAGCCCGGTTTCCGGCTCCCGACAGAGTGTCCCTGGTTCCCGGTTCCCGGGTCCCGGTTCCCGACAGTATTTCTGCAACGTCTGCTCGCACCAATGGACCATCGGCTCGTCCCCGCGCTTCAGGACGATCGACGAACTCGTGCGTGTCGTCGGCCTGCGCCGCGACGAGATCACAGCCCTTGCCGAGATCGGCGCGCTCAACGGCTTCGGCCACGATCGGCGATCGGCCCTCTGGCAGGCCGAACGCGCGGTCCGCCCGGCAGGCGAACTGTTCGAAGACGAATCGTCCATCGAATCACTCAGTCCCCCGATCGAATCACCCAATCCCCCCATCACCCCATCTTCGACAATCGCTCAATCCCCCGACCGCTCAATCTTCAATTCTCCATTGCCTTCCATGTCGCCGTCCGAGCGCCTGGTCGCAGACTATGCCGGCACCGGCCTGACGCTCGGCCCGCACCCGATGTCGTTCCGCCGCCACGATCTCGCAATGCGCGGCGTGCTCCGCGCCATCGACCTGCCGCGCGCGCGGGCGGGCCGCCGCGTCCGCACGGCCGGCATGGTCATCACGCGCCAGCGGCCGGGCACGGCCAAGGGATTCGTGTTCCTCACCCTCGAGGACGAAACGGGCATTGCCAACATCATCATCCGGCCGGATCTCTACGCCGTGGCCAGGCTCGTCGTCGTCGAGTCGGCGTTCCTGCTCGTCGACGGCGTGCTGCAGAACCAGGACGGCGTCACCTCCATCCGCGCCGAGCGCATGCAGCCGCTCGATGGCCTCTCGGCAGACCAGGCGGTGCAGTCGCACGACTTCCGGTAGCACCCGTGTCCCCGTGCCACGGCGTAGGCAACCCTGAAGGGTTGCCTCTCCATGAGTGCACCCTGGCACCCGATTCCGTGCCTACGTCCACAGCTTCCACGCTGCGACGCCCCATACCAGGGCGAGCGCAACCACCATGGTGTTGAGGCTCCACCCAAACACGCGCCGGCGGGCAAACCACGCCGGCTGCAGCACACCGAGCGGGACGTGCACGGTCAGCACAAGCGCCACGACGAGCACCGTCGCCGGCGGTGTCCGCGTGAGCGCGAAGGCAAGGAGCAGCGCAATCTGGCCTGTCACGTACGCCACGTGGCACCAGCCGGCGAGCGACAGGTCGACGGCCCAGTGGCCGTGAGACCGGGCGGGCCACATGTGATCGCACACCGCATCCGTGCGCCCGCCGTGCCACCATGCGTGCAGCGCCACGGACCACAACGCGCCCACTGCCAGCGGCCCGAGCAGCCACCACCCGGGCGCGATCCACGGCACGATGACGGCGTTGGCGATCGGCAGGAGCAGCACGTCGCCCCACATGCCGCCGTGGTCGACAAATCCCATGTCGAGTCCTGGGCGCCGGCGCCGATTGCCTTCCGCCCACGCGACGAGACCCGACACGGCGACGGCGGCCACGGTGACGAGGCATGCCGTCCAGCTCCACGCGATCATCATGTGACGTTAGCACCCGTGGCGCCGCGTCCAGGAGCTCCGCAAGCCGGCGTGCGACAATTGACGCGTGCGCACTCTCGCCGCTCTCGGCATCCTCATCCTGGCGGCGGCCGCCTGGGCGACGCGCGACCGCGGACGTGGGGTGGAGCCGCCGCTGCCTCGTGCCACCTACGTGGCGACGGCCCACCAGCAGGGCGTCGTGGGATATCGGGACCCGATCGGCGTGGTGTCGCCCGACGGGCGCCTCGTCGCCTACAGCGAAGGCCGCCAGGTGCGTGTCGTCCCCATCAAAGGCGGCCTCTCGCCCGGGATGCCCGTCGCCGGGCAGCAGGTACGATGGCTTGCCTGGCTCGACCCGTCGCGCCTCATCGTCGAGGACACCGGAACAGCGGAGCGATGGTGGATCTACGACAGCGACGGGGCTGCCCGCCGTCCCGTGTGGCCGGCGGCCGCCGTCCAGGGTTTGCGCGTCGACACGCTCCGCCAGCTGGCCGCCAGTCCGGACGGGATGTGGCTGGCCGGCATCGCCCCAGGGAGCGAGGGCCCCGTGCTGTGGCGCGTGGCCATCGACGGCTCGCGAGCCGAGAATCAGGCGGCGGAGGGTCGCCCGGCGTGGCCCGCGTGGACGCCCTCCGGCGAGCTCGCCTGCATCGTGACGACGGAAGGGCGGTCGCGCATTTCCGTGCCGTGTTCCGGGCAGGCGCTCCTGCCCGTGCCGGATGTCGACGCCGTGGGCCCGATCGCGTTCTCGCCGGACGGCGCGTCCGTCTACTTCGCCTCGCCCAACGCGGACGGCATGGTGGATCTCTGGACGTTGAATCGCGCGACGCGCCGTGCCCGCCGTCTCTCGGCGTTCGACCGCGACGCCTACGCGCCGTCGGTCGCCGCCGATGGCACGGTGCTGTTCAAGACGCAGTCCTATCGGACGTTCGTCGCCGAGCAATCGGCGTCGGGCCCGCGCCAGATCACGGCCTTCCAGGCCGAGACACCCTGGTGGCACCCGCGGGAGCCGTGGATCTCGGTGACCTACGGCACGTGGCGCCGCGTCCTGGACGATGCGAAGTACCCGGATATCGCGCAGGAAATCGGCATCGTCGATGCGGACGGCGCGGTGCCGGCCGACGGGCCGATGCAGGTCATCGCCGACTCGGACTCAGAGGACCAGGCGATGGCCTGGTCGCCGAACGGACGGTGGATCGCGTTTCATTCGCACCGCGAGATGTCGGACGACGTGTGGCTGAGGCCGGCTGACGGTCGCCAGCCGGATCGCCGCATCACGAGGCTGGGGCGCGGTGCGGAGGTCGGGTGGCCCCGGTGGTCGCCGGATGGCCGCACGGTTCTCCTCGACGGTGCCAACCGGCAGGGCCGATCGGTGGCGTACACGATCGGCGTGGATCAGGACAGTGGAGACGTCACGTCCGAGTTGCAGGAGATCGCGACGCCGGGGGTCGCCGGCGATGTGATGCACGCGGAATGGCTGCCCGATGGACGCCGTATTGCGGCGGTCGTCAAGGAGGGCCCGGGGCGTCACGCGTTGATGGTCGTGCCGCTGGCCGGGGGCGAAGCCACGGTTGTCCACCGCGTGGAGAGCGAGCACGACTTCCCCGGACTCACCGTGTCGCCGGACGGCGCCTGGCTTGGATTCGTGGGCCCGGCCGCGGACGGGTACTACCAGGTCTTTCGTGTTCCGGTCGGCGGAGGCCGCGTCGAGTTGCTGACGACCGATCCCACGCACAAGACGCAGCCGGCATGGTCGCCGGATGGCCGCCTTGCATTCACGGTCTGGAGCTACACCGCGCAGTTCTGGACCATCCATCCCTGAGACCTACATGCCGCACGGCATCGATCCCCGACTGGTTCAACGCCCGCGTCCGGCCTTCACACTGCCCGATTGGCTGCCCCGGTCGATTCTCATCCTCTCGCAGGGCTATGACCGGCACACGCTGGCACGCGACGCGATTGCCGGCGTGACCGTGGGCCTCGTGGCCCTGCCGCTCGCGATGGCGTTCGCCATTGCGTCGGGCCTCACGCCGCAGGCGGGTATCTACTGCGCCATCATCACGGGCTTCATCATCTCAGCGCTTGGCGGATCGCGCTACCAGATCGGCGGACCGACCGGCGCGTTCGTGGTCGTCGTCTCGGGCATCGTCGCGGAGTACGGCATCGACGGCCTCTTCATGTGCACGTTGATGGCCGGCGTGTTCCTGGTGCTGATGGGCATCACGGGGACGGGCACGGCGGTGAAGTACATCCCGCGGCCGGTCATCGTCGGCTTCACGAACGGCATCGCGCTCGTCATCGCCAGTACCCAGGTCAAGGACTTCCTCGGCCTGGACGTCGAGGTGCCGGGCGAGTTCCTGGAGCGGCTGGAGGTCATCGCGGCCAACCTGGACCAGACGTCGCTCGCCAGTCTCGGCCTGGGGCTTGGATCGCTGGCGACGATCCTGCTGTTCAATCGGTACGTGAAGCACGTGCCGGGCTACATTGCGGCGCTCTTCATCGGCACTGCCGTGTCGCTCGCCGTCGGACTCGACGTGGAGACGATTGGATCGCGGTTCGGCGGCATCCCGTCGGGCATGCCGGACTTTCACGTGCCCCAGTTCAGCCCGCGGCTCGCGCTCTCCCTTCTCTCTCCGGCACTGACGGTCGCCATGCTGGGTGCCATCGAATCGCTGTTGTCGGCCGTTGTCGCGGACCGGATGGGAAACGGCCGCCACAACCCGAACACCGAGCTCTTCGCGCAGGGGGTGGCCAACATCGTGTCGCCGCTCTTCGGCGGGCTGCCGGCCACGGGCGCCCTCGCGCGCACGGCCACGAACATCCGTGCCGGCGCAGAGACGCCGGTCGCCGGGATCATTCACTCGCTGACGCTGCTCGCGGTGCTGCTCTTCGCCGCGCCGCTGGCGGCGCTCATCCCGCTGCCGGTGCTCGCGGCCATTCTGTTCGTCGTGGCCTGGAACATGGGCGAGTGGGCCGAGATCCCGGAGATCGTCAAGCACGCGTACGCGGACATCGCCGTCTGGCTCGTCACGTTCACGCTGACGGTGTTCGCGGACCTCACGGTCGCCGTCGAAGTGGGGATGGTGCTGGCGGCGCTGATGTTCATTCGACGCGTGGCGCGGACGACCACCGTGACCCGTGTCACCCCGGAGTACATCGAAGCCGGCCGCGCGCACAGCCTGCAGAATCACCCGATCCCGCCGGGCGTGGCCATCTACCGGATTCATGGCCCGTTCCTGTTCGGGTCGACCGACAAGCTGCTGACGATCACCGATGAGATCGATCAGCTGCCGCCGGTCGTGATCCTCCGGATGCGCAATACCACTGCCATGGATGCAACAGGGCTGACCGCCATCGCCGACCTTGCCGACGCGCTGAGGCTGTCGGGCCGGACCCTCATCCTGTGCGGGGCGCCGTCGCAGCCGGCGGCGCTGCTCCGCAGGGCCGAGTTCGAGGAGCACCTCGGCGCGGGCAACATGTGCGCGAGCGTGGAGGACGCGGTACGGCGTGCGGAGGCCGTGCTGGCCGAGGCGCCCGCCCCCGCGCCCGTCACCGCGGATGTCGGCTGACCGGCCTGCCGTCTCTCACGACGTCCACTGCCGGGCGATCACTTCGCCGCGACGAACATGATCTCCACGAGGCCGTCGGCGTTGACCAGTCCGGTCCTGACCGTCGCGCGGGCGGGGTAGTCCTTCGAGAATGTCGCGCGATACCCTTCGTTCATCGCGTCGAACTGCTTCACGTCGGTGATGTACACGATGCCGTCGACGACATCGTCCCAGGTGAAGCCGGCGGCGGTGAGCGTCCTGCCGACGCGTGCCATCACTTCTCTGGTCTGGGCGGTCATGTCGCCCTTGTTCTGCGCGGTGTTGCCGAGGATCCCCGAGAGATAGAGGCGGTTGCCGGCCTTGATGGCGCTGCTCAGGATCGCGCTCGGCTTGCCCGGCGTGCCGTCGGCGGCCGGCGTGGTGAACGCCTGCCTGGGGCCGCGGTACGCGGTCATCGTGATCTCGACCTGGTACTGATCGCCCGGGAGGGGCGTTACCACGGTTGCGCGCGCCGGCGGATCCTTGGGGAAGCGGGTCGCGTAGGCCTTGTTCATGTCCTGGAACGTCGTTCCGTCGGTGATGTACACGCGCGAGGACACGACGTGTTCGTAGCCGAATCCGGCTGCCTTCAGCACGTCGCCCGCCGTGGCCATGATTGTCTCGGTCTGTGTGCCGACGTCGCCGCCCGTGGGCGTGTTGGTGATGTTGTCCCGGGCCACGATGCCCGACATGAACAGCGTGTCGCCGGTGCGGATCGCGAAGCTGTAGGGGTTGCCTCTGTTCCAGCCGGCCGGATTGACGACCACGCGTTCGCCGCCATTCGGAACCGCCACGGCCGACATCTCGACAAGGGCGTTGGGCACGACGAGGTCGGACACGATGGTGGTGCGGGCGGGTGCGTTCGTCGGCCAGACGGTCCGCCATACTTCCGTCATCCCGGCCGCATCGGCGGCGTTCGTGACGTACACGTGGACGGCCAACACGTTGTCGAGGCTCGAACCGGCCTTCGTCAACGTCTGGCCGATGCTCGTGAGCACGGCCCTGGTCTGCGCCTTGATGTCGCCCTCGGTGGCGAGCGTGCCGGCCACGTAGACGAGGCCGTCGCCCTTCGTCGCGAGGCTGAAGGGGAACTGTCCGCCCCCGGGAACCACGACCTGTCGTCCCTGGCCCTGCATGGTCACTCCGCTGATCACGAGTGCGGCAACCGCCGCGGTCACTTTGGCTCGCACGATGTCCTCCACCTCCGGCTGCACGGCGTCGCGCGCATGCGCGCCTCCGGGCGTCACTCTATCACTGCACCCACGGATGTTACACTTGGCAGGCCGTACTGGGCGGCTGGCGGAGAGCCCGCGGCCTTTCGAGCGATTGAGGATCGGGCGATCACGCATGGCGACGTCGGACACGAAGAAGCGCACGACCCGGAAGAAGAAGACCACGGCTCGCATTCCCGCGCGGGCGCGCAGCGCCGGGAGGCGCGTCGAGGATCCGCCCCCGCCAGTGGTGGTGGACCAGCCGCGAATCCAGCGACGCCGCTCCAGGCTCCACGGCTGGGGCGTCTTTGCGCTGGAGCCGATCAACAAGAACAAGCGCATCATCGACTACGCGGGCGAGCTCATCTCCAACAAGCAGAGCGTCAACCGTGAGGATCGCTACCTCCGCAAGGGCTGCATCTGGGTCTTCCGCGTGAACCGCAACTGGAGCCGGGACGCGAACGTCCGCGGCAACGTCGCGCGGTTCATCAACCACTCGTGCGTCCCGAACTGCTGGGTGGACGTCGTGGACAGGACGATCTGGATCAGGGCCGCGCGCCGCATCGAGGCGGGCGAAGAGCTGACCTACGACTACAACACCGAGGGGGACAAGACGATCCCATGCCGGTGCCGTCCCGGCTGCAAGACGCGGTTGTGACGCGCGGCGGGGCGGTCCTGGCGGTCCTGGTGATCCTGGCCGTCCTGGCCGGCGTGCACGCTGCGGCTGACGCTCACCTGGACCTCGAGCGCGGGAGGTTCAGCCCCGTGTCGGCCGTCCCGACCGACGACGCCGGGGCCAAACGCGCGGAACTCCGGGTCCGATCGCTCCAGGCACCTTCGGGTGTCGGCTTCTTCGTGCGCAGCCTCGCCAATCCCCGCGAACGCCGCGAGGCACGGGCGGACATCCTCGACCGGCCGCTCCTGCCTGGGTCCGTCGTGAAAGCCGTCACGCTCGTCACGGCCCTCGAAGCAGGCGTCATCACTCCGGGGACCGGCGCGATGTGCCGCCGCGTGGTGACGGTGGACGGCGTGCGGTTCACGTGCGCGCACGCGGATCTGAAGCGTCCCTTGTCTCCGGCCGAGGCGCTGGCTCATTCGTGCAACGACTTCTTCGTGTCGCTGGCCGGGCGCCTGACGCGCGAGCAGGTCAACGCCACGCGGCTGGCGGCCGGGCTCCCGCCGCTCGCCGCATCGGCACGGCTGGGGCCATCGCTGGTCGGCCTCGACGGCCCGCGCGTCAGCCCGCGGTCGCTCATCGACGTCATGGCACGGCTGGTCGGTGCCGGCGCCGATCCGCCCGTCCCCATGGGGTCGGCCACGCGCCGCGTGCTCGTCGACGGCCTGCGCGGCGCCGCGGAGTACGGCACGGCATCGGCCTTCACGTCGCAGCAGCAGCCCGCGCTGGCCAAGACCGGCACTGCGCCGATGCCTGGCGGCGGCGTCATGGGGCTTGTCGTCGCGCTGGCCCCTGTCGAGCGACCCACCCACGGCGTCGTCGTCATCGCGCCGGGCGGCGCCGGCGTGGACGCCGCGGAGATCGCCGCAGGCGTGCTCTCGACGGCACTCGGTCGATCGTCGCCAACAGCAAGCGCGCCTCCGGCGGCCGGCTTGCCGGCACCATCCGTGGCACCGGCCCCTGTCGTGATTCGCCTGGGTCGCACGCGCCCTGACGGCCGCATGCGGGTCGAATCCATCCCGCTCGAAGAGTACGTCGCGCAGGTGGTGGCGGGGGAGGGGCAACCGAGGGCTGCCGACGCCGCGCAGCAGGCGCTCGGGATTGCTGCCCGCACCTTTGCGCTCGCCAACCGGCAGCGGCATCGGCGCGAAGGCTTCGACCTGTGCGACACGACGCACTGCCAGGTCCTGCGGCCGGCGACCGAGACGACGAAGCGTGCGGCGTCGGCCTCGGCGGGTCTGGTGCTGCTCGACAACGGACAGCCGGCGTTCGTCTTCTATTCCGCGTCCTGTGGCGGCCGTCTCGAGTTGGCATCGCAGGTCTGGCCTGGCGCGCTCGACTACGGCACGCGCTCGGTGGAGGACGCGGTGCACGACGAGGAGGCGGACTGGCAGAGCGATGTGCGCGTCGCCGTTGTGGAGCGTGCGCTCAGGGCTGCCGGCCTCCGGGGTTCCCGGCTCCGTGACCTGCGGGTGCTGCAGCGCAATGCCTCCGGGCGCGTCGTGCGGCTGCGGGCGGATGGCTTCACGCCGCCCGACCTGTCGGGCCACGACTTCCGGATGGCCATCGGCCGCATTGGCGGATGGCAGCTCGTCAAGAGCACGGCCTTCGACGTCAACCGGACCGGCCAGGGCTTCAGGTTCCGGGGCCGCGGATTCGGCCACGGTGTGGGCCTCTGCGTGGTGGGCACCGGACTGAGGGCATCGCGCGGCGAGAGCGTGGGCGAGATTCTGCGTTTCTATTTCCCGAAGCTGGCTGTCGGGCAGATCGGCGGATCCGCTCCTGTGCCGGCCGAGGCGGCCGCGTCAGGCAGGTCGGCGGCACCGGCGCCGGCGGCTTCGACGGCGCCCACGGAGGCCGAGGCGGTCGACATTCGACTCGGGCTTCCCGGTGCAGAAGAGCGGCATCGTCAAACGCTGGTTGCGCTGATCCGCTCGGCGCGCGACGGCATTGCCAGGATCGCGGGAGTCCGTGCGCCGCCGTCGCTTCGCGTGACGGTTCATCCGACGGTCGACAGCTTCGGGCGTGCGACAGGCCAGCCGTGGTGGGTATCGGGGGCCACCGACGCGGACGCAATCGACCTGCTGCCCGTCACGATCCTCCAGCAGCGCGGCCAGCTCGAGCGCACCGTTCGCCACGAAGTCGCGCACGCGCTCGTGGACCGGTCGCTTGCCGGGCGCCCGATGTGGGTGCGGGAGGGCGCCGCGATCTACTTCGCGGATCCGCCCGCGCCCGGTACGCCCGCGCCTGCCCGGGTGTCCTGCCCGACGGATGCGGAGGTGCTGCGGCCGGTGTCCGCGGGAGCCCAGCGCGAGGCCTATGCGCGCGCCGGCGCCTGCTTCGCGCGGCAGGTTGCAGAAGGTCGGCGCTGGACCGACGTGCGCTGAAAAAGGGGTCAGGCGTCTTTTTCTGACCCCCTTGTGCCGCGTCGCGAAAAAGACGCCTGACCCCTTTTTTCAGCGCCGCGGCGCGGCGACCGACGCAATCACGCTCAACCCCATCGCGGCCATGACGATCATCACGCCGAACTTGACGGCGGCAAAGGCCGGCTCGGCCCACGACACGGGCAGCCCGCGCGGCATCCAGTAGGTGGCGTACGACAGCGGCAGGATGATGGTCGCGAGGACGACGAGCGTGGCAATGGTGAGTCTGCCGGGCGAGAACCCTCGCCGGACGCTCGCCCGATCCACGAGCGGCCGCCACCCCCGATCGAGGAGCACGCCGAGCCAGACGAGCGCCGCAAAGGGCACGACGATCATCCGCAGCCAGTTGCCGGCGTGGTTTGCTGCCGACACGATCGGCCGGGCGTCGGACACGCCAAACCGCAGCATCAGCCACGCCCCGACCTCGCCGGCCTGCGCCTGCACCCATTCGATGGCTGCGCCGACGAGCCACCACGATATCCCGACGAACACGAAGGGCGGCAGGGCGGCCACGACTCCCGTCGCGGCCCGTCGCAGCGCCGGAGCCGACCAGCCTCTGGACCATCCCATCAGCGCCCCGCTCCACGTCACGCTCGCCACGCAGTACATGGCCAGGACGAGCAGCAGCGAGGCCGCGAGCGTCCACACGGTGGATTCCGGCGTATTGAGAAAGGTCCAGTAGAGCCCGCCCGTCGCCACCAGTCCCGCCAGCATCCACGCCGTCGAGAGGACGAGCGACCTCATCGCGGTCCTTCCGCCGGCGCGGTCACGACGAGCGTGAAGGGCTCGGACGAAGCGAAGACGTTGGGCACATACATCGGCGACACCTGCGCGGGCACGGCCCGGAACGTGCCGGCCGACACGACCTTGACGAGATAGACGTACTCGGCGCGTCCACCCTCGAGCGTCTCCTCGAAGAACACCGTCCGCTGATCGCGGTATTCCACATGCGAGCCCCATCGCCATCGGATCGTGTCCGGCCGCTCGAGCGGATAGGCCGTGGTGTCCTGCAGCGCCTCGACACCTGCAGGCAGCGGATCCTCGAGCGCCAGGTATCGCCAGTCGCTGGACCCCGCCATCACGAGCCGCACGGTCAGGACGTCGCCCGGCGCCACCGCACCTTCAATCGCCTGCTCGCGATAGACGATGCGGTTGCCGATGCTGACGGGCGAGAGCCTGGCATAGCGCCGTGTGACCGCCAACTGACGCGAACCCGATCGCGCCTCCGCCGTGGAGGGATCGAAGTAGATGGCGGCCGCCGACCAGTACACGGTGCCGCCGTCCTCCTTGACGAGGCGCACGTCGTTGGCGCCGGCGCGTGCGGACACGGTGACGGCCACCGGATCCGGCGCGGTCATCTGCGCGGGGGTGAAGCGCTGCCGTCCCGCCGGTGATCCGTTGACGTAGACGTCCACGGCAAACGGCTGCGCCGCCTCGCCGCGCGCCTGCATGAAGGCGAGCAGGCCGTAGATCGCCATCGCGGTCTGCTTGGTCGTACCCCAGTAGCCCGCACTCCGGTTGAGCAGGAGCCACCGGACAGCGCGCTCGAGTATGGGGTTCGACGGATCGCGACGAACCAGCGCCTGCACGGCGAATGCCGTGGCTTCGACCGAAGCATCGACCGTCTCGAAGAGGAGCGGATCCTCGTCGAGGCGCCACCACGACAGATCGCCCCGCGTCTCGGCCTCGGCGACGAGACCGGCGGCCACCTCGTTCCCCCGCAGATCCCTGCCTTCATCGAGCAGCGCCAGGAGCAGCGCACGGCCGTACGCGCTCATGCGCGACCGTGCGCTCCACAGTGCCTCGCGCGCCGTGAGGTGCCGATACTCGCGAGGTCCACCCTCGGCGTACCAGGTGATCGCCTCGCCCGACGGCATGCTCCGCCGGAGCACGTAGGCCATGTAGGCCTTGAGGTCGGGTACGGTGCGCGGGTTGTCGACATACATTGCGGCGAGCGCCCTGGCCCCGTTCTCGATGCGGTACTGGTCGACGCGGACGCCGGCACGTCGCGCCTCGTCCAGACCCCACAACGCGTATGCCGTCATGAACGCGTGGTTGCCATCCGACTTCCACCATCCCCACCCGCCATCGTCGTGCTGCAGGTCCACGAGACGCCGGAGGCCCGACGACACCTGGCGGTCGAGTGCGGACAGCCGTTCGGTGGGTGCGATCTTCAAGTCGGTCAGCGCGCGCGTGACGAGCAGGTTCGGCAGGAAGCTGGAGAGCGTCTGCTCCGTGCAGCCGTAGGGATACGAAGTGAGGAAATCCATCGCGCCGAGGAGCGAGCCCGCCAGCGACGGCGCGAGTTGAATGCGCACGGATCGTCCGGAAGCGTTCGCCGCCTCGGGAATGGTCAGCGTGGCCGCCGCTTCGCCCGCGCCGACAATCGATCCGCTGGCGCCCGACTCCCGCCTGAGCCCGTACGGGACGACCGGAAACGACAACTCGACCGCGTCGCTGTCCGTCTCGGTCCTGGCCGAAGCCGAAACGACGGCCGTGCCTGGCGACGTCGTGCGGAAGCGCCAGTCGTCACGACGTTCGGCGCGGCTGGCGAGCATGGCGCCGCTCACCGTCATGGGTCCGGCCGCGACGGCCTCCAGGCCCGTGGCCCGCACGTCCAGCGCCGCAGTCCGCGCATCGGGCTGGTAGTTGTGCACGATGGTCGGAAGCACCACGTCGTCGCCCTCGGTCAGGAATCGGGGCGTGACGATGCGGACGATCAGGTCTTTGGTGGTCGTCGTGCGGGCGACGGTCGAGCCCGCGCGCGTGTCTTCGGTGATCGCACGCGCGGTCAGACGCCATGTCGTGAGCGCGTCCGGATACTTCACGGCCACACGCGCGCGCCCGTCGGGGCCGGTGACGAGGTCCGGAAGCCAGTAGATTGCGTCGGGAAAGTCCTTTCGCACGGCCGGCTGGATGTCGGCCTCGCCCTTGAAGTCCGCCAGCGTGAAGGGCCGGCGCTTGCGGCCGGCGAGTTGCAGCCGATCGCTGCCCGAGTAGCCGGCGAAGTAGTAGTTGCGCGAGAACGAGGTGCCGACACGCGAGTACTCGCGCCGGTAGAAGAACCGCACGGGGTCCTCGGTGCTGTCGGGTCGAACGCCGTAGACGGCTTCGTCGATGACGGCGAGGCTGACCTGCGCGCGGACCGGCGCGCCCGCCGCGTCGGTGACCTGAACGGTGAGGGCACCCGGCGTCCGCGGCCTGGAAACGGGCTGATCGGCCGTGATCGAGATCTGCAGCGTGCGATCGACGGCGGGGACGCCGATGCGGCGCTCCGCCTGGTACAACCGGCCGTCCCGCATGTACGCGACGTTGACGTAGACATCGCCGACATCACCGGCATCGACGGGCACGTCGATGGCATCGGTGGGCGAGGGCCGGAGGACACGATACCAGGAGACGTGCTGGCCTTCCTTGGTCACGAGGATGGGACCATCGATCGTGTCCCCGCGGACCATCAGGCGCGCCACGTCGCCGGGCGCGTAGGTCTTGCGGTCGGCCAGCAGCTCGACGTACCGATCGCCGTCCAGCCTGCCGTCCTCCTCCGGGCCGGGCACCCAGAGCCACGCCTGATCGGTGACCTGGCGTCCATCGCTCTCCGCCGAGATCGTGACGCGGTAGGTCCCGGTCTCGCCCGCGGGCAGGGTGACGACTGCACTCGCGCGCCCGTCGTCGCCCGTCGTCGCCGACGTGCTCGCGACGCGCGTGGCGTTGGGCTGCGCGTAGTAGCCGTCGCGGTACACGATGCGGTCCAGGTCCACGGCGACCGGCACGCCCCCGCGCGGATCGCCGGCGTAGTCCACGGACCGCAGGCGCACCTCGGCACGGCTTCCGGCCCCGAACACCGACCGATCGAGCGTGGCCGAGACGAGAAAGGCGCCCCACGTCGCGTGCACGATGGTCGAGCCGGACACGGCACGGCGGCTGGCGTCGGTGACCTCGGCCTCGATGCGCGCGCTGTAGTCGCGCCCGTTGTCGTCTTCGGCGAGCCGAATCCGCAGCTCGGCGCGCCCGTCTGCATCGAGCCGCAGCTCTCCCTTCTGTGTCTGATCGTTGCCGTACCAGTAGCTCGTCTCGCCCCCCTCGACGCCGTCGTCGAAGCGGAGCGGGGAGTGATAGGGCTGCTGGTTCAGCACCCATTGCAGCTGACCGTTGGCGACAGGCTGGCCGAAGTAGTAGCGGGCCTGCACCGTGACCACGGCCTCGCCGCCCTGCACGACGAAGCGCGATGCCGGCGTCACCACCACCTCGAACTCGGGCTTGCGGTACTCCTGCACCTCGAAGGCGCTCGTGGCCTGCCGATCGCCGCTCTGCACGCGGATCGTATAGGTGCCGAGCGCCGCGGTGGCCGGGATCTCGAAGCTGGCGGCCACGGACCCGAAGCTGTCGACCGAAGCCGGTTGTCTGAAGATCACCTTGTCGTTCGCGTCGCTGGCGACCATCTCCACCTGCTTCTGATCGAAGGGGATGAGCGCGTCGCGCTCGCGCCAGCGCAGGACGGACTTGACGTGGACGGTGTGGCCGGGGCGGTAGATCGGCTTGTCCGTGTAGATGTAGCCGACGAGCTCGCGCGCGCTCGGCGACAGCGACCACGCGCCAGGATCGGTGGCGGCCACCTGTTCGCCGCATTGCGCGACGGCCAGCACGTCGCCGACGTCGTCGGGCAGATCGCCGGCGAACACGCCGTCCGGTGCCGTACGTCCCGTGACGACCGGCTGCCTTGCCGCAAGGACGCGCATGTCACAGCCGGAGACAGGCTCGCCGCTGAAGCGATCGGCGGCAAACACCATGATCTGCCGGGGCGAGGTCTTGGTGACCAGGCCGACGTCCGACACGATGACGATCGTGTAGGCACGAAGCAACTCGTGAACGGCCTCGACCAGGTAGACGCCTGGTGTCGACACCTCGAGCGGTATGCGCCGCATTTCGGGGTCGCGCGTGCTGGGCAGCAGTTCGCGCCACGACGTGACGAGTTGATCAGGGTTGAGGAGCGGCACCTGAGCGAAGCTGCTGACGTTGAGCTGCACACGCTGGCGCGTCTCGGTCTTGTCAATCGACGCGCGGCGCTCCGCACGGTACACAGGGCTCAGCTGCGCTCGTGCAATCTGCCGCAGGCTCGACCGCTGCCGCCGCTTCCAGTCCGAGAGTCGTTCGATCCACGTGCGCTCGGTGGGGACGGCGTAGCCCTCGCCCTGGCCGAACTGATGCGGATCGTCGAGACTGGCGAAGAACGTGAATGCGTCCCGTACCTTGTAGACGCGGATATCCAGCTGAGGAACGCGACGAAAGGTGAGGTAGAAGCCTGGGGTGTCGCGCGTCGTGAACGTCTCGCTGGTGGAGAGCGAGAACGCCGGCCGAGTAGCGGCGTCGGGTTGCTGTGCCAGGAGCGGGGCGGTTCTCACCAGCGACGCACACACGAGCGCGAGGATGGCGAACCGTCGTGGGAGCCCGGTTCGGATCATGACGTCTGGAGGGCCGACAGCCGAAAGATCCCGACGAAGCGGGCATTGGTGGCCAGCGGGCGCCAGCGCGCCGCCGGATGCCGTACGAGCGTCTCGAGGCGCACCTTGCGCACTTCTCCCGGGCCATCGTCCGTGGGCCCCGTGTGATAGACGACCCAGTCGTCGCCGTCGGAATCGAAGGCCGAGCGGCCGATGAACACCATGAGGTGATCGGGCTGCGACTGCGCCGGCTGACGGAAGTAGAGCAGGTCGCCGGGCCGCGCACGGGCGATGTCGCGGCCGACGGGCGACGCGTTCCGCGACACGAGTGTCCGGGCATCGGCGAACTCGGCGTAGCGCGGCGGCCAGCCGTCGTCGACCAGGAAGAGCGGCCACCCCTCAGGCCCGGGCTTCGGCGCCGAGCGGACGTCGGGGAACCGAGGCGCGAACGGCAGCGCAATGCGCCGCGCCCACTCCGGCGTGTGGGCCCTCATCGCCTCGCGAAACGCGAAGCGGATGAGCGCCGCGCAGTCCGTGACTTCCACGGCCGGCTGGTCGAACTGCGCATCCGCGAGCAACACGAACCACGAGCGGAAGGCCGCCCGATCCGATTCGTCCGCCAGGCGCACCTGCGCGGTCACGGGCTCGACGAAGAGAATCGCAGTGAGGACGAGGGCGCCAATCGATCGCACGAGTGCGATCAGTATAAGAGCTTCGTCATTCGCAATCGACCGGGGGTCTCAGGCCTGCTCGGTGCGCGTCAGCCCGGCAATGCGGTAGCCCGTCCAGTGTCCGTCCTGCCATCGCTCCGTCAGCCGCCAGCCGTGCGCGGTGATCACCGCATCGGCGAGGACGAGCGAGAAGCCGAGCCCGCCGCGCGTGATGTCCGGAGCGCACCACGAGACCTCGCCGCCCGACTCCAGAAAGAGATCGGCGACCGGAGCGATCGAGCCCGGCTGACGGCCGACCGTCGCGGTCAGCGTGGCGTCCCGCACCTGCGCGCGGCCGACCGCTTCGATGAGCGTCGCGAGCGCGCTCTCGATGCGGCGGCGCTCGACGACGACGTGCATGCTGGCCAGACCCGCCGATGGGCGCCACACAATCTCCGGCGCAGCCGGGAGCGTGGCCCTGGCCACCGCCTTGTCGAGGAGGTCCTGCCACGAGGCGTCGGTGCGTTCGAGCCGCAGTTCGCCGGCGACCAGCCGCGCGTAGTCCGTCATCTCGTCGAGCAGGGAGACGATGCGTTCGATGGCCGACGATGCACCCCGGGCGGCCTGCTGCGATGCGTCCGACAAGGCGGTGTCCCGCTGGAGCAGCTTCAGGTA
Source organism: uncultured Bifidobacteriaceae bacterium (assembly GCA_964543955.1). GTDB lineage: Bacteria > Acidobacteriota > Vicinamibacteria > Vicinamibacterales > UBA2999 > VFZN01. The sequence goes on from CAZJBN010000022.1 coordinate 25,509, forward strand.
GCCGCGGGCGACACCGGCCGGTCCCCTCAGTTCGTGCGAGGCGACCGACAGCAGCGAATGCGGCACAACAGGTCGGCGCGATGACTTCGCGCTGGGGGGCATCTTCAATCACCTTCGCGGCGCGCGAAAGCGCCGATCTCGCCAGCTCGGCTGCTCGGCGTCAGATGGCCAGTACGTACCTGCCATCCTACCGCCAGTTGTCTTGTCGATCGCGTGGACCGTCGCCCGGGCACCGCAGGCGTTGTACTATGACGGGAAGCGGCACCCCGGGCTCGGGGTGGCTCCAGGGGCCAGCCGTCGAGCTGCCGCACGGAACAACGCCCATGCTCATCAAGAAGACGCCCGACATCCGCGAGTCCGAAGTCACCACGCAGTCGCTGTACCTGCGGCGGCGAGAGTTCATGAGGGCAGCCGGCTCGACCGCTGCCGCCGTGGCGACAGGTGCCGCCGGCGCGCTCCTCGCGGGGACGACGACGGCGCGCGCCCAGAACCCTGCTGCGCAGAAGCTGACCGACCTCAGGAAGAGCCCGCTCAGCACCGACGAGAAGCTCAACTCCTATCGCGACGTGACGACCTACAACAACTTCTACGAGTTCGGCCTCGACAAGGGAGACCCGGCCAAGTACTCCGGCTCGCTGAAGACGCGGCCGTGGAGCGTCGTCGTGGAAGGGCAGTGCGGCAAGCCGGGCACGTACAACATCGAAGACATCATGAAGTGGTTCCCGCTCGAGGAGCGCATCTACCGCATGCGCTGCGTCGAGGCGTGGTCGATGGTCATCCCGTGGGTCGGCTTCCCGATGGCCGACTTCGTCAAGCGTTTCGAGCCGACGTCGAAGGCGAAGTTCGTGCAGATGACGACGCTCGTCGATACGAAGCAGATGCCGGGCCAGACCGAGCCCGCGCTGCCGTGGCCGTACGTGGAGGGCCTCCGCATGGACGAGGCTCTGCATCCCCTCACCATCATGGCGGTGGGCGTCTACGGGGAGGTGCTGCCGAACCAGAACGGCGCGCCGATCCGCCTCGTCGTGCCGTGGAAGTACGGCTTCAAGGGCGTCAAGTCCATCGTCCGGGTGGGCTTCGTGGAGGACCAGCCGCTCAACACGTGGCAGCGGATGCGCGCCGACGAGTACGGGTTCTACGCCAACGTGAACCCGGCGGTCGATCACCCGCGCTGGTCGCAGGCGAGCGAGCGGCGGATCGGCGAGTTCTTCAAGAAGCGCACGCTGCCGTTCAACGGCTACGCGGATCAGGTCGCGTCGCTCTATTCCGGCATGGATCTGCGGAAGCACTACTGAGGCGCGCGGGGCCGCCGCCATCGGCGGCGCCCGCCTTTGCCAGGCTTCCACTTACGCCCTGCGGGCTTCGGCGGACAAGACGGCGCGGCAATCGCGGCTCCCGCCTTCGCCCAGGCTATGGCGGACAAGCCCGGCTCCCGGTTCCCGATGAGATTTCATCCCCGACAAGGGTTTCCGCCAACTCCCGACCAGACTCATCTCCCGACGCGATCCTTCAGTGACCCAGACCAAGCTCATTCGCCGCGTGATCAAGCCCGCCGCGTTCCTCGCGGCGCTCGGTCCGTTTGCGTGGCTCGTCTACAACGCCTTCTGGGGTGACCTGGGCGTCAACCCCGTCGAGACAATCACCAACTACACGGGCATCTGGACGCTCAGGTTGATCGTGATCACGATTGCGATCACGCCGCTCAGATGGCTGACGGGCTTCAACCCGCTCATCCTGCTGCGGCGCATGATCGGGCTCTTCGCGTTCTTCTACGGCACGCTCCACTTCATGACCTACTTCATCCTCGACCACTCGCTGCAGTTCGACGGGTTGTGGGACGACGTGGTGAAGCGGCCGTACATCACGGCGGGGTTCACGGCGTTCGTGCTGATGATTCCGCTGGCGCTGACGTCGACACAGGGGTGGATTCGGCGGCTTGGCGGGTGGCGGTGGAACCTGCTGCACAAGCTGGTCTACGTCACCGCGGCAGCCGCGGTGCTGCACTACATGTGGAAGGTGAAGCTCGACACGGGTTTTCCCACCTACTACATGGTGCTCGTGGGCGTGCTGCTGGTGGTGCGGGTGGCATACGGGTTCCGCCGGCGGGCGCCGGTGCCGCGGGCCCGGCAGGCGACCGACACGGGGAGCACGTAGGCGCCTTCTTTGTTTGCGGGCCGATGGCCACGCGGCCGATTCGGGATTTCAGGCACCCGCACGTATACTCCGACTCTACCTAGCGTCGGAGTCTCTTATGCGCATCGTTTGCCCGTCCGCGTCCGTCTTCGTCCTTCTCGCGTTCTGTTTCCTGTTGCCGTCCGCCGAAGCCCAGGTCCTCGGCACGTTTCGCTGGCAGTTTCACCCGTACTGCAACGTCGTGACGTTCACGGTCGAGCAGCGGGGCGGCGCCTACCTGCTGACGGGCTCGGACAACCAGTGTGGGGCGATGCCATCGCCCGCGCTCGGCACCGCGGTTCTCAACCCCAACGGCACGGTGGGCCTGGGTCTGTCGGTCGTATCGCCGACGGCGAGCATTTCCACCATCAAGGCCACGCTCAATCTGACCTCGTTCTCCGGCGTATGGCAGGACCAGGACGGCCAGAGCGGCGCGCTTGTCTTCAGTCCCGGCGCTGTCAGTGGCGCACCGCGTCCCTCGCCGCGCGGGCAGGTCACGTCAGGGCAGATCGCTGCTGGTGCCGTCACTCCAGACAAGCTGGCCCCTTCGGTGTTTGACGGCAGTGGCGCGGCTGCGACGGCAGCGCGAAGCGATCATCTTCACGACGATCGGTACCCGACGCGATCGGAGGCGGCGGCGGGCTTTCTGCCGAGGTCCACCCTGGGCAGGCTGGCATACGTGGGTCAGGCGCTCGTGGCGTCCACCGGCGCGATTTTGACGCAGCACACCTCCAACCGCCAGGCAATCACCGTGACCAAGGGGTCGGCCGGGGTCTATGTCGTGCAGTTCTCCGGGATGGGGAACAGCGCCATCCTCGATCAGATGGTCTCGATCACATCGGGCTCGGTCACCGTGGGCACGGGCTTGCGAAGCTGTGGGGTCAATCAGCGGTCGTTCACGCCCGCGACCGGCGTGTTCTCAGTGACGGTGTTGTGCTTCAACAGCTCGTCTGTGGCCGCGGACGCGACCTTCTTCATCACGGTCACGGGGTGAGGTCAGCGACGTGATCTGTGGCGCACCGCTGTGAGCGGCCGGCGCCTGCCGGTCGCCCGCCCGCACGAGGACGTTGCCCGAGCCGTTCTGGGGTATGTGTCCGCTGCGTCGAGGCCCGGACACGCCTCACCGCCGCGTATCGTCTGCGGGAATGAGCCGCCAGAGGTGCCTCGACGCCCACCGGACCATGCGGTCCGCGTCGCGGGCACCTCTGTTGGCATGACGGAGGCGGTTACCTCTTGACGAGCACGTATCCGAACATGCCCTCGAGGAAGTGCGGGAGGATACCGCAAATCACGAGATAGCGGCCTGGTTCGGGGAAGTGGACCGACTCGACGCGATCGAGCGTTCCCAGCAGGCTCGGATCGGGGCCGCGGTAGATCCGGCTGTTGGGATCGTCGACCAGGGGCACGCCTGCCGGCACGCCCGTCGTGACGAGGCCGGACGGAGTGGTGTTGATGTCGGTGGGCCTGACGCCCGGGCCGTAGACGACGATCTGGTGGAGCCCGGCGATGATGTAGCTCACGCTGCCGCCGGCCTTGATGGTGACGCGGGCGGGCAGCAGCTGGTGATTGTTGGTGGGAGGCGGCAGCGGCGCGTTGGGGAAGCGGTCGAGTGGAGGCGACGTCTTCCACTGGCCGAAGTTCACGACGGCGTTTGCGTCGGAGCCGTGCATCGGGCTCGTTCTGCCGTGGTCGTGCTCCTCGTCCTTGCGACTGTTCTTGTCCTGCGCGCGCGGGATGGGGCTGGCGAGGGTGGGGGTGATGAGCGCTGCGGAGCCAAGGCCGAGCCGACTGACGAAGTCTCGTCGCTTCATGGTGACCTCCTGCGGCCGGCCCGGCGCAGAGACGGTCGCGGGGGCATTCTATCCGAGTGGCGGTCCGGGTTTCGCCAGTTGCAGCGCATCCCGAGGCGCCGGAGCGATTCGATCCGAGTGGGCTCTCTGGCGATCGTGGTCGCTCTGATGCGAGGAGCGACGGTGGTGTGGTAGAATCAATCTTTCCATGTCGCGGGGTGGAGCAGTCCGGTAGCTCGTTGGGCTCATAACCCAAAGGTCGCGGGTTCAAATCCCGCCCCCGCAACCAAAGTTACTTGCAGGGAAAGGTCGTCGGATTCCGACGGCCTTTTCCTTTGTACGGTCGCTCCCAGCATGGCCGCGAGGTTGCCCCGCAGCTCGATGCCGAGTTCCTCCTTGCTCCCGTCTGGAGTCAGCACGATAGCGTCGACGAGACCGCGGAGGGCCTCCGTTGCCTCCAGGCGGCTTTCGGGCTGCTGAAGCGCCTCGCCGAGTTCTTTGACCTTCGTGCGGTAAATGCGGGCCATCTCCGGGTGCAGGAGCGCCGGCGGCTCGTCCGCCGCGTTCAGCTGCGCCTCCAGTTCCTTCCGACGGCGGTCGAGGGCCTTCATCTCGACCTTGCCCTCGTCCACCGCGATCTCGTCGTCCAGCATCAGATTCAGCAACTTCTTGATGCGCGTGCTGATCCGCGCGACTTCACGTCTCGCGGAAGTCACGCTGGCGCGTTGGGCCATCCGAAGCCGGTTCATCTCACGCGTGAACTCCTCGCAAAATTCCTCGAACAGCTCCTGGTTCAGTAGCTTCTCCTGCAGGGCCTTCAGAACACGGGCCTCAACATCGTCGCGACGGATAGTGAGACGGTTGTCGCAGATGCCCTTGTAGCGGGCTCCGAAGCATGAGAGCCGGTTCGCGCTGGCCATGATGAAACCCGAGCCGCACACGCCGCACTTCGTCAGCCCGGAGAACAGGTACCGCGGGCGCCGCGCTCGTCCCATGTTGCCGCTGTCAGCGACCGCGCGTCTCGTTGCCTTCTGTCGCTCTTTCGCGGCGTCCCACAACTCGTCGCTGATGATGCGAAGCGTCGGGATGCTTTTCGTGATCCACTCGGCCGGCGGATTCAGTCTCGACACGCGCTTACCCGTGTCCGGGTTCTTCACGTAGCGCAGACGATTCCAGACCATCCGGCCGATGTACAGTTCGTTGTTCAGGATGCCGGTTCCGCGCTTCGCGTTGCCGTGAACTGTGCTCGGACTCCAGCTCCCGCCGAACGGGCCTGCGATGCCTTGCCGGTTCAGCGCTTTCACGATGGCTTCGGGCGACACGCCGGCGACGAAGTCGCGGAAGATCCTTTCGACAACTCCCGCCTGTTCCGGGTCGATCTCTCGCTCACCGGTTGTGACGGTTCCGGCGTTCAGTGCCTTCACGACGCGATAGCCGTAGCAGAGACCGCCAGCCGATTTGCCATCCTCGACGCGACCGCGGAGCCCGCGGTGTGTCTTCTCGGCGAGATCTTTCAGGAACAGGGCGTTCATCGTCCCCTTGAATCCGATGTGCAGGTGCGTGATGTCGCCTTCGGCGAGCGTGACGATGTTCACGCCGGCGAAGGTGAGGCGCTTGAAGAGTCCGGCCGTATCTTCCTGGTCGCGGCTGAAGCGGTCCAGAGACTCGGCGAGCACGACGTCGAATCGACGGTTCAGCGCATCGCGCATCAGCGCCTGAAAGCCTGCACGCAGCAGCGTCGCACCGGAGACCGCGTGGTCCGTGTACTCCTCGCAGATCGTCCAGGCATGCCGTTCCGCATATGCCCGGCACACGCGCAGTTGATCAGCGATCGATGCGTCTCGCTGGTTGTCCGACGAGTAGCGCGCGTAGAGGGCGACCTTCACTGCCTTCACCTCATTAAGCTCCCGGCGATCGCTGCTTCAGTTCTCGCGCGAAGCACTCACGTGCGGCCTGGCGTGCCAGCGCGCGAACGAACGCACGGAGCGAAGCATCTGCGGCGTCATCGGCGTGTGCGGTATTCCTTGCCTGCGCGCGAGCGCGCCACCGCCGGCCACGTCCCGTTCGTCGTCGTCTTTCGGCCATGATACGCCTGCCCATTCCGAGCGTCGATGCCGTTGTTGTTCAAGGTGAATGGGCGCGCTGAGCGCATCTCCCGACGCATCGACATCTGACAGGCGTATCGCCGTGGCAACGTGATGATTCGACGTGTGGTGGACGACGGATCTGCGCCTGGCCTGGGACCGAAGCGCAGTCCGATCGGTTGTCAGTTCCGCGGACGTGACGTCGCACGAACAGACAGCCAAGAAGCGGTTTGAGAAGTGGGTAACGAACCGTGGCCTGAGACCGCCGATTCGAACGTGCTCCACATCGGGCGATGCGGAGGGGGCTGCGGGTGGCAGCCGGCGAAGATGATCCGACAGTAGCGCCGACGCCGACCGTCGTCAAGCACTTCCGTTGAGGCCGTCGATAGTTGCCAGGACACTGGTCGCGGCTCTCGCGGTCAAGGCCGACAGCCGCGCGCAGCGCGGGCGGAGCGGAATCGTGGAAGCGCGGAGCGCCTTGAGCGCGCGAGGTGCGAGCCGCACAATGACCGCGCGACGGCCGAAGATCGCGATGTGGATCTACACGCGTTCAACAGCGCCTCGACGCACGAATCCGCCGAGGACCTTTCCGACTGAGACACAGACAGCGTGGCGTGAGCGACCACCTCGCTGGCCGCAGGCTTGGCAGGCCAGGGCGACCAAAATGGTGGTCGCTCACGCCACGGTACTGCGATTGACCACCTCGCCGGCGGTGTCGCACTTGTCCGGCGGCACAAGACGCCGCCCGATGCGCCCGTCCGGCAACTCGCAGCACCAATTGAAGTTGGCGAAAGCACTTGCCCTACGCGGCGCATTCATATCGACCGCGCTTCAGGCGAGGCCAGGCGAGCGAGAGGGGGAACACCTCGCGCCGAGGGGGTGTTCCCCCCCTGTGTTCCCCCTCCTGTTCCTCTCTGATGCCGACAGCTGAGATGCATTCATCTGCGGCGTGCTCATTCGGGCTGTGAATCGAACGCGCTATCAAGATGCGACCAAAACGGCGTTCCGGTCGCCAATTCAAAGCGTCTGGCGAAACGACTTCACGCGCGCGATCTCGGCGCTCAGAACGACGCGACAAGCGGGGCGTGAGCAACCCCCGAACCGGGTCCGGGGCCGGCGGCCCGGAAAAACAGGGGGGTTGCTCACGCCCCGGTTCCTCTGCCGACGGTGAGCAGAGACAGCATTCGCGCGGCACAGAACGCCGCGCGGATCGAGGACGACGGACTCTGCAACTCGCAGGCGCTCAGTGACTTGCTCATCGGGCGGTGCAGTCGCTCTTTTGTCTCGTTCCGAAGTGCTTCCTCGGCTTTGGCACTCCGATTCGGCCGACAACCACCGCCTTTAGTCGCGGCCCCCCTCGCGGCGTCAGCCGTTTGATCCGAGGAGGTTCTGGCAACGGCTCGATCACGTGTCCCTGAGCGGTCTTGATGGAAGGTCGTGGCTGTTAAGATCAACCCCATGAAGCGCACGGCCGCAGACATCTTCAAGGACGCTCTGGCGCTTCCCGCCGAGGCTCGCGCGGCACTTGCCAGCGGGTTGCGTAAGAGCGTCGATCAGCAATCAGAAGCAAGCCGCCGACAGTTCGTACGAGCGAGACGTCGCGCCCTGAGACGACTTCGCGACGATCTGGATCTCCAGTAGGCACCTGCGGCCTCCAGAGACGAGTTGCACTGCCGCTAACAGCGCGACATCCCAGACCGAGTCCGGCACAGCATCGCCGAAAACACTGAAACCGGCCTTGCGGCCGGTTTCGCATCCGCGTCCCGAAGGAGGCGGGGGGATCGATACGTTGGTTTGCGCCGGGAATCAGCTGGCGCGCGTCAGCTCACGAGAATGCGTGATCTCATGGCCCGTGACCGGCCGGGCCGCGGCTGCCTCCACGGTCGCCACGGCGGCGGTCTTGCCGTCGAGCGTCGTGAACTCGACTTCGAACGCCTTCCCGTCTGCGTACACGTGAACCACGGTGCCCACGTCGCCCACTTCGAGGCTCTCAGCGGGTACGGGCTCCGTCAGCACGATGCGATCGTGTTCCTTGATCATCTCGAATGGTCACTCCTTGCCGGGATACGCGGTGACGAGCCGGGGCGCATCTTTCCCGCGGTCGATGATCCAAACGGTCCTGATCGACCACTGCCGGCTTTCTTGAGTGTGCCCTGACAACCATCCGTCAACAACATATTTCTGGCCGTGTGCCGATTCGGCACTGCCGACGACGTCCCCGTGCTCGCCGACGTCTCGGAGGGCCTTCATAAGGCGCTCGGGATCCTCCCGCGAGTAGCCGAGCAATCCGAAAAACCGCGCTTTCCCGCCATTGTCGGGATGGGCCCCGTTCAGGAGATAGTCGAGTACCTTGCCGCGATCGATCACGGCAAGGTGGGCGTTGCGGAGCTTCACGTCGCTTGCATTGTGCCACGTGGCTAGGAGGGTTCACAGGACAACGGTTTCAAGGCAAGGCTGCATCACCCGCTGCTCGCGAAGCTTCTTGGCGATTCGACTGAGTTCATCCAGCTTGAGGCGTTTACTGCCCACGCGTCCGTCAGCGCTTCCAGCGCCACATCGAGGCCGATCTTGTTCCTGAACCGGAAGCAGTCCGCTACCGTGCGAGCGAGGTTGTAGACATGAACGGTCTGGCCCTCGACGCGATGCTCCTCGATGCCAAGGTCGAACATCGTAGGCGAGATGTTGGCGACTCGGAACGGAGGCGCCGAAATACGCGGCGCGTGCCACGCGGAACGGAAATCCAGAGCTCGGCGGGAAGCTGCGTTCCGATGGCATGGAATCGGAGGGCCAAGATCGATCAGGCAGGCCACCGAGGCGCAACGACCGCTGTGGCAACGGCACGGTCGTGGTGGTCGGTCGTTCGTATCGATCGAGCCAAGCGATAGCGCCCGGTCTCGGCGGGCTGCGTCCCTTCGCCGCCGCTCATCCTTCCGTCTAATCATCTGGCCGCCTGCCCAAAACCAAGCCGACAGGGTGTCATCCGCGCTGTCGAAGAGGGAAGGGGCTGAGCAGAGTCCGAGAAGGAGGACGCGAGACGGCCTAGTGCTTCCTATTTTCTTTGCTTATACTGACGTCACCAATGACAGGCGGCCGACGTAGCTTCCTCAGGGCGGCCATGATGGCGGCGGGCGCCGCGATACCCGGCGTTGCGCGAGCGCAGGCTGACGGACCGGGCCACGGCCACGCTCATCAAGCAATTCCGTCCGATCTCACGCTGCGTGTGAAGTCACTCGAATCACTGCTCGTCGACAAGGGGCTGGTCGATCGCGCTGCCCTCGATGCGCTCGTGGACATGTTCGAGCACAAGGTCGGTCCCCGCAACGGCGCCCGCGTCGTCGCGCGCGCCTGGGTCGACGCTGCGTACAAGGCGCGTTTGTTGTCGGACCCTGATCGCGCCATCGCCGAGTTCGGTTACGGCGGCCAGCAGGGCGAACACATGGTCGTCGTCGAGAACACACCCGCCGTGCACAACATGGTCGTGTGCACGCTCTGTTCGTGTTACCCATGGCCGGTGCTCGGTCTTCCGCCCATGTGGTACAAGTCCGCACCCTACCGTTCGCGGTCAGTGATCGATCCGCGCGGCGTGCTGCGCGAGCTCGGCCTCGAGCTTCCGAGTGGCCTTGAGGTGCGCGTCTGGGACAGTACGGCCGAACTGCGATATCTCGTGCTCCCTGAGCGTCCGGTGGGCACTGAAGGGATGAGCGAAGAGGCGCTCGCGGCCCTCGTCACGCGCGATTCGATGGTCGGTGTCGCTCGAGTGATGCCGCCCGGACAGGGAGTGAAGGCATGAACGGCGCACATGACATGGGCGGCATGCAGTCCTTCGGGCCTGTCCGGATCGAGAAGAACGAGCCGGTGTTTCACGCGCGCTGGGAAGGACGGATTCAGGCGCTTTGGTCCGCGCTCGGCACGTGGCGGAAGTGGAACGGTGATCATGGCCGACAGACGCGAGAACAGATTCCCGCCGAGGAATACCTCGCGCTGGGCTACTCGGAGCGGCGCTATGTGCAAACCGTCGAACTGCTGGTCGAAGCGGGGATGATCTCGCGCGCCGAGCTCGTGAGCGGACGTCCGGCACGTGGATCTCAAAAGGCGGTCCCTCCACTTAAGGCCGATGGCGTGGCTGCGTGGTTCGCGAATGGCAACCCGAAGCGACGCGCGGTGGACGTCGCGCCGCGGTTTCGCGCGGGTCAGCAGGTTCGCGCGCGTAACATCAATCCGGAAACCCATACCAGATTGCCGCGCTACGTACGCGCCAAGTCGGGTGCCGTCGAGCGCGACCACGGTGTCTTCGTGTTCCCCGACACCAACGCGATAGGCCAGGGCGAGAAGCCGCAGCACGTTTACTCCGTTCGTTTCACGGCGCGCGAGCTCTGGGGTGATCAGGCTAACCCGATAGACACCGTCGTCGTGAATCTGTGGGACGACTACCTCGACGCGATCTAGCGCTCAGCTCCGATGACGCGGGTGACCACGCCAGTTCCAGGCACAATCGCGACCCTGCCGCCGCTGCGGCCTGACGAGGATGGCCCGGTGTTCGCGGAGCCGTGGCAGGCCCAGGCTTTCGCGCTCGCTGTCAAGCTCTCCGAGCAGGGCCATTTCACCTGGAACGAGTGGGCCGCGGCCCTCGCGGATGAACTGCAGGACGCTGTTCGGCGCGGTGAGCCCGACGATGGTTCGCAATACTACGAGCATTGGCTGGCTGCGCTGGAGAAGCTCGTCGCCGAGAAGGGACTGACCGATTCCGCTGCGCTCCTCACACGCAAGCAGGCCTGGGTCTCCGCGTACCGAAGTACTCCGCATGGCCAGCCGGTGGAGTTGCCGTCCGCGTCAGGAATCTCAGAGTTCCTCCTGCTCCTCGTGGGCGGCGGCATGGTCGCCGCGCTGTACTGGTTCATGCGCGCGGAGGATGCGAGTGCGCTGAGCGAAGGTGCCCGCGTCGGAGCCGTCGTTAGTGCCGGATTCGGCGCGCTGCTTGGCATGCGCCACGCTCTCGAGCCGGATCATCTGGCCGCCATTTCGACGCTCATGACCGGCAATCGCAGCAGCGCGCAGGCGGCGTGGCTCGGCGCCTGCTGGGGTATCGGCCATACGCTGACGCTGCTCGTGGCCGGTGGACTGTTGATGGTCCTGAAGCTCGAAATGCCCGGCGTTGTCGCGCAGGTGTTCGAGCTCGCTGTCATTGTGATGCTCGTGGGGTTCGGTGTGCGCGCGTTGCATCAAGGCGTTCGACGCAGATCGACGCGGCCGACGCACACCCACGGAACATCCGGACGCCTCGCATTCTCCGGCATGGACCGCTGGACGATCGCGCGGCCATTGCTCGTCGGCGCGGTGCATGGGCTTGCAGGCAGCGGGACGCTGACGGCGCTCGTGGTGACCACGCTCCCTTCGACAACGACGCGTCTGACGTACTTGACGCTGTTTGGCGTCGGAACGACTGCTGGGATGGTCGTCCTGTCAGGTTTGCTCGGCTGGACGATGGCAAAGGCAGGCAGCGATCGTTTCGTCGCACGCACACTCTCGGTCGCCGCGGGAGCGCTCTCGATCGGGCTCGGCTTCGCTTGGGCTGTTCCGGTCGTCGAAGCGCTGTTCTAAATGGCGCGCCCAGACGTCGTGCTGCTACGAGGCATCGGCTCACGCCGCCCCGCTCCACAGCTGCAAGTACCGCTGGTTGCGCGCCCCCGCAACCACTTTCATCGGCACGCAAAGGTCGCCCGTTTCCGGCGACCTTTTTGCGTTCTGGGCGGCAGTCAGCATCGCGGCCAGATTCCCTCGCAACTCGATCCCCAACTGGCCGTTCCTCGGGGTCAAGACAATCGACTCGATGAGCCCACGGAGGCTCTCGGACGCCTCCAGGCGGGTGTCTTCGCGCTGGAGCGCTGCGGCCAACTCCTCCACCTTGGACCGGTAGAGGTCGGCCACGGTCGGCATCGACGAACACGACGTCGAGGGTGTGACCGTCCGCGTCACGAGTCCGGCCAGAACGGTGGTGGACTGCTTCAGGTTTCGGAACAAGGTCGGCGTTGACGTTGCCGTCGAGGCACTGCGGGAGTACCGACGCCTGAAGAAGGGCCCGGTCGATGAGCTGTGGAAGCAGGCGGGCCAACTGCGGATGACTCGGGTGATGCGGCCGTACTGGGATGCGATCGTCTGAAGTGCGTCTTCAGAGTGGCGCTCGAACATCGTGCTGTACCACGCGATGTCCGATGTGGACGGTGCCGGCCAAGGCGACTAGGTTTGCCTTCTTCTTTTCGCCGGTGTCATCCGTATAGGTGAACTCGTCGCCACGTTGTCTGATCTCTGCAACCTCCCCGGTCTCGGACACGTAGCGCCCGTCGCCACGAACAGTCAACTGGCCGTTGCGCCCGTCAGGGTGCAAGGCTCGAAACGTCAGGCTGAACTCGATCAGCGCCTCCCCAGGGTTGTCAGTGGCGAACAGCTGGTGGGTTGCGGCAAGCCGATCGCCGAGCGTGTAGCCCTCGGATCCCAACAGGCGGCCCACTGCGGTACGCTTCTCCGCGGTCAGTATCCCGTTCTCAACGGGGTCGTAGTCCATAGGCACTGCTTCTCGCACACGCTCGAGGACAGCATTCAGCTCGTGGCTTATGGAGACATCGTGGGCGGCTGCGGCTGCCTCCAACCTCAGGTTGGCTGCCAAGCCCTTTCCATATTCGCGCCCCTCATAGAATCCCTTGTCCTGAGTGACAAGGAGCACGGGCGTGTCGTGCGCAAGCCGCAAACAGTCGGCCCACACCACGCCGTCTTTGAACTGCTGATTCCTTGGGCCGCTGGGAGCTTCCGCTCGGACACATTTTTCAAAGGACGCTCGAGCCGACTCGATGGTGAACGGCACGTCGAAAACGGGGACCCGGATGTCCTCGAAAGCGCGCGCTGCAATTTCGTCAAGTTCACCATCTTCGGGCAAGACGAGTTCGCGCAACCGACCCGCCAGCGGCAGGAGGGTTCGATGCGCCTGCCGGGTCGTTGCGGCCAGTTCCTTCATCTTTTCGCTGAGATGCAGGATCACCTCAAGCCGGACCACTTCGGGAAGCGCGATACGTGCATCGTGTCGGCGTAGGTAGAAGCGGACAGCTGCGCCAGCGCCGTGGCGGAGCATCTGCTCCGACAGCCAGACGTTCGAGTCAAGGACGATCGTCAGAGCCACCATGCCCTCCGGCGATCCTGCGGCGCGTTGAGCTGACCGTCACGTTTCATAGGACGATGGCCTCGAGGTAGGGCTGCATCACTCGCTGGACGCGCAGCCGGGTGGCGATGCGGTGGAGCTCATCGAGGTTGAGCCGTTTCGCACGCCACACTTCGGCAAGCGCTTCGAGCGCGACGTCGAGCCCGACCGTGTTCCTGAATCGGAAGCAGTCGGCTATCGTGCGCGCCACGCCGTATACCCGGACGGCCTGCCCCTCAACACGATGTTCCTCGACTCCGAGGTCGAACACCTCCGGCGCAACGCGAACCACGCGCAGCGGTGGCGCCGAGAGTTGCGGCACCCGGGTGCCACGCGGCACCGCCAGCCACACCTCCGCCGGCAGCTGCGTCCCGATGCCGTGGAACTGGAGGGCCGAGGTCAGGCACACCACGGACCGTGGGACCGCTATCATCGCCACGACGAGGTCGTGGTGCTCGGTGGTTCGCGCGGGCCGGGCTAGCCGGTAGCGCCCGGGACCGACCCGTTCAAGCGTGCCCGCCCTGGCGAGCCGGGTCAGCGTGCCGGTGTGGATGCCTTGGGCAGCCACGTCCCGGGAACGCAGGACTGGCCGCTTTTTGGCCATCGCGAGCAGACGAGCAGAGTCCGTTTGACGCTGCGGCATTGTGTTGATTCTTGTTGATACCTGTTGCCATATTACCGCAGTACGCACCGACGATGTCCAACCTGGTCCGGACGTCGTTGCCTGACGTATCCTGTTGCCCGTAGTGGGCAACAAGCCAATTCCAGGCAACAACCTTGTCGCCGACGTGGCCGACACCCTTCAGGGACGCCTGCCGGCTGGATGGGCCTGCAATGCCCAGGAACCCGCGAAGACGGCGAGCAGAGCGCCCGTCGACGCGGTCCTGAGCGTACGCCGGAAGGGAGCCAGTTCGGGCACCGTTCGCGTGGACGTGAAGAGCCGCGTCGAGCCAAAGGACGTCGACTACCTGGCTGCCACGCTGCGACCCACTCCAGACGAGCCGGTGCTGATTGCCGCGCCATTCCTCAGCCCGAGGACGCAGGAGCGGCTCCGCAATCGCGGATTTGCTTACGCCGACCTGACGGGCAATGTTCGGCTGGAACTGACCGAGCCGGGCCTGTTCATCGAAACCACTGGCGCTCGGGAAAATCCGGAGCCGAGCCCGCGGGACCGCAAGTCCCTCAAGGGAGCCAAGGCCGGTCGTCTCGTTCGAGCCCTCTCTGACTTCCGGCCGCCAGTCGGGCTGCGCGAGCTCGCGAAGCGGGCCGGCGTCGATCCCGGGTACACCTCTCGCGTCGTCGACTTCCTGGATCGCGAAGCCCTTGTCACACGCACGCCGCGGGGCCCGATCACCGCCGTCGATTGGCGCGCACTTTTGAACCGATGGTCACAGGAGTACTCGCCGTTCCGTCGTCAGGGCGCGACGATGTACCTTGCGGCCCGAGGCATTCCGGCGGTGACCGAGCGCCTCAAGCAACTGAAGGTCAGGTACGCCGTGACCGGGTCGTGTGCCGCGGCTGAAGTCGCGCCGGTGGCGCCGCCGCGTCTGCTCACGCTGTACGTGGACCGGCCGCGCGATGTCGAGCAGGTGCTCGACCTGCGTCCTGCAGAGGCTGGTGCGAACGTCGCGCTTCTTACGCCGTTTGACGATGTCGTTTTCGAGCGGACGTCGGTGAAGAAGGGCATCACGATCGCGGCGCTCAGCCAGATCGCGGCTGACCTGATGACGAGCCATGGCCGTGGCCCGAACGAGGCCGAGGCACTGACGCAGTGGATGCAGGAGAACGAGGATGCCTGGCGCGCTGGCAGACAAGAGGCAGTCGGGAGCCCCCGTACCGCGGTATCCTGATATCCGAAGCGGCCAGCAATGTGATGCGGATTCCGCCGGACGCGGTCATCGACGAAGCGAAGTTCACTCGCTACCTGCTGGTGCCGAGGCCGTGGGACGACAAGAGCGGGTACCTGCGGCAGGCCGGATTCGAACTGGAGAACTGGCCCGATCTCTTTGGCGCCGTCAGGCGCTTGGCCGATGCGATTGACGCGGTCGAAGATCGCACGGACGGTTACGGGACCTTCTATCGTGTTGAAGGCGTGATCGAGGGGCCAACCGGGACACTGTCGGTCGTGTGCATCTGGCTGAAGCAGGCGCTCGACGGGACGTTCAGGTTCGTGACGCTGATGCCGGCAAAGAGAAGGGGCGGAGATGTCTCTACAACTGTATGACCGTGTGGCCCTCCGGGCGTCCTTCCCCGAGTACGCACTTCGTTCCGGTGATGTGGCGACGCTGGTGGACTTCGTGGAGCATCCCTCGTCCGGGCCGCGCGGGTGCGTGTTGGAACTCTTCAACGCACTCGGTGAATCGATCGGCGTGGTGACAGTTCCTGAGGACGCGATCGAGCCGCTCCGTGCCGACGAGGTCCTGTCGGTCCGTCCGATGGCGATTGCCGGCTGAACTGCGCCGGCCAAGACGCTTCGGCGCAGGCTCCGCCGACGCTCCGATAGCTGCCCAGAATATCGGGAGCGCATAGCGCGGGTCAAGGCCGCGTAGCGCCGAACGAAGTGAGGGCAGCCTTGACGCGCGCTTCGCTCCCGCACAATCCCGAATCGGAGCGTCGGCACTCTCAATAATTGACGGAAGGCTCTGGGCCGCGCACCGGGCCACTTCCTCCCGAAGACACCTGCGCATCTCGTGTCCATTCGCGTCCACGAACTCGACGCGATCTGCTGCAGCGCCCTCTCCGCCACGGACAGCGACACATGAGGCGTGAGCGACCCCGCTGACACGCGTGGATCCGCGTTCGCGGAAACGAGGCGGGGTCGCTCACGCCTCATCTCTGCCCTGATCGCTGGCAGGGGCGCTCAGGCGTCGGCATAGAACGCCGCCGCGGTTCTGGCTGCCGTGCGGGGCGAACCCGTGGCCGTCCAAGGGGTTGGCGACGGGCGTGCGCGCTCGATCAGCCTGTGACCGGCGACCTGTCCGGGCCGTCGGTCGCTCACGAGAGGGGGCCAACCATGCATCGGGCCCTCTTCTATCTCCTCGGCCCCCCTTGAAGCGGCGACAGTCCATCGGTCACGCGAACCTTTCGCGGGCCAGCAGGGGTGTTGTTGCCTGTCAGGAGACGGCAGCCAAGGGAGAGAGATGACCGTACCGGTGACCGAGTTCGAGGACTTCGATGCGGCCTCTGCCGGCTGCCACGGCCTGGCGGATGGCGTCACTCTTGATGCTTACGAGAGCAGCTTCGCCGTCCTGCTTCCACAGCTTGTAGAGCAGCTGCATGTGCGGGTTGGAAAAGGCTCCGCGGTCTCGATGGAATCGCGCCATGTCGCTCGGTGACGCGGAGCGGAGCTGGTCGAAGTACCAGCGAATTTCGTCCAGGGTGCCGGGTATCAGCGGCGTCACCAGGTGCTGCACCACGACCTTCTTCGCCTGCTCTCCGATGCCCGGGTATTCGGGCGGCTCGACGATGCGGAGCGTCCATGCGGGCAGGGCGCGCAGCAGCGCGGCGTGGCGCTCGACGAAGACGCGGAAGCCGTCCAGATCGGGCGTGCCGAACACATAGACGATAACGCCTCGGCCGGCGAGGTGGATGCCGATCGGGAGGCGCTCCGGGAAGTAGCGGACCTTCCGTGCATCGCCCTCGCCGACGGTGGCGTGCGGCAGGTCCGCTGGTGCGATTGACGTGAGCGCCGTGAGGTTCGCGGCCTTCTCCTCGGCGGTCGCAAGCCACACGAGATCGGGGTCTTCGACGATGGCGTCGAGGAGCATCAGGCGCTGAATGGCGCGGTTGATGGACATGCGTCGGCGGAAGGGGCTGTCGGGCTCGCCAATGGCCGTGTGGAGCGCCCGCTGGGTCACATGGTAGATGCGGGCGCGGTTGTGGCGGCACTCGTACATCGAGGCAATGCCGAGGCGCACCAGCTTGGCGAAGAACTTCTGCGTCTTCGCCCCATGGACGATGCCGCAGAAGCGCGCGTACTGGCGCGGGACGCAGACGCCGGCATGCAGCATCACGGCGGTCAGGAAGCGCGCCTGGCGCTCGGTGAAGCCCTTCTTCGCGACGACCTGAACGCGTTCGTCGAAGCTCATACGAAGTCCTCCGCATGTCCGCGCGAGCGACCGCCGCCGCGGCCTCCACCGCCGCTGCGCCCCGAGAAGTAGAGCGAGAAGCCAGAGCTGGACTTGCCGGCGGCGTGCGCGCCGCGGTAGTGCGGCGTCATGACCTCGATGTCGAGCGTGTGCTCGCGTCCGTGGATCTCGTGCTCGATGCGCACGTCGGGGAACTGGA
>CAZJBN010000023.1:0-20172 GCA_964543955.1 uncultured Bifidobacteriaceae bacterium
GTGCTTTGAACCCCCGTGCTTTGACCCCCCGTGCTTAGTCGAGTCGCACCAGGCCGCGGCGGGTGGCGACCCGAACGGCTTCGGTCCGGCTCGTGACGCCGAGCTTCTCGAAGAGGTGGCCGAGGTGGGTCTTGACCGTCCGCTCGCTGATGCTCAGCGACTGCGCAATCTCCTTGTTGCTCTGGCCGTCGGCCATCAGCCGGAGCGTGGTGAGCTCGCGCGGCGTGAGCTGCACCTGCGTCACGCGCTCGGCCAGCTTGGCGGCGGCGGCCGGCGCCAGATACGTGCGGCCGGCCAGGACGTGGCGGATGCAGGAGACGAGCGCCGCGGCCGCGATGTCCTTCAGGATGTAAGCCTTGGCACCTGCCTCGAGGGCGCGGGCGATGTCTTCGTCGGCATCGTAGGTCGTGAGCACGACCACACGCGCCTGCGGATCGAAGGCGCGGATCTGCCGGACGGCTTCGACGCCTTCCATGACGGGCATCCGCAGGTCCATCAACGTGACATCCGGCCGATGCCGTTGGTACGCCTCGACCGCTTCCTGGCCGTCGCGCGCCTCGGCAACGACCAGGAGGTCGCGTTCCTGGTTGATGATGTTGGCCACGCCGGTGCGGAGCAGCGCATGGTCGTCCACGACCAGCACGCGGGCGCGCGGGGCATCCGCGTCGAGCGGCGGGATCGACGCGCGGTCACCGGGCGGCATCGCTCAGCCCGGGGATCGTGAAGGAGGGCGGCTCCCACGCGAGCACGACCTCAGTGCCGGCTCGCGGCGCCGTCACGATCGTCAGCGAGGCGCCAATGCGCTCGGCCCGCTCGCGCATGCTCGTCATGCCGAAGCCCGCCTGGCAGCGCTCCGCCGCAAACCCACGCCCATCGTCCTGCACCGAGAGCCTGAAGCCGACGGCGCGCACGCCCTCGGCACGGACGGCAATCCTCCGTGCACGGGAGTGGCGGACGGCGTTGGTCAGCGCTTCCTGCGCGATGCCGATGATCTCGCGCTCGACGCCGGCGACGAACGACGGCAGGCCGTCCACCGAGAGCTCCACGGGGACCTCGGATGTCCGCCGCGCCAGATCCGTGATGCGGCGAAGGGCCGCGCCCACGTCCTGCGTGTCTTCGGTCGGGGGCCTGAGGGCGGACACCGACCGGCGCGCCTCGATCATATGCGTGCGCGCCAGGTCCACGGCGGTCTCGAGCGCGGTGGAGACCGACGGAGGCAGGTCGGCGGCACCCGCCCGCTGCGCGGCCTGAAGCTGCATGAGGATGGCCCCAAACCCCTGCGCGAGCGTGTCGTGGATGTCGCGCGCGATGCGGTTGCGCTCCTGCAGTACTGCCTGCGTACGCTCTTCCGCACGACTCTGCTCGATCAACCGGCTGTGGTGCAGGGCGAGCGTGGCCTGCCGGGCCATCGCGTCCACCAGGGCCCGGCGCCAGACGACCTCGCAGGGCTGCTCGTGCGACGAGGCGAGTGCGACCCAGCCGAGCGTCCCCGAGGGCAGCACGAGGGGCGACACGACGATCGAGCTGATCGCATTGATGTCGTTGAACTCGTGCAGGCTGACAGGCAGCCGCGGGTCCCTCGCGGCATAGACCGTCGTCTCGCTCCACCCGCGGTCGTAGGCGTGGAGGTGGCTGGCCATGCTCTCGCGGGGCAGCGCCAGCGACTCCCAGTTCGGCTGGTCCTTGTCGTAGTAGTCGCCGCGCACGTTGGCCATCCACAGCTCCGCGCGCGTGCGGTCGTCGCCGAGCAGCCAGACGCCGCACGCGTGGCTCTCGCTCTCCTCCATCACGCGCTGCATGAAGACGCGGAAGAACCCGGCGACATTCGGCTCACGCACCAGCAGGTCGAGTGCGAGCTGGACGGCGTCGCTCTGGATCTCGGCCGCGCACTCCGCGCGCCGGCGCTGCGCCTGTTCCTGCACCAGCGTGTCTCTGAGCGCCTGGACCTCCGCGTCGGCCACCACCGCCGCGAGCGAGGGATCCACGAACGGGCCGCACCCTGAATCGGACATGACCACACCATTATGCCGAGCGGCCGCCCCGATGGCACTCCCCCGTCAGGACGACGTGGACATCGGCCAAACGGATGAGACGACGGTACCCAGAAGGCACGACGCAGCGCTCGGTCCCAGGGGCGACGGCGATCTCGGCCTTGTGCTCGATTGTGGACACCGGGCAAACACGCCATTCTCGGATGCATGACCGCTCGCTCGATTGTGGCTCGCTCCCGAGTCTTCACCCTCGCCGATCGCTGGCTCATCGTCTCGCTCGGAATGCTGCTCGGCCTCTTCGCGTCAGCGTGCGAGGCCCCGACGCCGCGCCTCGCCTCCGCGCCGGCTCACGTCTCCGGATCGGCAGACGCCGCCCACGCGCCCTCACAGGAGTACCGGTCATGACTCGCTGGCTTGCGCCCGTCATTCTGCTCGCAACCGTGGCCGCAACCGGCACCGGACTCGGCATGTGGAAGCTGGCGTCCATGCAGGAAGCCAACGCCGCCGCGCTCCAGCAGCCGGCGCCCGCCGAATCGGTGACGGCGGTGGCCGCGGAGAAGCGATCGCACCGCGACACCCTGACGGCCATCGGCACCGTGCTCGCGCTTCGATCGGTCACGCTCCGCAA
The DNA here is from genome assembly GCA_964543955.1 of uncultured Bifidobacteriaceae bacterium. Lineage (GTDB taxonomy): Bacteria > Acidobacteriota > Vicinamibacteria > Vicinamibacterales > UBA2999 > VFZN01. The sequence continues at coordinate 2,620 of CAZJBN010000023.1, forward strand.
CGAACTGGCCGGCACCGTCCGGGACGTCACGCTGGTTCCCGGCGCCATCGTCGAGACCGGGACGGTGCTCGTGGCGCTCGACGTGTCGGTCGAAGAAGCAGAGCTCCAGGCGCTGACCGCGCAGGCCGAACTGGCGCGCGCGACGCTCGAACGCCAGCATCGCCTGCAGGCCGAACAGGCCACCACGGGCATCGCCGTCGATCGCGCGCTCGCCGAACGGGATGTGGCGCTCGCGCAGATTGCCCGCACGAAGGCCATCATCGAGCGCAAGACGATTCGTGCGCCGTTCCGGGCACGTGTCGGACTCGCAGACCTGCACCCAGGGCAGTACCTCAACGAGGGGACCCAGCTCACGACGCTTCAGAGCGTCGACGATGCATTGCACGTCGATTTCGCGGTCCCTCAGGACGTCGCCGCGAGACTGAGCCGCGGTGATTCCGTGGAGATCCTGGTCAACGGCGACCAGTCGCCCACCCGGGCGCGCATCGAGGCGCTCGACGCGCGCGTGGACACGACCACGCGAAGCACGGTGGTCCGAGCGCGAGTCGTGCGCGCGCGAGGTGCGCTGGCACCCGGTGCGTCGGTCCGCGTTCGGGTCGCGGCAGGCGCCGAACGGATGGCCGTCGCCATCCCCGGCAGCGCGCTCCGCAAGGGCCCGGAGGGCGACCACGTGTTCGTCGTCAGGCAGGATGCGGACGGTCGCATGCGCGCCCACGCACGGCCCGTCCAGGCTGGTGCGCTGCTCGGCGACGAAGTGCTGATTCACGAGGGCTTGTCGGCGGGGGAGCGCGTCGCCGCATCGGGATCGTTCAAGCTGCGTGACGGGATGGCCGTGTCGATTGCCGAGGCCACAGCCGCCGCGTCCGGCGGCAGCGCCGTCAGCGGGCAGTGAGGGAGACGCCATGGCCTCATCGTTCACCGACACGTTCATCAAGCATCCGGTGCTCGCGGTCGTCGTCAACCTGGCCATCGTCCTGATCGGCGCACGAGCGCTCACGACGCTTCCGGTCCAGCAGTACCCGAGCATCGACAGCTCGTCGGTGGTCATCACCACGGTCTACGTCGGCGCCAGCGCGGACATCGTCCGCGGATTCCTGACCACGCCGATCGAGCGCGCCGTTTCGTCGATCGGCGGCGTGGACTACGTCGAGTCGTCCAGCCGAGCCGGCCTCAGTACGGTCACGGTGCGCCTGAAGCTCAATCACGACAGCACGGCCGCCCTCTCGGAGGTGACTGCGCGGCTTCAGCAGGTGCGATCGGAGCTGCCTCTGGAGGCGGAGCCGCCCTCGGCCGAAGTGCAGCGGACCGATCGGCCGTACGCCGCCTTCTACCTCAGCTTCACGTCCAGGGACCGGAGCGTGTCGGGCATCACGGACTACCTCGCGCGCACCGTACAACCCCACCTCGCGACGATCGAAGGCGTCCAGCGCATCAGCAACAACGAAGGCGGGCGCAACATCGCCATGCGGATCTGGATCGATCCCGATCGCCTGGCCGCGCTCAACCTGACACCGGGCGACGTGCATGCCGCGCTGCTGAGAAACAACTTCCTGGCCGCCGTCGGGCAGACCAAGGGCAGCCTGGTGCAGGTCAACCTGCTCGCCAACACCGACCTGCGATCCGTCGACGAATTCACCGCGCTCATCGTGGCGGAGCGCGGCGGCGCCGTCGTGCGGCTGAGCGACGTCGCCAGCGTCGAGCTCGGCGCCGAGGAGGCAGGGCTGGTCGCCAAGTACAACGACGAGGTCGGGGTCTACCTCGGAGTGTGGCCCGTGCCCGGCGCCAACGAGCTCGAGGTCGCCGACCGGCTGCGTGCCGCGATGGACGAGATCCGGCCGACGCTCCCGCCGGACATCGAGATGCGGCTGGTCTGGGACGGCACGGTCTTCATGCGTGACGCGCTGACCGAGATCAGCAAGACGCTCGTCGAGACGATTGCCATCGTGGCGCTCGTGGTCTTCCTCTTCATGGGCTCCATCCGAACGGCCCTGGTGCCCCTCGTCGCGATGCCGGTCTCACTCGTCGGCGCCGGCCTGGTCATGGTCACGCTCGGGTTCAGCCTCAACCTCCTGACCATTCTGGCCATCGTCCTCTCGGTCGGCCTCGTCGTGGACGATGCGATTGTCGTGGTCGAGAACGTGGAGCGCCACGTGCGACAGGGAAAGACGCGGACCCAGGCGGCACTGGTCGGGGCGCGCGAGCTCGTCGGGCCGATCATCGCGATGACCATCACGCTCGCGACCGTCTATGCGCCCATCGGCTTCCAGCGCGGGCTGACCGGATCGCTCTTCCTCGAGTTCGCCATCACGCTCGCGGCGGCCGTTGTCCTGTCCGGTGTCGTCGCCATCACGCTGTCGCCGGTGATGAGCGCCTATTTCGTGCATCCGCACGGGCGGCAGGGCCGGCTGACGACGCTGGTCAACCGCGGATTCGACAGGGTGCGCGGCGTCTACGTGCGGTTGCTCGGCGGAGCGCTCGAGATGCGCTGGGCCATCGCGGCAGCGGCGCTCGCCATCACGGTAGCCGCGTGGCCGCTCTACCAGTACTCGCGTCAGGAGCTCGCGCCGGTCGAAGACCAGCGTCACATCAGCCTCTTCTTCGAGTCGTCTCCCGATGCCTCGCTCGAGGCGACGAATCGGGATCAGCTCCAGGTGGTGGAGACCATCCGGGCGTTCCCCGAGACGGAGTTCACGTGGTCGCTGACCGCCAACTGGGGCGGGTTCGGCGGCCTGGTGGCGAAGGACTGGCGCGAACGCAGCCGGTCCACCGAGGAGATGTACGGCGAGGTGTTTGGCGCGGTGTCGCAGATCGCGGGCCTTCGAGTCTTCCCGCGGCTCGATCCGCCGCTGCCAACGCCCGGGCAGTACGACGTCGAGCTCGTCCTGCAGGGGAACCTCCCTCCGGAACGGATGCTGGCGCAAGTGGCGCGCGTCGTTCAGGCGGGCTGGCAGAGCGGGCAATTCCTCTATGTGGACACCGATCTCAAGATCGACTTGCCCGAGGCGCGGGTCGTGCTGGACCGGGAGCAGATCGCCGACCTGGGCCTCGACCTGGCGGGCGTCGGGCGGGAACTCGGCACGCTGCTCGGCGGCAACTACGTCAACCGGTTCAACTTCTACGACCGCAGCTACAAGGTCATCCCGCAGATCGGCGAAGAAGGACGCGCCACGCTCGAGCCGCTGCTCGATCTCAAGGTCCGCACGCCGGACGGCGGCCTGGTGCCGGTGTCGACGTTCGCGCGCATCGAGACGCAGGCGGCGCCGCGCACGCTGAACCGGTTTCAGCAGCAGGACGCGGTTCGGGTCTTCGGCGGCGTGAAGCCCGGCGTGACCAAGGCCGAGGGCCTGCAGGTGCTCGAAGATGCGGCGAACACGCTGACCGGAAGCAGCCTGGCCGTGGACTACGCGGGCGAGTCCAGGCAGATCCGCCACGAGGGATCGACGCTGGCCGTCACGCTGGGCTTCTCGCTGGTGCTCATCTATCTGGTGCTCGCGGCACAGTTCCACAGCTTCCGCGACCCGTTGATCGTGCTGGTCGGCTCGGTACCTCTCGCCATTTCCGGCGCGCTGGTGTTCAGCTTCCTGGATCTGACGACGATCAACATCTACTCGCAGGTGGGGCTCATCACCCTCGTCGGGTTGATCGCCAAGAACGGAATCCTGATCGTCGAGTTCGCCAACACGCGGCAATCGCAGGGCATCGCGAAGATGGCCGCGCTCGTCGAGGCGTCGGCGACACGCCTGCGCCCGGTGCTCATGACGTCGGCCGCCACCGTCTTCGGCCACCTTCCACTCGTCTTCGTCGCGGGGCCCGGAGCCGAGGCGCGCAACAGCATCGGGACCGTGCTCGTCGCCGGGATGATCGTCGGCACCGTGTTCACGCTGTTCGTCGTGCCGGCTTTCTACGCGCTCATCGGCGAAGAGCATGGTCCGGCAAGCGAGGAGGATTACGAGACGACGGCAATCGGCGGGACACCGGCAGTGTCCGAAGGGTGATGGAGATCGCCAGGCACGCCCTGATGGTGAAGGCAACCCTGAAGGGTTGCCTCTACAAGAGTCGATGGGTTGCCTCTACGGGATGGATTTGTAGCAGAGACGGATGGCCGACATGAACCGACAGCAAGAAGGTCGCCCTACCGCGCACCTGGATAGAGGAAACCCGACAGGGTTGCCTGCCGCGCACCTTTGTGGAGGCAACCCTTCAGGGTTGCCTGCCGCGGCGGCCCTGTTCCTCGTGCTCGTCGCCGCGGCCTGCGCTCCGAAGATCGCGCCGCCGCCCGAGACACCGCAGGCGACGCTGGCCAATGCCGCCAATGCCACCGTGTTCGCGAGCGCGCCGTACGATCCGCGCTGGTGGAGCCAGTTCGAGGATCCGGTGCTGGAGGAGCTCGAACTGGCGGCCCTGTCCGCCAACCTTGACGCGCGCGTCGCCGTGGCGCGCCTCGAACAGTCGCGCGCCATCTTCGACGACGTCCAACGCGACCGGTACCCGACGGTGACGGTGGGCGCATCGGCGGAGGTGCGCGAGCAGGCCATCCCGGGCTTCACGGAGGATCCCATCCGTACCGAGACCTATCGGGTCGGCTTCGACGCCTTCTGGGAGATCGATCTCTTCGGGCGCGTGCGCGCGGCCATCAGATCCGCGGAGGCCAACGCGCAGACCTTCGAGGCGCTGCTGCAGGACGCTCGCGTCAGCGTCGCCGCCGAGGTCGCCCGCAACTACTTCGAGCTGCGGGGATTGCAGCAGCAGCTCGGCGTCCTCGAGCGGAGCCTCGACAACCAGCGCCAGACGCTGCGCCTCACCGAAGTTCGCCGCGACGCGGGCGTCGGCGACGAACAGGACGTGGCCAGCGCCGCGGCACGCGTGGCCGCCATCGAAGCCAGCCTTCCGCCCATCCGCGCCGGCCTGGCGGCACGCGAGCATCGCCTCGCGGTGCTGATGGGCCGGCGGCCCGGCGAGATCGGCGTGAACCTGGCGCCGCGCGCCTACCCCGCGCTGGCCAAGGCGCTGCCGCTCGGCAACACGAGCTCGCTTCTCAGCCGGCGGCCGGATGTTCGTGCCGCCGAACGCCGGCTGGCAACGGCGGCCGCACGCGAAGGCATGGTCGCCGCCGAGTTGATGCCTCGCATCACGATCACGGGCGTCCTGGGCCTGCTGGCCGGCCGGGGCAACGTGTTCGGCAGCGCCGACTCGCGCGCCTGGGCCGTGGCGCCCGCGCTCAGCTGGGCGGCCTTCGATCTCGGGAGCGCGCGCGCACGGCTGCGCGGCGCAGAGGCGGCCACGCGCGAAGCGCTCGCCGCCTACGAACACGCGGTCCTGATCGCACTCGAAGAAACGGAGAACGCGCTCGTCACGTATCGCGAGCAGCAGGCACGCATGGTCGGGCTCACCGATCAGGTGCGCGAGAGTACGCGAGCGGCCGATATCGCGCGCACGCGCTACCGCGAGGGCGTCGCCGACTTCCTGTCGCTGCTCGATGCCGAACGGACGCAGCTCCAGGCCGAGGAAGCCGTCGCCCAGGCCGAAGCCGGCACCTTCACGGCCGTCGTCGCCGTCTACAAGGCGCTCGGGGGCATTCCGTAGGGCGGAACTTCGGTTCCGCCGCGAGCGGCGGGTCTGAAGACCCGCCCTACGGTCCGCGGGGTGCAGGTCGCCTGCGCCTACGCCCGGCGTACCAGGTAGAGCTGGCCGCGGCCGTTCATCTGCGCGGCGCGCCGCTCACGGTCGGCCAGGATGGCCTCGTTCACGCGATTCCCGACAGCCCGCGCCGGGCCGCACGCGCCAAGGAGCATCCGGGCGGTCTCGTCCGCGTACCGTTCCGCAATGACGGGATTCCACGGGGTGACGTGCCCTTCTCCCGAGTGTCCAAACAGCCATTCGAGGATCATCGGTTTCCCTCCCGCATGGTGTTCGATGCTCGTCGTCCGTCGCTCATCACCGAGGCTCCTCCAAAGCCAGCACCCGAAGCCGCGCCAGGGCACCACGACCGGGCTCGCTTCGAGTGTCGCCACCGGGATAGTCCCAGATCACGGAATTGTGTTCGTCCACGATGGCCGGAATTGCCATTCCGCCCTCCGCGATACGAAGGACCGTGCGCGCCGCCGTCTGGACCGTGCGAAACTCCAACCGCGGTTGGAGTAGACCCGAAGGCTTGGCCACCAAACACGCCGGCATCACGTACTCCTGACCCTGCGGGGGGAAGATCCGCAGGCTGCCGCAGACGATTGCAGGAGTCGTTCCAGCAGATCCCCTGTCGATCGGGTGGGGGCGGCCGAGTTAGGTCTTCGGGACGGAGACTTTTATCGACGGTTGGACGACCCGCCGGAATTGTCGGAGAGGAACCGACAGATCCGTCGCTGCGCGCGCTTTCACTGAGGCGCGGACAGGACGCGGCTGGCGGGCAATCCCTGCCACTCGACGATCCGGCCGTCGCGAACGATCGTCGACAGGCGGCGCAGGTGGGTGATGTCTGCAAGCGGGTCGGCATCCAGCATCAGGAGGTCCGCGCGCTTACCCGCCTCGATGGTCCCGAACTCCTCCAGGCCGCGCGAGGCGAGCGCGCCGTTCTTCGTCGCCGCGATCAGCGCCTGGACGGGCGACATGCCAAGCTCGACGAGCCCTTCGATGGCAAGGATGCTGCCGATGCCGTGATTCTGCGTCTCGACCTTCTTCGCCCGCGACAGCTCCGGCGCGGCCGCCCAGTAGTTGTCCGTGCCGATCGTGACGATGGCACCGGCCGCGATGAGCTTCTGCGCGTTCCTGCGGCGCATCTCGAGCTCGAGCCCCTCCTCCACCTGCCGCTGGCGGACTTCCGCACTCGTGCGGGTCCTCGCGGAGGTCTCCTTCTTCTCGGCCTCGGCGCGCTTCATCAGGTTCTCCTCGCGATCCTTCAGGTGCTTCGTCCAGGCATCGCCAGTGATCGTGTTGGTCAGCATCGAGCAGACAATCCGCCGCTCGACGATGGCCCGGACCAGCGCGTCTGGGAGCTCGCGCGTGCCGAGCACCTCCGGATGCTGAATGAGATCGATCCCGGCGTCGATGGCAAGCCGCAGGCCGTCGATGGTCGTGGCGTGGGTCTCGGCCACGCGGTTCCGCCGGTGCGCTTCCTCGACGATCACGCGCTGAGCCTCTGGCGAGAAGCCGACGAAGGCCGGCCGTGCGAAGTGTGCCGTCCCGCCGTACTTGAGGAAGTCCGGCCCCTTGTCGAGATAGGCCCGAATCGCGGCCCCCAGCTCGTCCGGCGTCATGTCCACGAGATCCTCGCCGACGCCCTGCGACACCTCGTCGTTCACCTGTTCCTGGAACAGCGTGAGCCCGAGCTCGCGAATCAGGCTGAAGCTCACCGAGTACGGGCCGCCCCATCCGATGATGTTGCCCGCGGCGAGGATCCGCGGCCCGACGGCGCGGCCGGCGGCGATCTCGTCGCGGACGTGCACGAGCGGCGGCAGCACGCCGTAGCTGTCGCGCACGGTCGTCACGCCGTGACGGAGCTGCAGCTGCGCCGCCTCGAGCACGATGTCGCGCTGCCTGGGGTGATACCGTGCCAGCGTCTCGTAGCGCTCGCCCGTGCCTCCGTAGAGCGACAGGTGCACGTTTGTGTCGACGAGTCCGGGAATGACGAACTTCCCTGCCCCGTCGATTCCCGTCGCGCCGTCGGGGATGGCCACCGACGACCGCGGGCCCGCGGCCGCAATGCGGCCATCAACGATGACGATGGCGGCGTCGGGGATTGGCGGACTGCCGGTGCCATCGAAGAGCGTCGCACCAGTGATGGCGACAACGGGTGACTGCACCCGTCCGTCCACCTGCAGAGCGAGCGACACGAAGGCGACGAACGGCAGAAGGGGGACCCACACGCGCGTGCGCATGCGCGACAGCATACCCGGGGAGGACAGGCGGGATGCAACGGCAGAGAGTGGCACCTGTGCTCCTGCCACGTCCCTGGGTGCCGCGTCGATCCCCGCCCGCGTCCTGCCTGTTGACGTTTGATGGTAGACGATCTACCCTCATGGCCAGCGAGGGTAGACTTTCGACCATGACACCACGTCGCGCCGTCCGAGGTGCGCTCCTGCCGGGCACGCTGGACATGCTGATTCTGCGGACGCTCGAGCACGGCCCGCGGCACGGCCACGACATCTCCCGGCACCTGCGCCAGACGTCCGGTGACGTGCTGCAGGTCGAGCACGGATCGCTCTATCCCGCCCTGCACCGTCTGGAGCGGCGCGGCTGGCTTGCCGCCGCCTGGGAACTCCATCCCGAGCGCAAGCGCGAGTTCAAGTACTACAGGCTGACGCCGGCGGGGCGCCGGCAACTCTCCGCCGAGCACACACGCTGGCGCTCGATCGTCGAAGCGATCGCTCGGGTCATGGAACCCGAAAGGGGTCGGTGACATGGCCTGGCGCCGGCGCCGCCGCGATCGGGCACGGGACATCGAACGGGAGATCGAGAATCACCTCGATCTCGAAGCCGAGAGCCGCGAGATCGAAGGCACGTCGGCGGCCGAGGCGCGCCGGCAAGCGAGGCGGGATTTCGGCAACCCCGCGCTCGTTCGCGAGGACACACGCGCCGCGTGGGGGTGGACGTGGCTCGAGCGGCTCGCCTACGACGTCCGCCACGCCGTGCGCCTGTGGATGAGAAGCCCCGGGGTCTCTCTCGTTGCGATCGTGACGATTGCCCTGGGCATCGGCGCCAGCACGGCGATCTTCGGACAGATCAACGCGGTCTTCTGGACGCCGCTTCCCGTTGCGCAGCCCGAGGCCCTGCGCCTGCTCACGTGGACCGCGCCGCGGTTTCCGTACGTTCTTGGCGGCGCCGCCAACGTGTTCTCGGGACCAACGGTGTCCGGCACGAAGACGTTCGGCTCGTTCTCGTATCCCGCGTACCAGGCCATGCGCAACGGATCCCGAGCGTTCACGGACGTGGCGTGCTGGGCTGACCTGGGAGAGGCCCGCCCGGTGGTCCTCGGGGAGCTTGGCTTCGGCACCGTGCAGTTCGTGTCCGGCAACTACTTTCGGACGCTGAGCGTCCCCGCGGCGGTCGGACGGACGATTCAGCCCGACGACGACGGTCCGGAGACGTGGTCGCCGATTGCGGTCATCGGCCATCGGTTCTGGCAACGCGTCTTCGGCAGCAGCCCGGATGTGACGCAGCAGACCGTCAATCTGAACGGGCGACCATTTGCCATCGTGGGTGTCACGCCGGCATCGTTCTTCGGGATGGATCCCGCGACGTCGCCGGACATCTTCGTGCCGATCGGCGCCATCGGCGTTGCCGCCGCAACCACGAACCCGCTGAGGAATCCCGGCCTCTGGAACCCTTGCAGGGTTGTCGCACGGCTGGCGCCCGGCGCAGGCGACGAGCAGGCGCGTCTGGAAGTCGAACGACTGCTTGGCGATGCCGTAACGGCCGTACCACCCGCGGAGCCCTACGACCTGCCTCGCGTGCTGCTTTCGGACGTGAGCCATGGTCTCGGTACAGTGCGTGACGCCACCTCGACCCCCCTCGGCATCCTGCTGGGCAGCGTCGGGCTGCTGCTGGCCGCCACGTGCGCCAACATCGCCGGTCTGCTGCTCGCCCGCGGGGGAGCGAGGCAGCGGGAGATCGCCACGCGTCTTGCGCTCGGCGCGCCGCGGCGCAGGCTGGTTCGTCAGCTCGTCACCGAAAGCCTCGTCCTCTCCGCGGCTGGCGGCATGCTGGGGATCGGGCTGGCCTTCGTGCTGTCCGGCAGCGCGCGCACGCTTCTGAGCCAGTTCATGCCGACGCTCTTCGGGGTCGATCGTACGCTGAGCTTCTCCACCAACCCGGACGCGCGCGTGCTCGCGTTCGCCGTGGGGGCGACTGTCATCTGTGGCCTCCTGTTCGGCCTGAGCCCCGCACTCGGCGCCACGCGCGTCGAGCCCATGCGCGTGATTCGTCAGGGTACCGCAGGCAGCGTCGGACGTACGGGGCGACTGAGCGGCGTGCAGGTCCTCGTGGCCGGGCAGGCGGCGCTGGCGCTCATGCTGCTCGTCGCGGCAGGCCTCTTCGTCCGGACCATCGTGAACCTTCAAGCTGCCAATCCTGGATTCGCGGCGCAGGGGGTACTGTATGCCCACGTCGAACCCCGGTCCGGCGGAGTCCCTCAGGAACGGCGTGCGCAGTTCTTCGAGGAGGCCGTCGACCGTGTGCGTCAGCTCCCCGGCGTGGTGTCAGCCTCCGTCGCATCGGCCCCGCCGGTTGGAGGCATGAGCCACGTCGGGGCCGCAGCGCCGACACTGCCCATCTGCGTGCCCGATCGAGCAGCACGAGGCCTCCCGCCGGTGAACGCGGAGTTGACGGCGGTCGGACCGCGGTTCTTCGAGACGCTCGGCATCCCGTTCGTCGCCGGCCGCGACTTCACCTGGAGCGACCGGCAGAGGCTGCCCCCGCTGATCGTCAACGAGGCATTCGCACGGGCCACGTTCGGGCTGAACAACACAGTCGACCGTGCCGCGGTCATTTCCCAGGACTGTTCACCGTCGGCTCCGCAGCTCACGATTGTGGGGGTCGTCCGCGACGTTCAACCCGAGAGGCGCAGCGCACCCGTCCCTACGGCATATATCGCACTTGGGCCGGAGGTACCGGTGACGCTGGTCGTACGGACGACCGATACTCCCGCTGCCATGATCCCTTCGGTGCGTCGGGCGGTCGCGGAGCTGAACGCCGACACTCCGACGTTCGGCGAGGCCACGCTGACGGACCTGCAGGAGCGCAACCTGAGGCGCGAGCGGCTGCTGTCATCCGTGTTGTCGACCTTCGGGATCGTCACGCTCCTGATCTGCTGCCTCGGGATCTACGGCATGCTCTCCTGCGCCGTCACGCGCCGGCGGGCCGAGATCAGCATCCGCATGGCGATCGGCGCGCGCCCGCGCGACGTCGTGCGAACCATCCTCAGCGACTCGCTCGTGCCGGTAGGCATCGGCATCGTGTCGGGGATCGGCGCGGCCATCGTGCTCCAGCGCTGGATGGCGTCACTCCTCTTCGACGTCTCGCCCGTGGATCCCCTGGTCCTGGGCGGCGCGACCGCGATCTTCGTGGTCGTCGCGGCGGCCGCTGCCGCGATCCCGGGGCGTGCCGCGACGCGCGTCGATCCCGTGCTCGCGCTGCGGCAGTAGCAGGAAAGCGACCGAGGGTCGATCACTACAGCGGCAGCTCCTCCAGGAACTCCTCGAGCGGAACGACGTCGACCGCGTCCAGCTTCATCCGGCGCGCGCCCAGAAACACCACGAGCTTCCGAATCCGCCGGCCGACCATCTGTTCCAGGACATCGAGTCCCTTCAGGTCGTGGCGATCCACGCGGCGTGACGCCTTGACTTCGATGCCCCAGACGTCCCGGCCGACGGCCATCACCCAGTCCACTTCCGCGCCGCGGCGGTGCCTGAAGTGATGCAGGCGGGCATCCGGCCAGAGGTCGTGCGTACGCCGCAGCAGCTCGAGCCCGACGAAGTGCTCGAGCAACAGCCCCTGCTCGTCCGGCAGGGGCCGGTCGAGCGGACGCCTCAGGAGGCCGTTGCGCACACCGAGATCGAAGAGCAGCATCTTGGCATGGACGACCACGCTCGCACGATCGGATCCGCTCCACGCCGGCACGCGGGCCAGGACCAGGGTGTCCTCGAGCACGTCCAGGTAACGGCGCGCCGTCTCGTAGCTGATCGCGGCGTCCTTCGAGAGCGCGTGCAGGTTGATCACGCGGCCGGAGGAAGCCGCCACGAGATCCAGCAATCGCGCGTAGCCGCCGATGTCGCGGACCAGCGCTTCGGCCTGAACCTCCTCTCGCAGGTAGATGTCCGCGTAGCTGCGCAGCAGACGATGGCGAACGTCCGGGTCCTTCTCGGTCCAGAGGCCGGGGAGCGTGCCCTCGGCGAGCGCCCGCTCCAGGCGGAAGCTCGAGCCCAGCTCCGCGGCCAGCAGCGGATCGAGCCGGTACGCCAGCCATCGTCCCGGCAGCAGGTTCGCCTGTCCCCTCCGGAGTTTGCGTGCGCTCGAACCGGACAGGAGAAACCGGAACCGGCGCGGTCGCCGGTCGACCTGCTCCTGCACGACATCGAGCAGGGCGGGCACACGCTGCACCTCGTCCAGGAGGACGGTCCGGATGCGGGCGGGAGCCGCATCCAGCTCGCGCGACAGCCTGGCCGGATCGACGACGTAGTCGCGGAAGGTGGCCGGCGCCGCCAGGTCGAGGCTCAGGTCCGGCCGGAGAGACTTGAACAGCGTGGACTTGCCGACCTGCCGAGGGCCGATGAGGAGAACGCTTCGCGCGTGGCCGGCCAGGAGACGCAGCAATCGTCGTTCGAACATGTGGGTATAATATCGTCTATTTTACCCACTCACATGAATCATGACCGGATGCACGGCCAGGGCCGCTTCCGGTCAGCGCGGACCTGACGCGACCTCCTGCTTCGGCTGTTCCATGCGCTCCCGCGTCTGGGTCAGCGATCGCGACAGGCCGTTCCTCGTGCGCCGCTGCACGATCGACCGCGAGAGCGTCCCCACGAAGCTGTCGAGACGCCCGATCCGCGCGCGGTTGAAGTAGAGCCAGTAGAACCCGTCCCCGGCGGCGCCGGCCGGCATGACCACGCTGAGCGATACCTGGCCGTCCATGTAGTGGCTCGCATAAATCTGCGTCGTCAGGATGAAGACCTCGCGCGCCGCCGACGTGTGGATGCTCACGTGGTACAGGCCGATGACGGGCTTGAAGCCGAAGGCCTCCTTCGACCAGTAGAAGAAGCTCTCGGTCTCCGCCTGATTCCCGACCGGGAAGGCCAGCAGATGCTCACGAAGCGCCGGTGCACGGTCGAGCGGCGAGGACAGCGTCAGGAGCGTCCGGACCTCGTCACCGAGCGCGAGCGGTTCCTGCTGGTCGTGATAGATCGGCAGTCGCGCAAGGCCCCCCGCCCGGAAGTCGGAGAGATACCGGAACAGGATCGCCCGGTAGGTCGCAGCGGCGCGTGCGGACGCATCCGCCGCCCGCCAGTCGATCCCGGCCACGAGCGCGATGTCGGCGGCCGCCAGGCGAATGCCGCAGCTTCCTGTCCTGCACGAGCGCAGATCGGAGAGGTCGTCCGGATCGAGCACGAGCGACTCGAGATCGGCTTCGGCAGGAGGACTGCCGAAGCGCTCGACCTGCTTGACGAACTGGCTCGTGCGAAAGCCCTCGAGCGTTCGGAACTGGGCGACGAACGTCGAGGATGCCGCCTGCACCTTGATGGCGCCGGCCGTGATGACCTCGCGTCGGTCGGCGTTCGGCAGGGTCTTGACAACGGCGCGGCCCCGCTCGATGTTCGAGACCTCGCCGCTGGACAGCCGCAGCGTCGAGTGGAGGAAGGCCTGCGGATCCCGACCGGCGTCGCCCTGCCCGGCGCCCCACATCCCGGCGGCCAGGACCAGCGGCCACACCGGGAGCCACGTGCGCCTCATCGGTCGCCCAGTTCGAGCGTCATTTCAATCATGGTCGGGCGGAATCCCTGTCGCTCGAACAGCCGCCGTGCGCCGTCGTTCGCCTGGGCCGCCCACAGCATGACACGTGGAACCCCTTTGCCGCGCAGCCACGCGATGCCGTGCTCCAGGAGGGCCCGGCCCACACCGGCCCCTCGGCCCTGCTGGCTCACCACCAGGTCGTGGATGAACCCGGCCTCTTCCCTCAACTCCTTCCACGACATCGGCTCGACGGAGGCATACACGTAGCCAACCACGGCGCCGTCCTGTTCGGCGACCAGCACGACGTCACGCTCGCCGTCGAGGCGCGTCCCGAGAAACCACGCGTACCCGCCCTCGGGGTCGTCGCCGGGCGGCATGAACCGCCGGTCGTCGAACGCGTGGTGCGCGCGCAGCAACAGCGCGCCGAGACCGCCAAGGGCGGGCAAGTCCCGGCGATCGGCGGGGCGAATGACGAGGTCGGCCGTACTGCGCATGCCACGATTATCGCCCGCGCGATTCTGGCGCGGAGCACACCATTGAAGATTGGGAGATTGAAGAGCGGGCGATTGGTTGAAGACTGGACGATCGTCCATCGGCCCGTCTGCAACGGGCTCCGTCCCCGCCTATCGCCCGAAGATGATGCGCTCCTTCCGCAGGAGCGCGGTAGCGAGGCGTACCAGGACGAGCGCCACGATGGTGGTCACCACGGCGGCGACGGCGAACATCGCCGCCGACGGGGCCTTGTTACCCATGACGTCGGTCATCAACACGTGCTGGCCGAGCATCGGCACCGGGTACATCCACGGCTGGCTGGCAATCGGGTAGACCGAACCGAGAATGCCAGGCAGCATGGGAACCATCACCAGGAAGCCCATGTAGGTCTGCGCTTCCTTGAACGACCGCGCGAACGTGGCCAGGTAGGTCTGGACGGCGCTGGCGAGAAACGACAGCGGCAGCACGGCCACGAGCAGCCACGCCACCTGCGCCGGTCCGATCCGGAAGCGGACGCCGAGCTCCTGCAGCGGAATGAACGACAGCATGAGCAGGCACAAGCCGGTCGTCAGGGCGACGCTCAGCATCGAGAACGTTGCGGCCGCCATCCACTTGCCGCCCGCGAACGCCTGACGCGGCGCGGGGTTGACGAGCAGCGGCTCGAGCGAGCCCCGTTCGCGCTCGCCGGCCGTGGAGTCGGTCGCGATCTGCATCCCGCCAGTGAACGCCGCCAGCACGATGAACATCGGGATGAAGTTGAGGATGACGGCGGCCCGCTGCTGTGCGCTCGAGACCTCGATCTCCTCCAGCCTGACCGGCGTGACAATGGCCGGGCTCACTCCACGGCCGACGAGACGCAGGCTGGCGATCTCGGAGCTGTAGCGCTGCAACAGCGAGCGCACGCGCTGCACGGCCGGCCTCGACGTCGTCCGCGATCCGTCGGAGACGATCTGCACGTCCGCGGGCTTCGACGCGCGGAAACGCGCGGCGTAGTCGTCCGGCACGACGACGATGACGTCGTCGCGGCGGCCGCGGACGGCGTCTTCGGCATCCTCGGGTCCGGGGACGACCTGCACGCCGGACTGCTGCCGGAGCCAGTCGACGAGCGCCGGGGCGTGCGCCATGCCGACCACAGGGATGGTGATCTCCTCGATCTGCCGCTGCCGGTCGGCCACGCTGTTCACCATGAAGCCGACCATGACCGGCCCCAGCAGCGACCCGAAGAGCACCGAGTAGATCGCGCGGCGATCGCGGGCGGCGTCCTTCAGTTCCTTCCTGAAGACGACCATCGTCTGGGCCATGGGGCCGGGCCGGCTCATTCCACGGCCTCCGGCGCCAGCCCGGTCAACGCCACGAACGCATCCTCGAGGCTGTCGTGCCCGGTCTGGGCACGGAGCGCGCCGGGCGTGCCCGACGCGACGACGCGGCCGTGGGCGATGACCACGATCGTGTCGCAGAGCGCGGAGACCTCCTGCATCACGTGGCTGGAGAAGAGCACGGTCCGTCCTTCGTTCCTGAGCCGGCGAATGATGTCGCGGACGGCGCGCGTGCTCATGACATCCAGGCCGTTGGTCGGCTCGTCGAGCAGGATGTTGCGCGGATCGTGCACGAGCGCGCGTGCCAGGGCCACCTTTGTGCGCTCCCCGTGCGAGAAGCCGGCCGTGCGCCGGTCGGCAATGGCGGCCATGTCCAGCAGCCCGATGAGCTCGTCGCTCCGCCGGGCCAGGGCTTCGCCGGAGAGGCCCTGCAGCTGCCCGTAGTAGTGGATGTGCTCGCGCGCGGTGAGCCGCGGATAGAGGCCCGACACGTCCGGTAGGACACCCAGCCGCGACTGCGCGGCCTGCGGATCCGCCACCGCGTCCACGTCGTCTACGTGGATGCTGCCGGAGTCCGGCTGAAGCAGCGCGTACAGCATGCGGAGCGTGGTCGTCTTGCCGGCGCCGTTCGGCCCCAGGAGGCCGGTGACGCTCCTGTCGGGCGCGACGAAGCTGACGCCGTCGACGGCGACGACGGACCCGAACACCTTCCGCAACTCCTCAACGCGAATCACAGCGTCTCACTTCTCACTTCTCACTTCCGCGAAGCGGATCCGGCCCCGCCGGTGACAGGAAGAATGCCGGCCGCCTGAGCGCGTCCACGCAGCTCGTGTCCAGCCCGTCGGTGGTCCCCGCGTCGATGAACGCCCTGACCAGTGCCTGTCCGCACCCGGTGTTGACGACGCCGTGGCCGGTCGCCGGCGCGATCACGTGGCGCGATCGCGAGAGCGACAAGGCCACCAGGTCACCCCACGACGGCGGCGTGACCGGATCGACCTCTCCGGAGAGGATGAGTGTGGGCACGGCCGACTCGATCGGTTCGTGAAAGCCGTCCGGCAGCTCGCCGCGCGGCCAGAAGCGGCAGGCCTCGTCGCGCCCGGCGAACAGGTGCGAGCCGAAGACCGTGCCGGCCGAGGCGCGCTCGACGTCTCCAGGTCCGATCTGAGAGAGGTCCTCGGCGCAGAGGACGGAGAGCTGCATGCCGAGGGCCATGTTCTCGACGCCGCCCTCGTTCATCATCGCGAGCGCCAGCATGCCCTGGAAGTCGCCGGACTCGGCGCGCGAGATGAGCTCCGGCACCATCGAGGACATCAGCGGCGAGTACAGCGCGCCGTGGAGGACGCTGGCCACGAAGCGCGCCTCGACCAGAACGTCCTCGGCAATGCCCGTCCTGGGATGCACGAGGCGCACCGGGACGGGCGAGCGTTCGAGCCGTTCGAAGAGCGCGCGCGTTCTCGCGTCCAGAGTCGGATACTGCCCGGCACAGGGGCCGTCGGCTGCGCAGGCGGCAATCAGGTAGTCGAGCGCCCGTTCCGCATCGCGCGCGGCGTACAGCGGCAGCCGCATGCTGGTCGGCGCCACGCCGTCCAGGATGACGGACCGCACGCGCGGCTCGTGCTGCCGGAGGTAGACGAGCGCCGCGCGCGTGCCGTACGAACCGCCGAAGAGGTTGATCCGGTCGTAGCCGAGAAACGCGCGGACCTCGTCCAGATCGTCCATGGCAATCGGCGTGGTGTACATCCCGGGGTCGGCGTCGTAGCCCTCGAGGCAGACCTTCAGGCGCCGCAGCGCGACCTCGTCCGGTTCGTTCAGCGACTGGAGCGAGTCATCGTCTGTCCGGCAGTCGAGCGGGTTCGACCGGCCCGTGCCGCGCTGATCGACGAGCACGATGTCGCGATGGGTCTGCACCCGCCGGAAGAGCTCACGGATGAAGGGCGCCAGTTCGGCGGCGCCCTGGCCGGGCCCGCCGGCGAGGAAGAACAGCGGGTCCGGCAGGGCGTCGGCACTGAGCGCCGGCAGCACGACAATCCGGAGATCGATCGTGCGCCCCTCGCGCGCCATGCGGTTCTCGAAGACGGTGAGCGTCCCGCAGTAGGCGTCGGTCGGTCCCTGATCGCTTCGGCAGGCCTCGAGCCGGTCGACCGCCGAGGCTCGTGGCGCCATCGCGCAGGAGGCGGCCAGCAGCGCGCTCACGGCCACCAGGAATGTCCGTCGCACGAGAACCATTGTAAGGGTGCCCGAGTGCACAGGTGCCCAGGGTGCTCAGGTGCCCAAGGTGCTCAGGTGCCCAAGGTGCTCAGGTGCCCAAGGT
>CAZJBN010000023.1:20272-42530 GCA_964543955.1 uncultured Bifidobacteriaceae bacterium
GCCCAGGGTGCCGGGGTGCCCAGGGTGCCGGGGTGCCCAGGGTGCCGGGGTGCCCAGGGTGCCGGGGTGCCCGGGTGCCCGCGCGCTCGTAAGGCGGATCTTCAGATCCGCCTCGCGGGTGCACAGGTGCTCGAGTGCTCAGGGCTTGCCTCGCCGTAGCTCGCCAACCGAGCATGGGCAAGCGGAGGCGGGTGCGACTCAGAACCGGAAGAGCCGCGTGATCTTCACCACGAACGCGCGGTTTCTGAGGCCGATGCTGTTGGGGCGCGTGTCGTGTTCGTCGGTCCACACGACGAAGAGCTCGCTCCCCGGGATGTACTCCCATCGGTAGCGGACGTTGCTGCTGAAGGTCTGATCGGCCGAGTTGTACTGGAGGAGCGCGCTCAGGAACATCCGCGGCGAGAAGCCGTAGTCCGTCCGGGCGCGGTACACCCGCTGGGTGAACGCACCGTACGGGAGATCGATCCGGTTGACCGACAGGCTCGGCTCGACGGAGAACTGCTCGAGGATGGCGTAGCGCGCGCTGCTGACGGTCAGCGCCGTGATCGTGCCGTCGTAGAACTCGCCGGCCTGCAGGCCCACGGTCCCGGACAACCGCCGCTGCTGGCCCATCGTGTAGGACACGGTCGCGTTACGGAAGTTGTAGCCGCCCGCCGGAATGGACACACCGCCGCCCACCATGAACGGCACGAACAGCAGCTCGTAGTTGTCCGTGCCCTCGATCGAGAACTGATCGCTCGATTCGAACTCGGTGTTGAACCTGAGTCGCTGCTGCCGCGTCTCGACGGCACCGTTGCCGTTGACGAAGTAGTCGATCCCGGCCTCCGTCGTGAACTTCCGCACCGACTCGATCGACTGCGGGCGCGGGCTGAAGCGGAGCTCGCCCGACGTCTTCTCGAAGTTGACGCGCCGGACGAAGCCCACTTCGGGGTTGAAGGCGTCCCCCACCTTCAGGTGCTCGAACGCCACGCCGTAGCGATCCGGCGACCACTCGAAGCGGCCCTGGTAGCTCTCGTCGTCTCCCGAGAGGCCGGTCGTCTCCGTGCGCGCGTAGTAGGCGCCCGCCGTCACGTTCTGGTAGAACGCGAAGCCGGCGTCCACGCCGTAAGCCTGGTTCGACCCGGGCCCGAGCGCGCCAACCGACCGATTCGTGAAGATCGCGCCGATGGTGCTGCGCCGGAGGATGTCGCGCTTGAGACGGAGGACCGTGAAGTTGGTGGGCTCGGTGCGTGAGACCTCCTCGTCACCCGCCTGGATGTTGACCGCGCCGAAGCCCCAGCGTCCCGTCTTCCCGGTCAGGCGGCCCCCGACGTCCAGCGGAATCACGCGCCCGCGATTGAGGCCGATGCGCCGGCTGTAGAACATGGTCGGAGTGTCGCTGCCGGTCGAGTTCCCCCCGCCCGAGCCGCCGCGGGCGAAGTCGAAGTTGCCGCGGCCCTCGAGGAAGAAGTCGCGCTTCTCCGGCAGGAACAGACTGAACCGCGTCAGGTTGACCTGCTGCTCGTCCACCTCCACCTGCGCGAAGTCCGTG
The DNA here is from genome assembly GCA_964543955.1 of uncultured Bifidobacteriaceae bacterium. Classification (GTDB taxonomy): domain Bacteria; phylum Acidobacteriota; class Vicinamibacteria; order Vicinamibacterales; family UBA2999; genus VFZN01. The sequence continues at coordinate 21,804 of CAZJBN010000023.1, forward strand.
TTCACCGTCAGGTCCGCGGTGATGTTGGCCGTGACACCGTACTTGAAGTCGCCGCCGATCTCGGCGTCGAGATCGCTGCCGGGATTGATGCCGAGGTTGTCGCGCGTCGCACGGCCCAGCGTGTACGGCTTGAGCTCCATGTTGCGGCTGGCCGGCGGCAGGTCCAGGCCAACGATCGTCCCGAACGACGACACGCGGCTGAGCGCGCCGGGGCCCGCCAGGTTCTGCGGGACCGGGCTCAGGTAGGCCCATTCGTTCTTGCGCCGGATCGCGCGCCGCATCTGGAAGCCCCACACGCGATTCGAACCCGAGGCGTAGCGGATGGACTTGAACGGGATGGCCATTTCCACCGTCCAGCCGCCGTCGAAGCGGCCCGTCTTCGACGTCCAGACCGGGTTCCAGTCCGTGTTGGGGCCGCCCTCGTCGATGATGGAGTAGTCCGCGAAACCGCCGATCGGGTTGACGTAGAACATGAACCCGCTGCGCCGATCGTAGAACGTGTCGAACGCGACGCCGATCTGATCGGTGTTCCGCATCTGGTTCGTGTCGCGGCGCAGCTCGTTGGCCACCCACTGCTCGGGGGGCGCCGAATCGAACACCCTGGCCGACACGTAGATCGTCGTCGCGTCGTAGGTAATCCACACCTCGGTGCGCTCGGAGGCGAGCGCGCCGTTCTGCGGCACGACCTGCACGAAGTCGCCGAAGGGCTCGTACTGTTCGTAGACGGCTTCGTCGAGCACGCCGTCGAGCGCGATCGGCTGCGACAGCTTGATCGCCCGGACCGTGGGCCGGTTCCTGGCGTCCCGCGTGATCATCGACGGCGCGACCGGAGGGTCGGAACCGTCAATGATGATGGTGGCCTGGTCGGCGTCTTCCGCCTGGGCCGTGTCGTGGGGCGGCGGCACAGAGGGTTGGGCGTGCGCCGCCGGTGCGCACAGCAGGAGAAGCAGGAGCGTGACGCCCCGACACAAACACTTCACGTCTGCTACCGGCCGGCGGCCTTGCGCCCGGCTTCGATCATCGCGTCGGCCGACGCTCCCTGCCCGAGCAGGCCGAGAAACCCTTCCCTGACCCGCTGCTCCACGTCCTGCGGGCTGGCCGTCAGCATGTTCGGCAGCTTCGTCCGCTTCGTCTCGACGAGCACCTTCTGTGTGCCAGCCTCCCCCGCCGCACGGTCGCCGCCGAGCGCCTGGGTGAGACTGCCAATGCCGCATGCCAGAACGCTGAAGCCGTCAAGGTCTGCAATCTGACCTGCCGCAGCAACCGCCGCCGGGTCTTCGACCATCAGCATGGCAATGATGCGGCCCGTCGGGTTGGAGGGTGACCAGACATCGGCCCCGGCATCGCGGAAGATGCCGATCGCGTCTCTGGCCTCGTCCACGGAGCGGATGTGCGGCAGCGTCACGCCATCGGCGCCGGCGTCCAGGACTTCCTTGACGCGCGTGCGCGTCGCCTCCAGGCCGTCACGCTCGATCGTCGGAATCCGGACGATCAGCGTCTTGCGGGGGCCGCTCTGAGCGCCGATCTTCAGCCCTTCGGCAACCGCCTTCACCGCCGCCGCATCGTAGCTGCCCTCGAGATTGAGGAACACGAAGTCGTACAGCGGATTGGCGGCCAGCTTCTCCGCACCGGCCCTCGTATAGATGCCCTTCGGCGGAGGCTGGCCTCGTACGAACCGCTCGGGATTCTCGTTCGGCACGAAGACGCCGAACGCCGGCTTCCCCTCAGCCCACAGGTCCAGCACCGCATGCCGGTTCTGGGCAAAGCCTGGCAGGGCGCTGCTCATCAGCGCGACGACGGCGAGGAGGACGGTGTGGGCAAAGGGATGGATGGAGATCATGGAAGGATCAGTGCTAGTTCAAAGTCAGGCAGTTCAAAGTTCAAAAAGGAAGACACCCGATGGCATCGAATCGTCCCCGGCGCCTCTTGTAACTTTGAACTGATAACTTTGAACTTACCAGGAACTTACCAGGCTCTAGTCGCAGGTCACGCACTTGTGATTGTTCTTCGCGCCGAGCTGCTCGAGCAGGGCCAGCGCCTCGGGGAACGGCTGCACACGCTGGACGGGGCCGTTGGCCATGTCCGCCGTCGTGTTGCCCTCGCGGTTGACCCTGGTCACATCCGCGCCCTTCGACACGAGGTACTTGATCGACTCGGTGTCGCCCCTCGATGCGGCCAGGTGGACGGGCGTGTTGCCTTCGTGATCCACGGCGTTGACGTCGGCGCCCAGTTCCTCGACGAGGTACTTGATCGCGGGCAGGAATCCGGTCGGCGCGTAACGATGCGCGTTGGCGGCAAAGCCCTCGCCGTAGCCGACGCCCGAGGCGGCGTGAATGGGCTGGACGGCCGGTCCACCCACGGGGACCGGTGGCAGGCCCGACAGATCCTGCGTCTGGCGCACGCCCTCGCCCGTGAACGGCCGCCCGGCGGGCTTCGCGGTCGGGATGTGCGGATCGGCGCCGCTTGCGACGAGCAGCTTCATGGCGTCCACGTCGTTCGCGTAGGCCGCGCGCCAGAACGGCGTCGCGCCGCTCTCGTCGACGCCGGCGAAGTCGGAGTTGTAGGCCTGGTACCACACCTTGTAGCGGACGCGCGCGTTCACGTCCGCGCCCTTGTCGATGAGCGCGCCCATCAGGTCGAGGTAGCCGGTCAGCTGCTGCTGATACGTCTTCGGCCCCGGGTAGAGCGACTTCGGCGCCCACACGACGTTCAGCGTCGCAAAGAGCGGCGTCACGCCGTTGTGGCTGGCACGCCTCGGGTCGGCGCCGCGGGCCAGCATGTCCATCGCCAGATCGAAGTGGCCGTTGACGATGGCGACGAGCAGCGGTGTCGTCTCGTCGCCGGGGTTCGGCTGGTTGATGTCGGCCCCGCCGTCGATGAGCGCCGCCACGGTCTGCTTGAAGCCCTGGCGCGCCGCGAAGTGGAGCGCGGTCATCCCGCCCTGCGTCTTGATCAGCTCGTTGTAGCGCAGCGACCGCGTGAGGCCCGGGATCTCGGCCGGCCGCGCGGCGGCTCCCGGCTGTCCGGCTCTCGCGCCGAACTGCCGCCGCATGGATTCCTCTTCGGGCGCCGTCAGCGCGAAGAGATCCACGACCGTGGTAGTAACCTCCGCTTTCGCGCCCCGCTGCAGCAGCAGCCGGACCACGTCGTGACGATCGAACGCCGCGGCGAACATGAGCGGCGTCTCGCCCTTGGCCGTGTCCACGGCATTCACATCCGCGCCCGCCTCCACGAGCATGGTCGTCGTGCGCGTGTCGCCTGCGGCGGCGGCCATCATGAGCGGGGTCGCCCCGCTGGTCGCGCGCTGGTCGACGTCCGCTCCGCCCGCCAGCAGGGTCGCGACGACGTTGGCGTGTCCGCCCCGTGCGGCGAGAAAGAGGGGCGTATAGCCGCCCAGGCGCGTGATCGCGCGGTGATTGGCGCCGGCGAAGAGCAGCATCTGCGCCATCTCGGCGTCGCCCTTCATCGCGGCCCAGTGCAGCGCCGTCGTGCCGTCGCCCTGCGCGGCGTTGACGTCCACGCCGTCCTTGAGCATCGTGCGGACGGCATCGCGGTCCGCCGTCATCGCCGCGTCGGCGACGAGAGAACGGCTCTGTCCCGCGGCCACGGCCGGACCGACCGACAGGACCGCGATCATCGCGCAGAGGATGGGGCTTGCCTTCACGCGCATCTGCATTGATGTCTCTCCGTCGTAGGGCGGGGCTTCAGCCCCGCCTCGAGGCGGCTCTAACGAGCCGCCCTACGCTTCCGCGACCGTCGTCTCGCTCGCCGAATTCAAATCCAGCGTGCCGGTGCTGTCGCCGAAGCTCGTGATGTCGTCCAGGCCGAGCGTGTGCATGACGCTCAGCATGGGATTGGCCATCGGCGTCGCATCCGCCGCCTTGATGTGCAGCCCGCCCTTGACCTTGCCGCCGGCGTGGCCGACGAGGAAGAGCGGGCACTTCTTGTGGTTGTGGATGTTCGAGTTCCCCATCGGCGAGCCGTAGAGGACGAGCGTGTTCTCGAGCAGCGAGCGATCGCCGTCCGGCGTCTCCTTCAGCTTCGTGAAGAAGTAGGGAAGCAGCCCGATGTGGTAGCGGTTGATCTTCTCGAACTCCAGGATGCGATCCTCGCGCTCCTGGTGATGCGAGGCCGGGTGGAAGCCGGTCGAGACTCCGCTCTCCGGATACACACGGCTCGAGGCATCGCGGCCCATCTTGAACGAGAAGACGCGCGTCGTGTCCGAGGCGAAGGCCAGCACCTGCAGGTCGAACATCAGGCGGACGTGCTCGTCGAAGGAGTCGGGGACGCCGATGGGCGCACCCGGCAGTTCCCGCGCCTCGCCGCTGGCGTTGTAGGCCTCCACCTTCCGGATGCGCCGCTCGATCTCCCGCACGTCGTCCAGGTACTGGTTGAGGCGCAGCCGGTCGGCCGCGCCGAGCTCGGTCCGGAGCCGGCCGAGCTGATCCGCCATCAGGTCCAGGATGCTCTTGTCTTCGGCGCGCCGCTCGCGGCGTTCGCCCGGGGTCGCGCCGACGCCGAAGAGCTGATCGAAGGCCACGCGCGGGTCGCGGATCATCGGCATCGGCGTATTCGGCGCCGACCAGCTGATGCTGTCGGTATACACGCACGAGTAGCCGTACGAGCAGCCGCCCGCCTGGTCGACGCTCTCGATGCAGAGCTGCATCGACGGAATGGGCGTTTCCTGGCCGTAGCGCTGCGCGTAGTACTGATCGAGCGACGTTCCCGCACGTACGTCCGAGCCCTGCGTCTGCCGCGGATGCGACTGCGTCAGGAACACGGCGCTCGATCGGAAGTGGTCGCCGCCGATCTCGGGCAGCTCGAACGCCTCGGCGTTGCGAACGTCCGTGTTGCTGACAATCGTCAGATGGTCGCGGAAGGGTTCGAGCGGCGCGAGGCTGCTCGGGCCGAGGTCGAAGTTCCGCCCGGTGGCCGCGGGCGACCAGAGATGCTTCTGCGCGCCGATCACGGTCGCACCGGCCGAGCCGTGCACCATTTCGATGGCCGAGAGCCGCACCTTGCCGGCCGCCGTCTGCGCCAGTGCCGTCCGTGCCGGCACCATGGCCTCCAGCAGCGGCAACGCCATCGTCACGCCCATGCCGCGGAGCATGGTGCGGCGGGAGATGTGCTTCCTGGTGATGAACATTCGATCCTCCGAACAGGCTTCAGACTTTGGGCTTCAGGCTTTAGCTAGAGCCCAAAGCCTAGAGCCTCGAGTCTTCCTACTTCGCCGCCACTTCCACGTCCGTCGTCGCGGCGCCTTCCGCCCGGCTCGTACGGAATGCAGGGCTCCTGGCGACGCCCATGATATACGCCGACAGCCGATCTTCGCGCGTCTCCGCGTCGCGGACGATGGCGCGGATGGCCGGCATGTCGAAGGGCTCCACGCGCCGGCCGAGCGCGTAGGTCATGAGGCTCTCGGTGAAGCTGAGCTTGATGACATCCGCGTGCTTCAGGAGCGCCTGACGGAGGCCCTGCGGGCCTTCCATCTCGGTGCCATCGTAGAGCACGCCCGCCGAGTCGATGGCCACGCCGTTGTCCTTGATGCGCCACATGCCTGTCGCGTCGAAGTTCTCGAGCGCAAGGCCGAGCGGGTCGATCACGCGGTGGCAGGAGGTGCACGCCGGGTTCTTGCGGTGCTCTTCCATGCGCTCGCGGACCGACAGCAGCTTGCCTCCGGCGGTGCCGCTGGTCTCCTCGAGCAACGGCACGTTGGGCGGCGGCGGCGGCGGCGGCGATCCGAGCAGCACTTCCATGACCCACTTGCCGCGCAGCACCGGCGAGGTGCGATCGGCAATCGACGTCAGCAGCAGCACGCTCCCCTGTCCGAGCACGCCGCGGCGATTCGGATCGGTCAGCGACACGCGGCGGAACTCGTTGCCGAGGATGTTCGGGATGCCGTAGTGCTTGGCGAGCCGCTCGTTCACGAACGTGTAGTCGGCGTCGAGAATCTCGAGGAGGCTCCGATCCTCACGGACCAGACTCGCGAAGAACAGCTGGGTCTCCTTGACCATCGCCTGCGAGAGCGTGGTGTCCCAGTGCGAATAGAAATGGTGGTCCGGGCGGACCTGCGCCACGTCCTGGAGCCGGAGCCACTGCGAGGCAAACCGCGTGGCCAGCGCCTCGGAGCGCGGGTCCGCGAGCATGCGCTTCACCTGCCGGTCGAAGACCGCCGGCACGTGCAACTGATCGGCGGAGGCCACCTTCAGCAGTTCGGCGTCCGGCGCCGCGCCCCACAGGAAGAACGACAGCCGTGAGGCCAGATCGAGGTCCGCCACGCGGTAGGTCTGACCCGGGCGGACGGTCGAGGGCACCCGCTCCATGCGGAACAGGAAGCGCGGGCTGCCGAGGACGGCCTGGACCGCCAGCCGTACGCCGGCTTCGAAGTCTCCGCCGTCGCGGCCGCGATCGTAGAAGGTCATGAGCGCCGCGAAGTCCTCGGCGCCAACCGGACCGCGATAGGCCTGCGATGCGAGTCGGCGAACGATCTCCTCGGCACAGGCGCGCTCCTCGGCGGCGGCCGTGGGCCGGCACGAGAAGATGCGGCGGCGGCTCGTCGTGTCGGAGACGCCGGTCACGTTGGTGGGACCGGTCACGGCGAAGTCGCGGATGTGCGGCAGGGCCGTCGTGCCGAAGACCTCTCCGATATTGGTGTCCGCGAGCGTGTGCTCGATGGGCATCATCAGGTCGTCGGCCGGACCGTCGAAGCGCTTGACGAATGCCGCCGAGACACGCTGCGGCCCCGCCTTGATGTGAATCGGCGGCGAGAAGGTGTTCAACCCGTTCTTGTCCTGCTCGTTCATCCGCGGGTTGATGTCGATGAGCGCCACGCGCTCGCCGTTGATCGAGATGTCGATCTGTTCGCCCGCATACGGACCGCCGAAGAGGTCGCCGGTCGGGCCCGAGTGCAGGAGGATCTTGAAGACGTAGTCGCCGTCGGCCGGGAAGACGTGAACGACCGACAAGCCGCCCCTGGTCCCGAGCGGCGCGCCTTCGACGTGCCGCATCTGCGATGCCGTCCGCGGCACCTTCCACGTGGTCGTGGCAGCCGACGCGTGTCGATCGCCGGCGGCCAGCCGGCTGATCTGGCTTGCCGCGCGCAGGTAGCCCTCCATGAGGGCGGTGGAAATGGTCTGCGAGTCGGCGACGTTGTCGAAGCCGTCGCTGATGGTGTCGGCCGGCAGGAACGCCGTGATGTCCACCTCGATGCCGAGGAGATCTTCGACGGCGCGCTGGTACTCCGCGCGGTTGAGGCGCTGCGACGGGCGCCAGCCCGGGTTGGGATTGGCAGATGCGGCGCGGTCGATGCGCGTCTCGAGGCCCTCGGCGAGCGCGGCCAGCGCCGCCGGCTCGGGTCGGCGCGCGCCGACAGGCGGCATCATGCCCGCGCGCAGCTTCCGGATGATCTTCTCGGCGACCGCGGTGTTCTCGACCACGCTGCCGGCATCGAAGCCCGCCAGCGACAACCCGCCGGCCTTGCCGCGATCGCTGTGACAGGTCGCGCAGTACTGCTTGACCATGGCGGTCTGGTCGGCGGGGGTCGCCGGTAGAGGCGACTGGTGCGACGCGACAGGTCGAGGCGACCGTTCAGGGTCGCCTGCCACCTGGGCGGATGGACCCATGCTGAAGAGGGCCATCACACCGACAATGCCGACAATCCCAACCGCCGCTCGCATAATCGTGTCTCTCGGACCTTCCCGGACCTAGTCGGACCTTCCCGAACCTTCCCGGACCTTTCCGGACCTCAACACGACACACACTTGTGATTGTTCTTCGCGCCCAGGCTCTCGAGCAGCGCCAGCGCCTCGGGGAACGGCTGCGTGCGCTGCACGGGACCATTGGCCATGTCGGCCGTCGTCTGGCCCTCGCGATTGACCCTGGTCACGTCCGCGCCCTTCGAGACGAGATACGTGATGCTCTCGACGTCGCCGCGCGCGGCGGCGTGATGAAGCGCCGTGTTGCCTTCGTGATCGGCAGCGTTGACGTCCGCGCCAAGCTCCTCGACGAGATAGGTGATCGCGGCAAGCAGGCCTGCCGGCGCATAACGATGCGAGTTGGCCGCGAAGCCCTCGGCGTAGCCCACGCCGGAAGCCGCCTGGAGCGGCGTCACCGCGGGACCACCCACCGGCACGGGCGGGATGCCCGACACGTCCTGCACGTTGAACCGATCGCCGTCGCCCGTCCGCGGGCGGCCGGCCGGCTTGATCGTCGCGATGTTCGGATCCGCGCCGTAGGAGACGAGGAGCTTCATCGCGTCCACGTCCCCGCCGTAGGCGGCGCGCCAGAACGGCGTCGCCCCGATCTCGTCCACGCCGGCGAGGTCGAAGTTGTAGCCCGAGTACCACACCTTGCGCGAGAGCCGGACGTTCGGCTCCGCGCCCTTGTCGAGCAGCAGCTTCATGAAGCCCAGGTAGGTCAGCTCCTGCTGCAGATAGGCGCGCGGCTGCGGGTAGAGCGCCTTGGGCGCCCACTGGACGTTGAGGGCGCCGTAGAGCGGCGTGACGCCGTTCTCGCTCGCCAGCCGCGGATCGGCGCCGTGCTCGAGCAGGTAGCGGCCGATGTCGAAGTGCCCGTTGATGGTGGCCACGATGAGCGGCGTCGACTGGTCGCCGGGATTTCGCTGGTTGACGTCGGCGCCGGCTTCGACGAGGGCCTTGACGATGTCGGTGTGGCCCTGACGGGCGGCGAAGTGAAGCGGCGAGAACCCGCCGGACGTGCCGACGAGCTCGTTGTAGCGATACTGGCGCGTCGCGCCCGCGACGTCGGGCGGCCGCGGCCCCTGGGCGGCCTGCGCACCCTGCTGCTCCTCGCGCCGCCGCCTGAAGAACTCCTCTTCGGGGCTCGACAGCTTCGCCAGATCCACCACCTTCGACGTGGCCTCGAGATCGGCCCCGCGCGCGATCAGCAGCTTGACGACGTCCACGCGGTTGTAGGCGGAGGCAAACATGAGCGGCGTCTGCTCCATCGCCTTTTCGCGTGCGTCGATCTCGGCGCCGCCCTCGACGAGCATCGTCACCGTGCGCGTGTCGCCGGATTCGGCGGCAAACATGAGCGGCGTCGTGCCCGTCGTGGACGTGGCGTTCACGTCGGCCCCGGCGGCGATGAGCGCGGCCACGGTCGCGGAGTGGCCGCCCTGCGCGGCCATCATCAGCGGTGTGTACGCACCGAGGCGGGTGGTGGCGCGCACGTTCGCGCCGGCATAGAGCAGCATCTGGGCGAGCTCGGCCTTGCCGGCGCGGGCGGCCCAGTGCAGTGCGGTCGCACCGTCGCCCTCAGCCGCGTTGACGTCCGCACCGTCCTTGAGCAGTGCACGGACCGCGTCCACATTGCCCTGTCTGGCGGCCTCGATCATGCCGGGCGCCTGGGCGCTGGCGAGAGCGATCGACAGGCAGACTGCGACGGCCACGCCCCCGGCAGCGGTCCTTGCCGCGCTCCGCGCGGCCCGGACCGTCGTGTGCACGCCTGCGCACGCCGCATTCACGCGCCGAGCCGCAGAGCGGTCCGATCGACGAAGACGCATGGCCGTCTCCCCTAATCCGCCGCCGCGACCGTGGTCTCGGCCGCGTGGGTGAGGTCCAGAGCGCCGGTGCTGTCCCCGAAGCTCGTGACGTCGTCGAGTCCGAGGATGTGGAGCATCGAGAGCATCGCGTTGGCCATCGGCGTGCCGTCCGCGGCCTTGATGTGGAGGTTGCCCTTCAGCGCACCGCCCGCGCCGCCGGCCAGGAAGAGCGGGCAGCGCTTGTGGTTGTGCACGTTGGAGTTCCCCATCGGCGACCCGTAGATGATCATCGTGTGATCCAGCAGGTTGCCGTCGCCGTCCGGCGTGTTCTTGAGCTTGTCCAGGAAGTACGGGACGAGCGAGAGGTGGTACTTGTTGATCTTCGCGAAGTCGAGGATGCGGTCCTCGCGGTCCTGGTGGTGCGACGCGGGGTGGAACCCGGTCTTGACGCCGCTGTCGGGGTAGACGCGGCTCGAGCCGTCGCGGCCCATCTTGAACGAGAAGACGCGCGTGATGTCGGACGCGAAGGCCACGGCCTGCAGGTCGAACATCAGCTTGACGTGCTCCTCGAACGCGTCGGGCACGCCCATCGGCGCCGAGGGCAGCTCGCGCGGCTCGCCGCTCGCGTTCGATGCCTCGACGCGCTGGATGCGCCGCTCGATCTCGCGGACGTCGTCCAGGTACTCGCTGAGGCGCGCACGATCGCCGGGGCCGAGATTGGCCTTGAGCGACGCCACTTCGGTCGTGATCCAGTCGAGGATGCTCTTGTCGGCCTTGCGGCGCGCGGCGCGCTGCTCGGGCGTGGCGCCGACGCCGAAGAGCATGTCGAAGGCCGCGCGCGGATCGCGCACCATCGGCAGCGGCTCGGTCGCCGAGGCCCAGCTGACCGTGTCGGTGTAGACGCACGCGTAGCCGTAGGCGCAGCCGCCGGCCTGATCCACGTTCTCGATGCAGAGCTGCATCGAGGGAATCGGCGTGTCCTGCCCGTAGCGCTGCGCGTAGAGCTGGTCCATCGAGGTCGCGACGTGCACGTCGGACCCCTGGGTCTGCTTGGGATGCGCCTGCGTCAGGAAGACCGCGCTCGACCGGAAGTGGTCGCCGCCGATCTCCGGCGCCGTGAACGCCTCGGCGTTGCGGACATCGGTGTTGCTGACGATGGTCAGGTAGTCGCGATAGGGCTCGAGCGGGGCCAGGCTGCTCGGGCTCAGGTCGAAAGCCGACCCGGTGGCCTGCGGCGACCACAGGTGCTTCTGCGCGCCAATCGCGGTGGCGCCGGCCGAGCCGTGCACCATCTCGATGGCGGCGAGCTTCACCTTGCCTGCCGTCGTCTTGGCGAACGCCGTGCGGGCGGGAATCATGGCCTCCAGCAGGGGCAGGGCCATGGTCACTCCCATGCCTCGCAGCATCGTGCGCCGGGAGATGTGCTTCCTCGTGATGTACATCGCGCCTCCGAAATCGACTACCTGTTCTCGACCGTTGTTTCGACTGCTTCGGCCCGGCTCATCTGGAACGCGGGACTCTTGACGACGCCCAGGACGAACTGGGAGATCCGGTTATCGGCCTTCGCCGCGTCCCGGACGATCGCGCGGACGGTCGGCAGGTCGAAGTACTCGACGCGGCGACCGACGCCGTAGGTCATCAGGCTCTCGGTGAAGCTCAGGAGCACCACGTCCTGGTGCTTCAGGAGCGCCTGCCGGAGTCCATCGGGACCATCCATCTTCGTCCCGTCATAGAGATCGCCGCTCGAGTCGACCGGCGTGTCGCCGTCGCGAATGCGCCAGGCGCCCGTGACGTCGTAGTTCTCGAGAGCGAGGCCCAGCGGATCGATCACACGGTGGCACGACGTGCACGCGGGGTTGGCCCGATGCTCTTCCATGCGCTCGCGAACCGACAGCAGCTTCCCGCCGGCGTTGCCCTTGGTCTCCTCGAGCGCCGGCACGTTCGGCGGCGGCGCGGGCGGAGGCGAACCGAGGAGCACTTCCATGATCCACTTGCCGCGCTGCACGGGCGAGGTGCGGTCGGCGACCGACGTGAGGGCGAGGACGCTCGCGTGGCCGAGGATGCCGCGGCGCGGCGTGCCTTCGAGGCTGACGCGGCGGAAGTCCGGCCCCGTGACGTTCGGGATGCCGTAGTGCTTGGCCACGCGCTCGTTGACGAACGTGTAGTCGGCCGACATCAGGTCGAGGACGCTCCGGTCCTCGCGGACGATCGAGTCGAAGAGCAGCTCGGTCTCGCGACGAAGCGCCGCGGCGAGCGTCTGGTCGTACTGCGGGTAGAGGAGCGCGTCGGGATTGATCTTGGAGAGGTCCTGCAGCCGCAGCCACTGCGCGGCAAAGCGCACGCTGAGCGCTTCGGAGCGCGGGTCGGCCAGCATCCGCGCGACCTGCTTCTCCATCACGCCGGGCTGTCGAAGCCGCAGCTGGCTCGCGAGCGCCAGCAGTTCTTCGTCCGGCGCCGTGCCCCAGATGAAGTAGGAGAGGCGCGATGCGAGATCGAGATCGGTAATCCGGTAGTTCTGGCCCGGCCTGACGCCCTCGGGGACGGACTCGAGCCGGAACAGGAAGCGCGGGCTGGCGAGCAGCGCCTGGAGCGCCATGCGCACGCCGTCCTCGAAGTCGCCTTCGGCGCGGCCCTGATCGTAGAAGCCCATCAGGCTGCGGACGTCCGACGCGCCAACCGGTCCGCGGTACGCCCGCGCGGCCAGCCGCTTGACGATGGCAGAGGCGCAGGCCGTTTCCTCGGCGGCCGACGTCGGCCGGCACGAGAAGATGCGGCGGCGGCTCGGCGAATCGGAGATGCCCGTCACCTCGAGCGGACCCGTGATGGCGAACTCACGCAGGTGCGGCAGGGCCGTGATCCCGAAGCCGCTGCCGATCTGCGTGTCGGCCAGCGTGTGCTCGATGGGCGCGATGAGATCGTCCACCGGCGCGTCGAAGCGCGAGATGAACGCCGCGGTCACGCGCTGCGGGCCCGCCTTGACGTAGATCTTCGGCGTGACGAGGTTCATCCCGTTGGGGTCCGCCTCGCTCATCCGCGTGTTGATGTCGACGAGCGCCTTGCGCTCGCCGTTGATCGACACCTCGATCTGCTCGCCCGGCACGCTGCTCCCGAAGAGCTGCCCGGTCGGGATGGAGTGCAGCAGCATGCGGAACGTGTACTCGCCGTCGGCCGGGAAGATGTGCACCGTCGACATGCCGCCGCGCGTGCCGAACGGCGCGCCGTCGACCTGCCGCATCTGTGACGCCGTGCGCGGCACCTTGTAGGTGGCCTCCGTCGGCGCCGCATCCGCATCGCCGATGGCCAGCGTGCTGATGGCGCTGGCCGCGCGCAGGTAGCCTTCGAGCACCGTCGGCGAGAAGCCCTGCGCGTCCGCCACGTTGTCGAAGCCGTCGCTGATCGTGTCCGGCGGCAGGTACGCTTCGACGTCCACGTCCAGGGTGAGCAGGTCGCGGATGGCGTAGGTGTACTCGGCGCGGTTCAGTCGCTGGAAGGGACGCGAGCCCGGATTGGGATTGGCCGCGACCGCCGAGTCGATGGTCCGCTCGAGGGTGGTGACCAGGCTCTCGATGACGGCCGGCTCCGGCCGGCGCGCGCCGGCCGGCGGCATCATGCCCGCACGCATCTTGCGGATGATCTTCTCGGTGACTTCGGGGTGATCGACGACAGCGCCTGCGTCGAACGAGGCAAGCGTCAGACCACCGGCCTTGCCGCGATCGCTGTGGCACGTCGCGCAGTACTGCTTGACGAGCGCGTTCTGCTGCTCGACCGGCAATCCTGCGGCCGAGTGGCCCACCGCCATGGCGGGCCTGGCGGCACCAGTCGACGCCGCCGGCGTGGGAGACGGCTGGGTGACACGTGTGGCCGTCGCCGGTGCCGACGTCGGAGCCTGTGCGGCCTCGCGCGACGGCTGAGCCTGTTCGGCGGCCACGACCCACACCACGCCCGCCATTACCGCAGCCGACAACCCGAGCGTGTACCTGGTGAGTCCGCGCATATTGTTACTGCGCGAGTATACGGTGTGTGACGGACGGAGATTGTCAGGATTTGTCATTCGCATGACGGCATAAATCGAGCAGGATCAACACGTTGGGATTGAACGAACGTTCAACGCACGCGTCGGGTGGAGCGTCAGCACACGTCGGCGCAGCTTCAGCTCTGCGTAGGCGCCCCGTAGGGCGGAGCTTCAGCTCTGCCTGACAGCCGGCTACCAGAGCCAGGCGGCGCCGCGGACGCCGCTTGCCGCGCCGTGGCGGGCATGGGCCAGGCGCGTCACGACCGTGTCGGAGAAAACATACTCGCCCCACTGCGCGGGAACGTCCGCGTAGAGCGCGTCGATCTGGGACAGGCCGCCTCCGAGAACGATGACGTCCGGGTCGAGGAGGTTGATGACCGACGCCAGCGCGCGCGCCAGGCGGTTGGAATAGCGGGCCATGGTGGCAGCCGCGGCCGCTTCGCCATCGGCCGCGAGGCCCGCAATGGCCGCGGCGTCGTTCACCTGGCGGCTGTCCCCGGCATGGTCGCGCGCAAGGCCGGGTCCTGACAGGAACGTCTCGATGCAGCCCGCCCGTCCGCAGTAGCACGGCGGGCCCGGCCGCTCGTCCTCGGCAGGCCAGGGCAGCGGATTGTGCCCCCACTCCCCCGCGATGCGGTTGGCGCCTTCGACGATTCGTCCGTGCACGACCACACCGCCGCCGACGCCCGTACCGAGAATCACGCCAAACACAACCGGCCGACCGGCGCCGGCGCCGTCGGTCGCTTCGGACAGGGCGAAGCAATTGGCATCGTTCGCCGTCCGTACGGGGCGCCGCAGGGCCGCGGCGAGGTCCTCGTCGAACGCGCGGCCGATGAGCCAGGTGGAGTTGGCGTTCTTGACGAGGCCGGTCCGTGGCGAGATGACGCCGGGAATGCCCACCCCGACCGACGCGGGACCGCCGTGCCGGGCTTCGAGGCGGCCGACGACATCGGCTATCGCGGTGATCGTGCCGTCGTAGTCGCCCCGCGGCGTCGGCACGCGCTCCCGGCCGACTTCCCGTCCATCGCGGTCGAGCGCGATGCCTTCGATCTTGGTTCCACCGAGGTCGATGCCGATGCGCATGCGCACCAATAGGGTACGGCTTTCGCAGCCAAACGGTTCGTGGATTGCGCGTCGTCCGTTGAACCGTCAGGCGGAGCTGAAGCTCCGCCCTACCGGGTGCTGTACAGGACCGACGCGAACATCATCTCGTCCGTCGTCAGCCCGCCCCACCCGACGGTCGCTGCCGGATCGGGGTTGTCCTTGTTCCCGGGCGAGTTGTCGAAAACGGCCTGCGCATGGAGCTTCGTGCCCGCCTTGACCTCTATGGGCTCGGCAAAGGTGTAGTGCAGCTGCCAGTTGAAGTCGAACCGTGGGACGCTCAAGATCGTGCGGCGCGCGCCGCCTGGTTCCACGAGATCGAAGCGCCAGCTCTTGCCCCGCAGGTGGGCATGAGGGCCGAGGCTCCAGATGGCCGCGTCCTTCGTGAACTCGATGCTGCCTTCGACCAGGTGATTCGCGTCGCCCGGAGGGATGCTGAAGCGCTCCTGCGCGAGCGACACGGTCCTCAGCTCGACGACCGGCGGCTCCTTCGCAAACACGAACGCCACCTGCGTCCGGTCGCTGGCCGGCTCGCCAATCGTCGTGTAGTGGATGTGCAGCGTCAGGACCGAGCCGGCTTTCAGGAGCTTGGAGGTACCCGCGGGATAGACCTCGGGGCGGGTGCCGACGGCAATCGACGCGATGTTGGGTCCCCAGCCGATGAGCGGCGGCTCGAGGTCGCCGCAGACCTCGCCGTTCAGGCAGACCTTCGGTCCGGGCGGCACGGTGCGCGAGTCGGGGCCCGGAGGCTGGGCGAAGACGCGCAGGTGGTGCACCACCCGAGGATCGCCGGGCCGGATCTCCATGGCCTGGACCCACCGGTCCTCCTTCAGGTTGGTCGGGATGCGGATGTACTCGTACTCGAGGATGCCGGTCGCGGGCAGCTCGAACGGCTCGGGCATGGACAGCACGAGGTCCGGCTCTCCGATCTGCCATCCGTCGGAATAGGCAGGCGCCGCGGGCATCGGCGCGTCGCCCTTTGGCGCGCCGGCGTCCACCCAGCGGGCGACCGTGGCCACCTCCTCTGCGGTCAGGCTCGGGTCGTGGGCAAACGTGCCGATGGCCGGATCCGCGCCCCACGGGGGCATCTCCCGCGACGTGACGGCCTTCAGAATCGCCCGCGCCCACGGCCGCGCGCTCTCGTAGGTCAGGAGCGACATCGGCGCCATCTGGCCCGGCCGATGGCATTCGGTGCAGTGGTCGAAGAAGATCGGCGCGACATCGCGCGTGAAGGTCGGCGTGCCGGCCGTGCCGGCGGAGGTCGCGGGCTGCTGAGCCATCGCGATGGAGACCAGCAGGCAGGCCGATAGAGCGAGGCCAACACCGAGCTTCATACCCTTCATTGTAGCGTCCGGCAGGCTGCCTCGGGCACGTTCGGGCATGACATGACCCCGGCGTCGCTACTCGATGCTCAGGTCGTAGATCGCCACGGGCCAGACGCGCGCGCGCGACAGCGGGCCGGGCGGACGCGTGTCGGCAGGGTCGACCGGCGTGACGCCAAGGCTCCTGAACGCGACCTGGTTGAACCCGCGCCTGAAGATCCGTGCGGCGGCCGCCGCCGGAACGTCGATGACCGCCGTGTCCGCATCGGGCACGCCCGCGTCGAAGCGGCCGACTTCGTGGCCGTTCACGTCGAGCGCCATCGAGGCGCGCATGACCGGCTCGTCGTACCGCGTGCGGCTGCGGACAGTGATGCGCACGTTGCCCGGACGAAGGTCCAGCGGGACGGCCAGGCTGGCCGGGTTACGGCCGATCCACCAGGCCGGCCCCCAGTCGTCGCCGCCGGGCGCGTCCCATCCGTCGAGCAGGTATTTCTCCACCGATCGATCGAACGTGAGCGCGATCGACGGCCCCGCACTCTCCGACGACAGCACGTCGTACTTGCCGAGGGGCAACCCCTCGCGCCACGCGAACCACGCGTTCGCGGGGAAGGCGAACGGATAGAAGTACGGCGGCCGCGTCTGCAGCTCGGCTTGTTGCCGCACCAGGCGGGCGAACGGCACGGGCTCGTCCTTTGGCAGCATCCCCGCGGTGTACTGAACCATCAGCAGATGGTTCCACCAGAGCGCGCCCGCGAGGAGCGGCGCCACGGCGACGAGCGGACGCCGGACGACGAACTCGATGACGAGCGCCAGCCCCGGCGCGAGCATCGCGAGGACGCTCGTGAAGCGCCGCCCGCCGAACGACCAGCCGCCCGCCCAGTCCTGCGTGGCCCCGTTGACCCACGCGGTGAGGAACAGGATGGCGAGCGCGGAGACGGCCCACTGCCATTGACGGCGTACGTAGGCCACCGTGCCGAGGACGGCAATGTACGCCACGGGCGTCCACGACAGAAATCCGTGCCACGAGGAGAAGAGCGTGTCCATCCACCGCGACCGCAGCGGATTGAAGTAGCCGCCCTGCCCGAAGAGGTCGTACTCGTAGCGCGTGAAGAGGACGTAGCTGTGCAGGAGTTGCAGGACGATCCACGGCAGCGCGCCGAGAAACGCCCAGCCCGCCACTCGGAGAGCGGAACGGATCCGCTCAGCGGGCGCGCCCGCGCCGCTCAAAATCAGCAGCGCCGGAAAGAGCGCGAAGATCGCCTCCTGGGAGCGGGTCATGAAGGCAAGCCCGATCAGAGTGCCGAGGATGAGACACCGACCGACGGAGATCTGTCTGGAGTCGGGCTTGCCCGCCGTACCCTTGGCGGAGGCGGGAACCGGGAACCGGGCACCGGGAACCGAGTCACCCACCCAAACGGCCGAGCAGACCACGAAGAGCGCCACGAAGCCGAAGGACGCCGCGTGCGTCATCGACGGTTCGTAGACCATGTACCAGTACAGCGGCGTGGCGCCGAAGATGAGGACGACGGCCGCAAGAGAGATGGCCGGTGAGAACAGGCGGCGCAGGTACCAGAGCAGCGCCATCAGCCCGGCGGCGCCGATGGCAAACGACGAGATGAGCACAGCGCGGATGTACGGGACGCCGAGCCCGATCGCCGACGAATCGGCAGGTGCCGCCCAGAGGCCCATGGCGCGGCCGATGGTGTCGACGACCGCCACCGACACGTAGAACGGCAGCCAGACCAGAATCGGACCGACCGGCACGACGTGGTTGGGGCGCGGCGGCTGTCCGAGGACGTCGAACTCGCGCGCGACGTCGAGGTCGCGATCGAAGATCACGCTGCGCAGCTGCGCGAAGTAGGTGACGCCGTCGGTGGTGATACCGTGCGCGTCGGCCATCTGCACGCCGAGCGCGTACAGCAGCACCAGGGCCATGGCATGCAGGTCCCACGTGCGCGTGGCGAACCGCTGCCACGGCTCGCCAGCCCGCCTCGCCAGGCGCCACGACAGGAGGAGCGCGATCGGCAGCGCCGTCAGGACGACAATCCACGGTGAGGGGCGCGGCGGCAACGAGGCGAGCGTTGCCAACCAGAGGACGATCAGCGGGGCCAGCACCGCTTGGGATGATACATTGAGGCTGCGGGCCACTCCGGCCCCCCTCCTCGCGAACACGTCGTGATCGATCTCTCCCTGATCGCTGTCAATCTCGAGCGTGGCGCCGACGGGCTGTGGTGGCCTCGAACTCGTTCGACCGTGGACTATCCGGACGAGGGCAACGCCTTCTGCTTTCAGATCGAGGACCACTCGTTCTGGTTCGCCTATCGCAACGCCTATGTCGCCGCGGCGGTCGGTCGCTTTCCGCCTCAGGGGCCCATCTTCGACATCGGCGGTGGCAACGGCTTCGTCGCGCGCGGGCTGACGGACGCGGGCTTTCCGACGGTGGTCGTCGAACCCGGGCCGACCGGCGCGAGGAACGCGCAGTCCCGCGGACTCGAACCAGTCGCCTGTGCCGCCCTGGACGATGCGGGATTCCTTCGGGGATCAGTGCCAGCGGCAGGCCTCTTCGACGTGCTCGAGCACATCGAGGACGATCACGCGGCGCTTCGCACGCTGCACGGATTGCTGCCGCACGGCGGGCGACTCTATCTCACCGTGCCGGCCTATCAGTGGTTGTGGTCGAGCGAGGACGAGCTGAGCGGCCATCACCGGCGCTACACACGCGCAGGGCTCGCCCGTCTACTCACGCGTGCGGGTTTCGTCGTGGAACTCGGCACCTACGTCTTCTGGCCGCTGCCGGTCCCGATTCTCCTGTTGCGTGCCATCCCGACGCGGCTCGGGATCCGTCCCGAGGTCAACCTCGATGCCGTTCGCAACGAACTGAAACCGCAACAGGGGATCGCGGTGAAGGCGCTCACGTCGCTCCTCGACATCGAGCGCTGGTGGATCGGACGCGGCGGGACCGTTCCGTTCGGCGGAAGTTGCCTGATGGTTGCCCGCAAGGCGTGACGGCATCACGCTACGGCGTCTTCGCGCCGTGACCGCGCACGACCTGTCCCGGCCGCGCGTCGGTGATCGCGCCATTCGACACCACGGCCTCCCCATTCACCAGCACGTGCTGGATGCCCTCGGAGTAGTGCGTGGGATCGGTGAACGTCGAGCGATCGCGGACGCGCGCCAGATCGAAGATCGTGATGTCGGCCTTGAAACCCGGGCGAAGTAGCCCGCGATCAGGAATGCCCATGCGCGACGCGGGGCGCGACGTGAACCGGCGGACGGCATCCTCCAGCGGGATCAGCCGCTCGTCGCGGACGTAGGTGCCGAGGATCTTCGTGAACGAGCCCCACGCGCGCGGGTGCGACTTGGAGACCGACAGCGGACCGTCCTCGGCCCTCGCACCCGAATCCGTGCCGATCGACACCATGGGATCGGCCAGCGCCGTCCGCACATCGTCTTCGCGCATGATGGAGATGATGACGGACGCCTCGCCGCGGTCGGCGATGACGAGGTCCATCACGGCATCGCGCGGGTCCTTGCCCATCTCGCGGCCGATCTCCTCCAGCGTCTTGCCTTCCCACTTGCGCAGCGACGGATCGAGGACCGACGAGAGGAGCACGCCGCTCGCGCCGCCGGAGCCGTACCACTGGTTCTCCCACTCGGCCGGCGAGGGATCTTCCATCTCGCGCTTGATGCGCTCGCGCTGCGCCGGGTCCTTCAGCCGCGCGAGCATGGCCTCGGTGCCTCCTTCGCGCACCCAGAGCGGCAGGCACGCGTCGAGGCCGTTCGACGCCCGATCGTAGGGATACATGTTGGCCGTGACGTCCAGCCCGCGGGCGCGGGCGGCGGCAAAGTGCTTCAGCACCTCCGGCATGCGGCCCCAGTTGGCGCGGTAGGCCGTCTTGAGGTGCCACACCTCGGTCGGGATACCCGCGCGCTCGGCGACAGAAAACGCCTCGTCGAGCGACTCGATGATGCGGTTCGATTCGGAGCGCTGGTGCGTCAGGTAGCGCCCCCCGTACTCGGCGGCCACGCGGGCCAGCTCGACGATCTCGTCGGTCGAGGCGAAACGGTCCGGCACGTACTGGAGCGACGTGCTCAGTCCGAGCGCGCCCTGCTCCATCGCCTCACGCACGAGCGTCTTCATCTGCTCCAGCTCCTCCGGCGTCGCGGCGCGCTCGACGTCGCCGACGACGTAGGCGCGCACGCCGCCGGCCCCGACGAACGAGCCGACATTGATCGCGGGACGCGAGCGCGTCTCGAGGCGCGTGAAGTACTCGCCGAGCGTGCGGAAGTCGAGCGCGACCTTGTACTGCTCGTACTGCGGCCTGGCCTCGGCCATCCGGTCATCGAGCGGCGCGATGGACCCGCCTTCGCCGGTGACCTCGGTCGTGATGCCCTGGGTGATCTTGGACGCCGCCCGGCTGTCGACGAGGACGTTGAACTCGGACTGGCCGAGCATGTCGATGAACCCGGGCGAGACGTACTGCCCCGCCGCATCGATGCGCGTGGCGGCCGTCCGACCGGCGAGCCGTCCGATCTCCGCGATGCGGTCGCCGATGATGCCGATATCGCTCTCGAACCACGGCGCTCCCGTGCCGTCCACGATGCGCCCGCCCGTGATGAGCACGTCGAAATCATTCGCCCGAACCGTCGTCGCCGGCGCCTGCGGCTGGGACCCGCACGCCGCACACATCACAAGCGCCATCAGAATGGACAGTCGCACCAGAAACCTCCGTGCTTCGAACCTGCGTGCTTCGAACCTGCGTGCTTCGAACCTGCGTGCTTTGAACCTGCGT